>NZ_BAAGZR010000009.1:0-494574 GCF_054778255.1 Yimella radicis
CACCCAGCTCCGCCCGCTGCGTCAGGCCGCCGGGATCACCATCGAGACCGCCGCGCACGACCTGCACTGGTCCATGGCCACCGTCTCTCACATCGAACGCGGACACACCTCCAACCGCGCCGCGATCCTCACCTACCGCGACTACCTCGCCACCCAGCAGCCACCCGGTTGCGCAATATAGGAGCATCCCTCAATTGGGATGAGCCCGCAAAGGGCACCAGCCAGGGCCGGTTACCGCCGCGGAGTTCGCGATCAACACCGCCTGGCTGGCGCGGCCGATCCGGTCGCCTGGACGCCGGCCGCTCGTCCTTACCGGCAAGGCAAAGACCTCGCACTGTGCGGGCCGAAAGCTGGGCTAGGCAGGGCTTCCTGGCTGACTGGTTGTTTCAACTTTGATGAGATCCCCGTACTTCTGCTGAAGCCGAGCTAGCTCCTGCGTGAAGGCGGGGTCGGTCGTGTTCTCGTGGGTGACTAGAACCGCGCCGTCGAAGGTTGACAGCGAGACACCCCAACTCAGGTGTGCCGAAGTGGCCGCCGGGTTCAGTGCGTTGTTGACATCGGTCTTCGTAGCCTCAAGCGTCGCAAGTGTCGGCACCCCGGGCCGGTCAGCGACATAGTTCAGCCGGAGCGGGGCCTTGTCGCCGTACCGCTCGCCGAGGCCTTTCGCCCACGTCAGGTAGTCTGCGGGATCCTTCGGGCCGAAGGGAACCTCGACCGTTCCGGATCGGACGACGACATCACGCTGTGGCCAACCAGGCTTGCGCGCCATTTCCGCAGCAATGCCACTACGCACCTGTTCTGTGGTCGTTATCAACGTTGTTCCCGCTGGCTGGGGCGATGTGGTTCGACCGCATCCGGCAGTGATCGCCACCAGGCCGATGAGTGCCGCAGCAACGGCCCCACTAACGATGCCAGTGATGGACAGTGCCCGTCGGCGGCGACCTGTTCTCCAAAGCTGGGTTGCGTCGATTTCAAGTTGACGTGGCGCACGGTCCGCTAAGTGCCCGAATGCTTCGTGGGTCGGCGTTTTCATGGGTGACGCTCCTTAGTGTCAGCTTGTCCAAGCTCAGGGTGTTTGATGCGGATCGCGTTAAGGCCTCGGTGCACGTGGGATGTTCGTGCGGGATGCAATCCTTGACGTCTAGGGAACCTGATCAGGAGGACGGGTGATGAGTGCTCAACCGCAACGCATCGAGACCTTCGATGAGTGCAGTGACGTGGTGGTGTACGACATCATGCGCGAACGCCTGACTCGCCTGGGCGGCTCGCTGATCGCCCTGATCGACTTGGAGGAGGCCCGCGGTGCTGACCGGGTGCGTGTGGGGGAGTTGTTCGCACGCAAGGACGAGTACCGTCGCGCGGTCGACGCGGTGGATCCGGGGGACCGAGCTGCCCAGATACGGACGCGATCGAATCGCGCAGCGCGGGTAGCCAGCGCTTGCTGGCGGTGGCGTGCTCGCGATCGACGAGGTCGTCCATGTCGAAGAGCTTCTGGAGTTCCTTCTGTTTGAACGCCCGACGCCCTGGTGGCATCGCGTCATCGGTCGTGTGCCGTGGGGTGTTCCACTCGAAGGAGATCTGTGCAGGGATTTTGCCGAAGGTCTTCTCACAAAACTCGCCCCACCCATGCATCTGATGCAACTGCCGTTGGTCGACTGGTAGTGAGACGTGTTGAAGTGGGACGAGTAGCGGCGCTGGGGGGCCTTCGTACACCCCAATGACCACCGGGTCCGGAAACCGGCTGGCGGCAAGTGGGCCGCCTCGGAAAGAATCCCAGCATGCTCACACTCGAGGAGATCTTCCCGCCGTTCGCGTTACGGATCGCTTGCGGTCCGGTCGTGCTCAGCGTCCTGCGCGACGACGACCTGCCCGAGTTGGTCGAGCTCGTACGTGGCGGCATCCACGATCCCGAGCTGCCGATGCCGTTTCTCCGGGACTGGCACGAGGAGCCGTTCGCGCCGGGATCTCCTGACGGCTTCCCGACGACATCTCTAGCGTGGTGGTGGACGCAAAGGGCGACTTTCGCGCCCGACGAATGGCGCCTGGCCCTCGTGGTCCGTCGCGATGGCGTGCTCGTCGGGATGCAGGACCTACATGCGACGGACTTCCCGCAGACGCGCCTCGTCATGACTGGGTCCTGGCTGGGGCGGGCTCACCACGGGAAGGGGACCGGCACGCTGATGCGCCAGCTCGCCGTTGGCTTCGCCTTCGACGTGCTCGGCGCTGACAGGTGCGAGTCGGGTTACATCGTGGGGAGTCACGCCTCGGCAGCCGTCAGCCGCAAAGTCGGGTACGTCGACAACGGCAGGCGACGGATCGTTCAACACACTCGGCGCGGCAAGGTGAGGGTGGAAGAACAGCGCGTCGTCGTCACGCCCCATGCCTTCGTTCGACCAGCTGGCGAGGTGACTGTAGATGGCGGCGACCGCTTGCGGCGCTTCTTGGGGTCGGACCGCAGGCAGAGCGATTTGTAGCCAAGGGAGACATGAGCATGACCGAGTACGTCGACTGGCCGGACGACCATAACGAGCCGATCGGGCTCGCGGTGCTGCTGCCCGGCAGGAACTATCCCTCCACAATGCCGCTCCTGACCTTCGCTGGCCGCGCGGCGTTACAACACGGCTGGCGAGTTCGCGCTGTCTCGTGGAGCGCACCCGATCTCGATACCGGTGGCACGATCGAATGGGTCGCGACGCAGTTGGCCGGAGCGGTTGACGACTTCGCGGGGCGCGTTCTGGTAGTCGGGAAGTCCCTCGGCACCTGCGCGGCCGAGCATGCCGCCCAGCGAGAATACGACGCGATCTGGTTGACGCCTCTGCTGCATCTGCCCGAGGTCGTCCAGGCAATGTCGCGCCACCCCGGCCGGCAGCTGCTCGTCGGTGGCACCAAGGACCCAGCGTGGAACATCGAGGCCGCCCGGTCGGTCGGCGGGGAGATCGCCGAGCTCCCAGGCGTTGATCACGCCATGTTCGCCGAGGACGCAGTGCGAACCGCGGAGGTGCACGTCGAAGTCACCCGTGCCATCGACCGTTGGCTCGGCGTCACACCGTGAGAAGTTGGTCCGGATAGGTCTGGGCGAGATCTGCGTCATCCGTCGCCGGTCAGGACCGCGGCGACATATGCGGCGTAGTCAGCGCCCGACGCCGTCGTGTGGGTCTCGATGGTCTTCGGGCTGTAGCCGAGGGCCTCGGCGACGATCGCGACAGGAGCCAACTTGGTGAGCTCGTGCAGGGTGCCGAGCCGCGCTGCGCGTGTGCTGAAGAGTTGGCGGCGAAGGCGGTCACGCAGGCTCATCGCGTTGATGTGCTGGCCAGGGGATTGGCCGCGGAATACCCAGTTGCTGTTCGGGTGGGCGGCGGTCTGGTCGTGGCCGGGTTTCGCCACGAGCGCCCTCCACGGAAGATCAAGCGGGTCGTTCAGCGCGATCGCGAATCCGCCGAGTGTGACGGTTACGAGGTCCTCGGTGATGGTGATGTCGTCCCAGGTCAGCGCGACAACGTCTTCCAGTTGCTGGCCAAACACCAGCACCAAGATGGCCGCAGCTCGGTCGCGTGTACTCAGCCGCTCACCGTCGACGACCTCCTTCAATGCGGCGTCCTGGTCGCTAGCGCTGAGCTTCTTGCTGGTGCCGCGGCGATGGCGTGGGACCTTCAACCCAGCAGGAGCGAGTCTGTTGCCCATTGCCCAGTTGAGGAACCGGTCGACGAGCAGTCTGGTGGTCGGGCCGCCGACGACCCAGTCGTCGACGTCGGCCTGTTGCAGGTCCTCCAGCGGAAGCTCGCGCTCGTGGAGCCAGTTGAGGAAGTTGATCGCGACGGTGACCGTCTGCTTGCTGCGGAGGAACGTGCCGTGCGACACGGTCTCCATCTCGTTCATCCGGCGCAGGTGTTGCCAGCGGACGTAGCGGTCGATGATCACGCGGTTGTCCTCGTTCGCCAGCCGGTCGAGCGCGTCCTCGGCCCACTCCCGGTAACGGACCTTGGTCTCGTCTCGGGGGGGGAGTGCGCCGTGCTCGACGAGGAGTCCGCGGACGTAGTCACGGGTTCGTGATCGTGGGAGCCCATCGATGGTGTCGTGGGTGATGGTCGGGTGCACGGCGAGGTGCTTGAGGAAGTCGGTGACGTGCTTCTGCCGGATCCACGTCATCCCGCTGTTGGCGCGCTTCATCGACTTCAGCGCGTCGGCAAGCGGCTCGAGTTCAGTGGCCATGACACCGGTCTCTGGGTTGGTGAGGAGTCGATCCACAACGCCGCTGAGCGCGCAGGGCCAGCACAGCCCGGTCCGGTATAGCTCGTCCTCGGCGCCGCAGCGGACGCAATCGATGTTGAGTGTGATCCCGGAGCATTTCCGGCACGCGGGCTCGTTGTCGATCCGGCCGGGCAGCACTCCGATGTGACCGCACGCGCAGGTGCCGCGGGTGCGCTTGGCTTGTTGGTAGCAGTAGCCGCAGATCTGGTCGTGAGGTCCCCATCTGGCCACGAGGTAGTAGCCGCCACCGCAGCGGTCGCAAGGGGTCTCGCGCCGGCGCTCGGGGTCGTCCGGCTTGCGTGGGCGCGCCACTATCCGTTAGGCGTCATCGTCGCTGGGTCGAACGAGTTTCACGCGCCGAGCGATGGGCTGACCGGGTTGTACGCCGATGTCTTCCGGCCGTCGTGGCGCCTCGGCTGTGGCCGCGGCCCGCATCTCAACGAACGGCTCGAACAGGTCGCCAGGACCGCAGTCCAGGATGTCGCACAGGGCCGCGAAGGTGCGCGCCGGGATGCGCTCGGGAGTCGAGGTGACCAGACGATGTACCTGCGCAGGGGAGAGGTTGATCCCGCGTGATCGCAGCAGCGGGATGAGTTCGGTGGTCTTCCACAAGTTGCGCTGCGCCATCAGCTGGCGGAGATTCCAGCGGTAGCCGATTCGTCGCTGCTCAGCCATCCTGCCCACCTTCGCCGTCCTCGACGTCGGCGTCCCGCGGGATCGCGACGTAGTACTGCGTGGTGCTGCATCGGCCAAAGGTGTCCACGGATCGTCGGAGCAACTCGATCGTCTCGGGGGTGAACTTCTCGAACTCAGTCACGGGACTCTCCTTCGCGGCCTGCCAGCCGTCGGGCGATCATGCGCTGGATCGTCTTCTGCTTGAAGTCGGAGGACACCGACGTGTAGAGCGCCGTGGTCGACGAGTAGCTGTGGCCGACCTGCTGCTGCACGAACATCGGGTCGTAGCCGGCTTCGATGAGGTGGGTGACGTAAGAGTGGCGGAGGGCGTGCAGCGTCAGCTCCTCGGGCAATCCTGCGCGTTCCCTGGCTCGCTTGAACGACCGATCCAAGGTCCGCACGACGACCGACCCACTCCGTTCTGATGGCCACATGGCGGCGGAACGGTCGGCCGTTGCGAACAGCTCTCGGCCAACATGGGACACCCAGTCCTTCAGCAGATCGACGACCCACTCGAACTGCGGAACGGTGAGCACGGTGCGGCGCCGGGGGCCAGATCCCTTGGTGCCCTTGGCCCAGCGCACTTGAACGGAGCCGTAATTGCCGTAGGCCGGGACGTGTGGGTTCGGGCCGAAGTCGACGTACTCGAGCATCGTGAGTTCGCGGCGGCGGAGGCCGTACGCGTAGCCGACCTTGATCGCGATCGAGTCGCGCAGCGCAGGAAGCCAGCCTTTCGACCCCGCGGCGTACTCCTCGTCTGCGATGTCGTCGGCGGCCTCGAACAGGGCCTCCATCTCATCGAGGGTCAGGGCGCGCCGGCGCGGAGGAACCGCGTCGTCTGTCGTGTGGCGGGGCGAGTTCCAGTCGAAAACGATTTGGCTGGGAACGTCGTTGAAGACCTTCTCGCAGAACGGCACCCAGCGATACGCGGGCTCACACAAGTAGCTGCAAAACGCTCGAATCGCGCCAGCCTGCGCCCTCAGCGTCGAGACCGACGCGGGCTTCTCCGCACTCCGCCGGTCGGCGAGGTACTGCTCCAGGTGGATCGGGTGCCAGCGCCACGGGTATTCGTTGGTGTGCTCCTGAAAGCGCTCCACCACTCGGCAGGACGACTGGATATACGCCGTCGACAACCCACGCGCGAGCAACTGCGCGCGCCAGCGGTCGAGCATGTGCTCAAACACCTGTTGGTCAGTGCGGAGCAGGCCGACTTCCTGCCGCAGCAGCATCTCCGGGATGCGCCCTGGAACCATCTCCACGGCGCCAACCATACGCGAGACTCTCTCACTTAATGAGAGACACGGCCGCTGACCTGCTCCATTGAGTGCCCCTGTGTGGTCCATTGGCAGTTCGCGGCACTAGCGAAAGTGACGTCTGACCTGCACGGACGAGGTCATGTCGAGTTGAGACGAGCTCTCTCATCTGTTTCGACTCGTCCTAGTTGATGTCCGATAATCTACATTATGTCAAGCTGTACCCTGCGCATTGCACCAGATGAATCATTCGCGCGGCCGCACGCCACCGCCCTGGGGCGACGGCCGTTGGGCCTCTGACCTGTACAAACGCCTGATCGGGGTTGGCGGAACCGGACTGAGGTTGGCCGTTGATGCGATGCAGGTCCGGCGACCCTCTTGGTAACGGCACGCCGCTGACCTGCATTGATGCGCTTGGATTTCATCTGATGCATCATTGAATCACTGGATGTAACCGAGATTTTCGGGAGGTTGGATGCAGGTCGACGACTCGGGACGAGTTCACCTGGTGCAGTCTGCCGGTCCTCCGCCCCGATGAGCAGGTGCCCTCATCGCCCACGACCCCACCTTCGGGCAGCAGCACGACGACTGCCACCGCGGCGGAGTACCTATTTGCTTCCCTCGGCCCCAACGCCACGGAGAAAGAGGGCTGGCCTGAATTACAACTACCAACCTTCGTTCTACATTCACTCAGCAAAACTTAATGCCATGCAGGCGCATTTCTCCAGCAGATACGGCTGGGATTGACATGGACGCCTGGAGACCGCGCTCGGCTCCGCCGGCTAGCGAATACGCTATTGAACGACGCGCTGACCCGAAAACCGGCCGCATTATGCTTTCCAACCTGGCCAATCGAATCGGAGGATGTATCGGAGCTTGGGGAATACTCGCTTTTGCCGCGTCCACGGTACGCCCAAGCGTGAACGAACGCGCATCCGATGCCCTAGCTACTTCCACCTTGGTGACATTTGTCGCTGCACCTATGTTCTTCGTATCGGTTTCTTCCTTTCTCCTCCTAGCGCGACCATACGTAGCCCTCACCCCCGACGGCAGGTTCGCAACTGTGCGGAATCCGATCTTTGTCTATTTGGTTGATCTCTCACAGGTGGCTGGAATTTCGGTAACAGGCTTCGGGTGGCCGAAGCTTGATTTTGTGAATCGAAGATCACTCTGGATCGGACTCGAGCAACCCTTCCGGCCCTCTCGGGACTATTGGTCGGAAGATCTGGACATACTTCAGCACCGGATATATTTAGTAAAGAGTAAAGGTCCAGAACTCTGCGCTGAGCCCACTACAAGAAAGAGATCAATCATGGGCGGGGGGTTGACTCTGCTATTGGTGGGATGGACTGTGTACTTGATGCTTTTTTGGTATGAGTCCTTTTTTGGGTGAAGTCGGGGGGCTGCCTCGGGAAAAAGTCAAAAGCGATCGTCGGCAATGGTGGACAGGAAAGCGACTGCGGTTGGTGCAAGGGCAAGTGGGGCGTGTCCTGGCAGATCACACCCCGCGTCCTCAGCGAGGCGATGAACTCGACTGATCCTGGAGTCAGCGAACGCGCGTTCACCGCCATGATGACCATGCGGAAGATCGACGTCGCCACGATCGAACAAGCGATCGCCGACAACTGACGCCGCCTCAGTCTTCGGTCTGGTCGTCCAGGTACCGCAGCAGCTTGGTCGCAGCGTCCTCGATCTCCCGGTGCTTCCACTCGGCTGCTCGATATTGGCATGCCAGCAGCCCTGAGCGGTGCACCTTGTCGAAGTCGCCGAACCCGAAGCCGTAGCGCCCCTTGGTCTGTTCGGTCGCGCCATCAACCAGCGCCAGATGCCACGCGCTGTACTCGGTCCACGAGTGTGAGTCCAGAAACTCGTTCTCCTGGTTCGCGTCGGGCTGCGCATCGCCCCACTGCGACTTCGTCACAACCTTGCCCTCGCGGATGAGCTTGCGCGCATGTGTGACGGCCACCTTGTTGACCGAGTACTCAGGCATGACGCCACTCTCCCACCGAGCACGCAGTCCTTGGGCTCAACGAACCGTTCCGGCACCCACCAACATCTCGCACGGGCCGATGAAACCATCCCGACCTTCGAACTGTCCGAGCGTGTCCTCCACCGCGCGCCACGTCCTGGGGTTCGACCTCCGTGAGTCCCGCCATCATCTGGTGGAGCACCGATCGACTCACGCTGGAAGCGGACGCAGCCGGCCGCCGACAGCAGCGCGACCGGCGACGTGATCGCTCTGATCTCCACGTCGACGAAGTCGGGCGCTGTGCCCGACACCTCCAGCGTCTTGGGTCGCTCCCCCGCCGCCCAGCACTGAGTTGGGACCTCCCCTTGCTCTCACCCCGGTTCCCGAACCCTGTACCGGCCCAGCGATGTTGAGTAGCGTCCAGACATGGACATGCTGACTGGGGACCAGATCGCCGAGGCCGACCTGACCGATTGGCGAAAGCTCGCGCAGGGGTTGCACGCCCGCTACGCCGTCGACAACTTCGGTGCCGCTGCCCGGTTCGTCGCTGCGCTGGGCGACGTAGGTGATGAGTTCGGTCATCATCCGCAGGTCTCGATCGGCAGGGGTTACGTCGACCTCAGACTGACTTCCAGCGACGCGATCTACCGCGACGACGACGGCACCGAACACGTCGTCGAGTGGGTGACACAACAGGACGTCGACCTCGCCCGCCGCATCACCGAACTCGCCTCCGACCAGCACCTCTCCCCCGATCCCGCATCGGTCAGTGTGCTCGAACTCGGGTTGGACACAACGGATTCTGCCAAGATCGCACCCGTTTGGGCGGCGTTGCTGACCGGCGACCCGAATGCCCAAGGCCTCGGCTCCCCCAGCGACGAGGTTCGGGACGCCCTTGGACGTGTCCCGAACCTGTGGTTCGACGACCTCGCCGACGACAACGCCTCGGGTCAACGCTTCCACATCGAGGTCTACATCGCCGCCGAAGTAGCCGAAGAACGGATCGCCGCCGTCGTCGCCGCCGGCGGGACGGTCGTCGACGACAGCGACTACCCCGCACTCACGGTGATCGCCGATCAGGACGGAAACCGCGGTGTCCTGTGCGTCGCGGCCAAGCCCACGAGCACGGACTGAGGGAATGGTGAGCACCGAACCCACGTACACGATCGCGTCCCTTACGCCGCAGACGTGGCCTGCGTTCGAGGCACTCGTGCAGCGGCACAACGGCATCTTCGGGGGTTGCTGGTGCACGTGGTTCCACGACGGGCATCCGAACTGCGAAGGACGCGGCGAAACCGCCGAAGGCAACCAGGCGATCAAGAAGCGACTGGTCGACGACGGAGTCGCGCACGCCGCACTGGTGATGGACGGCGACGAGGCGGTTGCGTGGGCCGAGTACGGCACCCCGGAAGAACTGCCGACCCTGCACCACGGCAAGCAGTACCACGCGACGAAAGCAGCCGATCCCGATTACCGCATCACCTGCGTCTTCGTCGACAAGCGACACCGGCGCCGCGGTGTCACCGAACTGGCGATCAGCGGCGCACTCGACCTCATAGCCCAGGCCGGCGGCGGACGCGTGGAGAGCTATCCGCACGACCTCACGGATCAGACCAAGAAGATGTCGTCGTCATTCCTCTACAACGGCACCCGGCGCCTGTATGAGCGGCTCGGGTTCGACTACGACAGACCCAAGGGTCTGAAGAATTGTGTGATGGTCAAGACCGTCGACCCGTCCTGACTCGCGTCCTGGTCGACCGCCTGTGGCCACGCGGGGTGAGTAAGCGGGCCGCTCGATGACTGGTGCGCGGAGGTCTCTCCGTGCACCCAGTTGCGCAAGTGGTTCGACCGTCACCCTGCGAAGTCACCGAGTTCGCCCACAGGTATCGCGCTGAACTCGACGACGCCCCGGACGCAACCTCTGAGCCAGCACTCGACGGTCCCGCTGCTCGACGGAGCGAAGGACACCGAACACAACGAAGCCGTCGTGCTCCAGCGCTACTGCGAGCATCAAGTCGCGGACGTCGTCGGTGCTGGGTGGTTGGCTGCCTATATGCAGCAGAAGCCGGCGGTCGACATCGATCTGATCATCGATCAGATCCGTGAACTACGCTCTGCCCCAGACGATTTCGACAAGATTACGCAACTCGAGAAGATCGAGTCACTCGATTCCGCACTGGCCGCAGCCCGGGCCCGCGTCATGGCCGACTTCGACCGGTCGCAGCGAGAAGAGCAGTGCCAGCAAGGCGTGAGGTCCAGGCAACGTGGACGCGGCATCGCCGACCAGATCGCGCTGGCGCGCCGCATCTCCCCCACCAAGGCATCGCGCGATCTCGCGTTTGCCAGGGCACTGCGCACTTTGCGCTGCGACTGGCAGTGGCCTCCCGACTCAACTCGCCGAGGTGCCGCCCGGAGTCCACGTCCCGCACCGCGGCCACGGCGGCGAATCTGCCGCACCGGAATGAGTCGGCGAGCAAAGAGGTCTGGATACCGTCGATGGATGAAGAGCTACGACTTGGTGATCGTCGGCAGCGGGCCCGCCGGGACGAGCGCCGCTACGTCCTACGTCGAGTCGGGAGGAACAGGCCGCGTCCTGCTGGTCTCAGCCGATCGACTGCCTCCGTACCAGCGCCCGCCCTTGACGAAGGATGTGCTCGCCGGCCGAAGCGATGTCGAGGCCACCCCGATCGAGGGAAGTGAGCTTCCTGACCAGGTGGAGATCAAACTCGGGACGACCGTGAGCTCTATCGACCTCACGGCCCACAGCATCCGTGCCGGCGATGAAGCGGTCGCGTTCGAACGACTCATCGTCGCCGTCGGAGCTCAACCGATCCCGCTCCCCGAAACCGACGCTGACGCCGAGGTTCTGGTCCTGCGGTCGTTCGACGACGCCGAGCGCCTGGTCGCGTCGGCACAACGGGCGAGGTCGGCCGTCGTCATCGGTTCCGGTTTCATCGGTTGCGAGGCAGCAGCCTCGCTCGCAATTCGCGGGGTCGACACCACGCTCGTGACGCCGGAGCAGGCACCACAAATCGACCGGCTCGGCGAGTTCGCGGCCAGCCGTATCCACGAATGGCTCACCGGGCTCGGTGTCGAACTGCGTACGGGCGTTCAGGTGACCAAGGTGGCCGCGCCGTCGACCGTCCACCTGGACGACGGACACACCCTCTCTCCCGACCTGGTGCTCGCGGCCGTCGGTGTGACACCGGTCGGGGAACAGTTCGCCGACTCGGGTCTGCAACTGCACGAAGGCCGGATCGTCGCCGATGACCACCTGCGGGTCGCACCCGGCGTCTGGGCGGCCGGCGACGTCGTACGCGCCCACCATGCGATCGCGGCCCGCCCCATCCCGGTCGAACACTGGGGTGACGCCCTGGCGATGGGTGAGCTCGCCGGACGCAATGCGGCATCGGACGACGACGATCAGCAGCAATGGCGCGATGTGCCTGGATTCTGGAGCACGATCGGTGACCACACCCTGAAGTACGCAGCGTGGGGCGACGGGCACGAGCGTGTCGAGGTCGTCGAATCCGCGGGCGCCTACACCGTCTGGTACGCCGACGCCGATGGCACCGTCGTCGGAGTGCTCACCTACAACAATGACGACGACTACGAGCGCGGTCAGATCGCCATCGAAGCAGCCGAATCACTGGATCAGGTGCTCGACGGGGCCGTGCCCGCCACGGACGAACAAGAGTCGCCAAGGGACGCGGACGGGTGATCGACGCTCGACTGCATATGACGCCGTGCCGTTCCCACCCTTTCGGTACGCCCCTGCGGTATCTGCACAGGATTACCGTGACAATCTCCCCTGCCTGGAAGGTGCGCCGATGCCGTCTGCACAGCACGTCTCCGTCCGACTCACCGTCGACGGTCAGGAACACGAACTCGAGCTCGACCCGCGCGTGAGTGTGCTGGACGCACTGCGCGACCGGCTCGGCATCACCTCGGTGAAGAAGGGGTGCGACCACGGCCAGTGCGGCGCCTGCACTGTCCTGGTCGATGGACGCCGCATCGTCAGCTGCCTGACCCTTGCCGCGTCCTACGACGGTGCGGACGTCACCACGGCCGCCGGCCTCGGCACCGCCGACAACCTCGGCGACCTGCAGGCGGCCTTCGTCGATCGGGACGCCCTGCAGTGCGGGTATTGCACGCCGGGTCAGATCTGCTCTGCTGCAGGCATGTTCGCCGAAGCCGAGGCGGGGATGCCGTCCCATGTCACGAAGGATGTGAGCGACCTCGGCGAGGTGCGCCTGACGCCCGAAGAGATCGCCGAGCGGATGAGCGGCAACCTGTGCCGGTGCGGTGCGTACTGCCACATCCGTGAGGCCATCACGGACGTCGCGAAGGAACGGGGTCAGGCATGAAGGAGTTCGAGTACGTCCGGGCCGCAACGGTTTCCGATGCACTCTCGATGAGCGGCGTCGGTGACACGGCGTACCTAGCAGGCGGCACGAACCTCGTCGACCACCTACGGCTCGGCATCAAGCGTCCGGATCGGATCGTCGACATCAGCCGCCTCGACCTCGGCGGTGTCGACGAAACCGCAGACGGCGGCCTGCGCATCGGCGCGAACGTTCGCAATGCCGACCTTGCAGCGGACCCACTTGTGCGGCAGCGTTATCCGTTCGTGAGCGAGGCTCTTCTCGCGGGTGCTTCCGGCCAGATCCGTGCGATGGCTTCGACCGCCGGCAATCTGCTGCAGCGCACACGTTGCGTGTACTTCCAGGACACCACCACCCCGTGCAACAAGCGCGAACCCGGTGCGGGCTGCTCGGCGATCGACGGATTCGGCAAGTACAACGCGATCATCGGTCAGTCCGACCAGTGCGTCGCGGTGCACCCTTCCGACCTGTGTCTCCCCCTCGCCGCCCTCGATGCAGTCGTGCACGTGACAGGCTCGGACGGCGACCGCAAGATCCCGTTCGCCGATTTCCACCGGCTACCCGGCGACGACCCCTCTCACGACACCAACCTCGTTCCGGCAGAACTCATCACCGGCATCGAGATCCCGCCGCTGCCTTGGGCAGTTCGCTCTCATTACCGCAAGGTGCGCGACCGGGCGTCGTACGCCTTCGCACTGGTCTCCGTCGCCGCCGCGATCGACATCTCCGGCGGTCAGGTGAACGATGTGCGTCTCGCACTCGGAGGCGTCGCCCACAAGCCCCACCGAGCGCGCACCGCAGAGGATCAGCTGCGTGATGGGCCGGCGACCGCTGAGGCGTTCGAGGCGGCCATCGACGCCGAACTCGCTGCTGCACAAGTCGGTTCGGAGAACGCCTACAAGATTCCGATGCTCCAGCGCACTGTCGTCGCGGTGTTGCAGGAACTGGTCGAAGGAGCAAACCGATGAGCATCTCGATGAGCACCGACGCACCGGTCCGCCCGCAGACCCGTCCGGACGAGACCGAGACTCCGGAGCGGACGAACGAGGCACCCGCCGGTCGCGAGAAGAGCGTCGGCACCCCGGTACGACGGGTCGACGGTCCGTTGAAGGTCACCGGCACGGCGCCGTATGCGTACGAGCATGACGTCGAGAATCCTTGTTACCTGTGGCCGGTGCCCGCACCGATCACGAAGGGCAAGATCGTCCGCATCGAAACAGAAGCGGCGCGAGCCGTCCCCGGGGTACTGCACATCCTCACCCACGAGGACTCTCCTCGGCTCGCGGTGAAGTCCGACCCGGCACTGTGGATCCTGCAGGGACCCCAGATCGCCCATCGGGGACAGATCGTCGGTGGCGTCATCGCCGAGACTCCCGAGGCAGCCCGCGAGGCGGCCGAGTTGGTGGAGGTCATCTGCGAGGAGGAGCGGGCGAAGGTCGAGTTCGACCCGCACGACCCGGAGGCTGAGAGCCCGCGCATCGTGCTGATGAAGCGCGGCACGGAGAGCAAGGGTGACCTGGACGAAGGGTGGCGCGAAGCCGTCCACCGGATCGATCAGGAGTATGCGAACCCCACGCACTTCCATGCCCAGATGGAGCCGCACGCGGTGATCGCCGTCTGGCACGACGTCGATGGCTTCGACCCGCGAGCCACCCGCCTGACTCTGTTCGACACCAACCAGGGCCCGATCATCCACCGCACCCTGCTGCCGCCGTTGCTGGGCCTGCTCCCGAATCAGCTCGAGGTCATCTCGCCGTACGTCGGCGGCGGGTTCGGCGGCAAGGCCTTCCCGCACCCGCACATCGCCCTTGCCGCGATGGCCGCGAAAGTGATCAGCCCGCGCCCGGTGAAGCTTGCGCTGACCCGACAGCAGATGTTCCAGAGCGTCGGCCACCGCCCCGAAGCCAGCCAGCGCATCCGGCTCGGCGCCGACCGCATCGGCCGGCTCACCGCGATCGAACACATCAGCACCCAGGCGGCGTCCCGCCTGAAGCGCAACGTCGACCAGTCGTGTTTCGCCACCCGGATGATGTACGCCACACCCAACCGCCGTACCGAGCACCGCTCGGTGATGCTCGACCTGCCGCCGGAGACGTGGATGCGCGCGCCGGGCGACTTCAACGGCATGTTCGCCCTCGAGACCGCGATGGACGAACTGGCACATCAGCTGGGCGTCGACCCGATCGAACTGCGGCTGAGGAACGAACCGGACGTGGACCCGGAGACCGAGAAGCCGTGGAGCACAAGAGCATTGGTCCCCGCACTCAAGCGCGGATCGGAACTTTTCGACTGGGGACGCCGCCAGGACCCGGGCACTCTGCGCGAAGGTGAGTGGCTGATCGGTATCGGGGTGGCGTCGACCTGCTTCCCGAACCAGCACGTCGCGAGCCTCTTCGCCCGGATCACCCACACCGGCGGCAAGTACGTGGTGCAGATGCAGGCGTCGGACATCGGCACCGGCGCACATACGGTGCTGCGCCAGATCGCGGCAGATGCCCTCGACGTACCTGTCGAACAGGTGGAGACCGACATCGGCCGCACCGGCACCCCGATGGCGATCATGGCCGGCGGTAGCCAGGGCACTTACGAGTGGGGAAACGCGATCGTCGCCGCCTGCGAGAAGTTGCGTCGCAAGCACGGCGACAACCCACCGGACGGCGCCTCCGCTCGCGCCCAGGGACGCCCGCCGCGGGGCGCGAGCAAGTACTCCCGGCACGCGTTCGGAGCCCAGTTCGCCGAGGTGGCCGTCAGTTCCGTCACCTCGGAGGTACGCGTGCGCCGACTGCTCGGCGTCTACGGAGCCGGCACGATCATCAATCCGCTGACCGCACGCAGCCAGATGGTCGGCGGCATGACGATGGCGCTCTCGGCGGCATTGTTCGAGGAGTCGTACCACGATCCCCGATTCGGCAAGGTGATGAATCACGACCTGGCGAGCTACCACATCGCGGCCCACGCCGACATCGGCGAACTCGAGGTCGAGTTCCTGCCCGAGTACGACAAGTGGTTCGGCGCCAAGGGCTCGAAGGGTATCGGTGAGATGGCGATGGTCGGCACACCCGCCGCGATCGGCAACGCGATCTTCAACGCAACCGGAATCCGCCTGCGGGACACGCCTTTCACTCCGGCTTCGCTCATCGAGGCGACCAGTTGAAGTCGCGCCACAGGTCACCGTGGTGATAGCTGCGATCGTGCTCGCCGCCGGTCGTGGCGAACGGATGGGAATGCCGAAGGCTCTGGTCCACGACGCCGACGGGTCGTGGCTGCAGCGCACGGTGGATGCGGTTCGAGCAGGTGGCTGCGACGACGTGGTCGCGGTCCTTGGTGCCGGAGCGGACGAGGCAGCCGCGCTGATACCCGAGGTGGATGTAGTGGTGGCTCAGCACTGGCAGGAAGGCATGGGCGCGTCGCTGCGTACAGGCCTGGACGCGTGCTCGACCCGAGATGTCGACGCTGCACTGATCACGCTCGTCGATCTGCCGGACGTCGACGCCCGCGTCGTCGCTCGGGTGCTGACCGCGGCCGCGACAGACCCACGCGATGTGCTTGTCCGGGCCACCTATGACGGCGTTCCGGGCCATCCCGTCATCATCGGACGGACCCACTGGGCGGCAGCCGCCGACGTGGCGACCGGTGATCAGGGTGCACGCGCGCTCTTCGTGTCCACCCCGCACAACCTGGTCGAGTGCGGCCACCTGGCGACCGGCCGGGACGTCGACACACCCGTCGACTCACCCCAGGAGTTCGACCGTGCGTGACGTCCTGCCCGATTTGTTGCGGCGCTGGACCGCAGGTGAATCGGTTGCTGTCGCAACGGTGGTCGCAACCTGGCAGTCCGCCCCCAGACCGGCCGGTGCCACGATGCTCGTCGCGTCTGACGACCGGGTCACCGGCTCTGTGTCGGGTGGTTGCGTGGAGGGCGCGCTCTACGAACTCAGCCGCGAAGTACTCGAGTCGGGAACGCCGGTGCTGCAGCGGTACGGGGTCAGTGACGACGACGCGTTCGCTGCGGGACTGACCTGTGGGGGTATCCTCGACGTTTTCGTCGAACGGCTCTCCCCCGCCTCCTTCCCCGAACTGGCAGAGGTCGCAGGCGACATCGAGGCACAGCGCCCGGTCGCCACCGCGACGATCGTCGAACACGACGACCCCGATCGCGTCGGTCGACGCGTCATCCTGCGTCCGGCGGACGACGGATCCGCTTCTCACACAGGAACCCTCGGCTCGGACCGGGCCGACTCAGCGGTCGTGGACGATGCCCTCGGCATGCTGGCCGGCGGACGTTCCGACACCCTTGCCTACGGTCCCGACGGACAGCGCCGCGGCGAAGGAATGCGGGTGTTCGTGCAGTCCTTCGCCCCGAAGCCGCGCATGCTGGTTTTCGGCGCCATCGACTTCGCGGCGGCGGTCGCGCGAATGGGCAGTTTCCTGGGCTACCGGGTGACGGTCTGCGACGCACGCCCGGTCTTCGCCACGTCCGCCAGGTTCCCCGACGCGGACGAAGTGGTCGTCGACTGGCCGCATCGCTACCTCACAGACCAAGCAGAGTCCGGAGCCGTCGATGAGCAGACGGTGATCGCCGTGATCACACACGACCCGAAGTTCGATGTGCCTGTGCTGTCGGTCGCGCTCCGATTGCCGTCGGTCGCCTACATCGGGGCCATGGGTTCGCGCAGAACTCACGACGACCGGCTCGAACGGTTACGCGGGGAAGGACTGTCCGATCAGGAACTGGCCCGCATGTCGAGCCCGATCGGCCTCGACCTCGGTGCGCGCACTCCGGAAGAGACTGCCGTGTCGATCGCGGCCGAGATCATCTCGCTGCGATGGGGTGGCGACGGCGGACGGTTGTCCGAGCGGGGCGGGCCGATCCACCATGACCGGCACTGACCGCGCCCCGATGAGTCAGCGGATCGTCGCCAGCATCGCGCCGACTCCGACGAAGAGACCGCCGAACAGCCGGTTCAACCGTCGCTGACCCCGAGCGCTGCGGGTGAGTCGTTGCAGGCCCCGCGCAGCAACGGCGAAGAAGAACCACATCACCAGCACGTCGATGACGACGACGGTCACGCCGAGCACCGTGTACTGGGGCAGCAGCGTGTTCTCCGGCCGGATGAACTGCGGCATGAAGGCCAGGAAGAAGACGATCGCCTTGGGGTTGGTCAGATTGACCAACAAACCACGGCGCATCATCGACCAGCGCGGCTCGATCGCCTGCGCCCGATCGGTCTCTTCGGTGTCCGCCGTACGTGAACGCCATTGCCGCACACCGAGATACAACAGATAAGCAGCTCCCGCGTACCGAATGACGTCGAACATCAACGGCGACTCGGCGACGATGACTCCGACACCGGCGGCAACGATCGCGATGTGGATCACCAGGGCGATCTGTTGTCCGAGGATTCCCCAGATGGAACGACTCCACCCGGATGTCAGCGAGTTCGACATGGTGTTGATCGCCCCCGCACCGGGAGTGAACGAGATGAGAGCCCCGGCCGCCACCAGGGTCAGCCAGACCGACCACGACATGGGTCGAAGGATAGAGATGGTCGACGTGACCGCGCACGAGCGTTCACAGTGCTGAGACGACACGCGAGAATGCACGGGTGTCGGAACTGCATGTGCCCCCCGGACCGGGTATCCCGGGCGGGTTGATCGTGCCGTCGGGCGAACTGCTCGAACGCTTCTCCCGCAGCTCAGGCCCGGGAGGTCAGGGCGTCAACACGACCGATTCTCGGGTGCAGCTGAGCTTGGACCTCGCAGCCAGTTCCGCCTTCAACGACCGGCAGCGCGAGCGCGTGCTGAGTCGTCTGTCGGAGCGACTCGTCGGCACGACGATCACCATCGACGCATCAGAACACCGTTCCCAGCGGCGCAACCGGACGGCGGCCAGAGAGCGACTGGCCGAGATTCTGCGCGAGGCACTCGCACCTGCTCCCCCGCAGCGTCGAGCCACACGTCCGACCCGTGGATCGCAGCGGCGGCGCCTGGCTGCGAAGCGTCGACGTGGCGAGATCAAGAACGACCGCGCCCGCCCCGCAGCGGACGACTGACTCAGTGGCCGGCGATGATGCGCACCCAGTTCGCGCCGCGTCCGATACCTACCCTCGCAAGAACGGTCAGCCGGCCGTCGTCCTCCACGCGGGACAGCGCGGCGGCGGTGGACTTCTCCCCCACCGCGATCACGAACTGCCCGTCGTCCGTGACGGCGAACCCACGCGGACGAGTCTCGGTCGGTGCGAAGTCCGCGACCTCGCCGAGGTGTCCGGCAGCATCCAGTGCGACCGTCGCGAGGGTGGACGCGCTGCGCTCGGAGCCGATGATCCAGCGACCGGCACGGTGCACGTCCGCTCCCCACACCAGACCCTCCTGTGTGGGATCGGCGCCGAATCGACTGTGTTTCAAGCCTGCTGACGGATCGACGATGCTCACCGACTCCGCCGGGGCGAGCGAGCCGTCGGCGCCGACGTCATGGCGGATGACCTCACCGGAGAACTCGGTGATCAGGTAGGCGTTCTCGTCGTGGATGATCAGGTGGCGTGGTCCGCTGCCGTCCGGTTGGGCGATGGTCGCCGGGTCGAGCGGGGTGAGCGTTCCGTCCTCACCCAGGTCGTACTGCGCGATCAGATCATCGCCCAGCGAGACGAAGTAGGCGTGTCCGCGATCGGGGACCACGCAATGCAGGTTCGCAAACTCGACATGTGCGGTGGCTTCTCCCAGATCACCCTCGTTCCCGACCGGCCACACCTCACCGAAGCCACCGCCGTAGGACGCACCGAGCAGGAATGAACGCGATGCGTCCAAGGCGAGGTAGGTCATCGACGCGTCGACGTCGCGGCGGGAGACCGGGTGCAACTCACCGGTCGTGCGGTCGAGCTTCAACGTGACGATCCCCGCCGGCTCACCCTTGTACGCGGCGAAGACCAGATCGCGCTCGGCGTCGATCGCGAAGGTACTGCACCCCTGCCCGGCCACCGAGGTCGCGATCATTTCGAGCCGGGGTTCTTCGCGGCGCTCCATCCGCAGGGTCGAGATGGTGCCGTCGCCGGCGTTGGCGATCAGCACGAGATCATGGGCGAGGTCACTCATGTCTCAACCCTAAGCACGAGAGAGTGGCTGTATGCCTGGGGCCTGCGTCCGCGATGACCGGCCCCGCGGGTCCTGACAGGTCAGCAGGGCCGGTCGATGCGGTAGTCGATCGGGGTGCAGTTGCCGTTGTTCGACTTCTCCGCCGAGCATGCGGTCAGGCCCACCACGAGATCCATCTCAGCGCGCAGCGTCAGTCGGTCGCCCGCCATCGTCGGCGGCGGGTCGATGTGCAGTTCGCCGTCGAGGTCGGTCCATACGTCCATGAACACGTTCAGCGTCGTGCAGATGCGGTCGGACGAGATGTCGAACACGTTGAACGCGCCGACGAGGTTCGCGAAGCAGCTCGGGTGTTCGGCACCCTCGAACTCCGGATAGAGCAGGTCGAACGTGTCCTGGCTGCACGGCGTGAGCGTCATGTCGTGCACACCGACAGTGTCCTCGACGATCGTCGCCATGACCCGAGAACGGTTGCTGTACAACCGATCTCCCGGACCGACGTAGATCGAGTTCTTGTAGTCGGTGGTACGGCCGGTGGAGAACCACTCGTCGTGGTCGTCTGCACCGAAGGCAAAGAAGTCACTCACCTGTTCCCCGCACGGGTCGACGATCGTGAGCATCTCCCCCGCTCGCAGGGCGAATCCGACACCTGTCTGTGGCGCGATGCGCTCGAAGCCGGGCGCCGGGGCGTCCGCCCCTCCGGCATACGAGACGTGCGCGTCAGGGCTCGGGGTGCGCGGGCGAACGTGCTGCGTCGTCATCGGGTCTCCTGGGGGACGAAGGGTGCGTGCCAGTCGGGTTCGACGGCGCGACCCGAGTACTGCCGTGCTTCGGAGGAGTCGCCATGGTCGACCGCCATCGGATTCACCGATCCTTGCAGGGCTCGATCGCGTGCCCTGATCAGGTCACGCATCCGTTCGAAGCCACCCTGCTCGCGAAGCAGCTCGAACTGCTCGTGCAGGTTGAACACCAGACAGGGCCTCGGCGCGCGACGCGCCACTCTCGAGGAGTTCGGGTGCAGTCCCACGACGAAGTACGCCACGCCGGCGTAGGAGAACGCGAAGTGAGCCGCATCCGGGTCGGCTCCGACGCCGCGCGCCCAGGGCAGGTCGTCCCCGTCGTGCAACTGCTGCAGCGTGGCCCAGAGCAGATCCTCGAAGGCACGTTCGTCGTCGATGACCGGTCCGTCGAACGTGGCGATGAAGGACTGGAACGGACCGGTCGGATCCGCCGACCGCCCGTAGACGGCAAGCGCCTTTCCGAGGTCCCGCGCACTGGCGGGGTCTCCCAGTTCGCCGAGGTCGATGCTGGTGACGTTGTCGCGACGGAAGACCGATCGCGCTCCCAGACAGGGATATTCGGGTTGGGCGACCATGTCGGCCAGATCTGACAATCGATCCGATTCGTGGGTCGTGGACATCTTGTGCACCTTCGCATCAACGGGTCGGGCGCACTCGCCCGATCGATCCGCCAGTCTGTCCCGCGCCACTGGTGTTACGGCCACTTGCATCCACCCTCCGTTGGGGTGAAATTCGCCGATCGCCGCCTTCCGACAAGCGCCAGCCCGTTTCAACCGCGCTGAGCGCCATACCGTCGAAGACGTTCCGGGTCATGCGTGCGGTCGACACTTCCGCACTTCGCTGACACGTCACGGCGAACGCTGCCGTGCGTTCAGGACCCACACTCCTCACAGTCAGGACGAGGTATGTCAGACCACGAACTGCCGGGAAACCCCCAGCACGACATCAAGTACACGGAGGGCCGAGCCGATCTCGACCAGCCCAACCCCACCAAGGACGTCGCCTCCGGTGAAGCCAAGTCCGTCGCGCAGGACGCCAAGTCGTCCGCGTCCGATGTTGCAGGCACCGCCCAGCAGCAGGCAGGTGAGGTCCTGCACGAGGCCACCGACCAGTTGAAGACGCTGATCGATCAATTGAAGAGCGAGTTCGGCGGTCAGAGCTCCGGGCAGCAGCAGCGCCTGGCGAGCGGACTCACCTCTCTCGCAGACGAACTCGACGGAATGTCGAAGGGCAGCGAGCAGTCCGGCGTCGCGTCCGACTTGGCCCGTCAGGCGTCGACCCGGGCCCGGGACGCGGCCACCTGGATGGAGAACCGTGAGCCGGGCGACGTCGTCGATGAGGTCAAGCGCTTCGCTCGTCAGCGTCCGGGCACCTTCCTGGCCGCAGCCGCACTCGTGGGCTTGGTGGCCGGTCGGATGACCCGCGGCATCGCCGATGAGGCGCGCGACGACTCCGGTGACTCCTACGGCCAGGGCGGTCCGGGTCAGAACCGGTATGTCGCCGGTCGCCCGCAGTCGCACCAGCCCACCGGCTACGCACCGCCCGCAGGCCAGTACGGCATCGGCGAGCAGTACGCCGACAATGTGCACGACGCCCCGCAGTACGCCGAGTACGTCGAAGGTGTCCCCGGCTACCAGCCGGAGCAGTACGTCGACGGTGCTCGGGTCGAGCCCGGCCAGCAGTTCGGCAATGGCACGCCGCGTCGTCCGGAAGACCTGCGCTGATGTCAGTCGGTCCTGACAACGGCACCGGATCGCACGCCGCCGGCCAGGGTGCCGGCGGGTACGGGAGCGGATACGGAAACGGTCCTGCCGACTCCAACCGTCAGTACGAGAACGTGACTGACGCAATCCCGCCGGCCGAGCCGCTGCGTAGTGCACACGGCACGCATGAGAAAGGCGAGGTCTCCTCGATCGGCGCCATCATCGGCGAGATCACCGAGGATATGTCCACGCTCATGCGGCAGGAGGTCGCGCTCGCCAAGGCCGAAGTCCAGCAGTCCGCGTCTCAGGCCGGCAAGGGCGCGGGAATGCTCGCGGGTGCCGGCGCCGCCGTGCACTACGCGTTGTTCTTCCTGTCGATCGCCCTGTGGTGGGCGCTCGGAGATCTCATGGACAACCTCGGTTGGTCCGCGGTGATCGTCGCCCTCATCTGGGGTGTCATCGCCGCCATCCTCGCCTCGATGGGCAAGGGACAGCTCAAGAACGTCAAAGGAATGCCGCGCACCGTCGACACCGCCAAGCGGGTCCCCGATGCGCTCCAGGGAAATGAGGGGAACAACCGATGAGCAACAACGACCCGGAGCAGCTGCGTCAGGAAATCCAGCAGACGCGCTCCAACCTCAGTCAGAACGTCAACGCCCTTGGTGAGGCCGTGACGCCGGGCAACATCGCCCGCCGCCAGGTCGACAAGGTGACGGGCACCGCCGCCGGATTGAAGGACAAGGTCATGGGCACTGCAGAGGACTTCCGCGACGAGCACACCGGTAACGGTCCGGGCGTGGGCGATCGTGTCTCGAATGTCGGCGACCGCGCCGGTGAGCTGCCCCAGCAGGCAAAGCGCAAGGCCCAGGGCAACCCCCTGGCCGCTGGGCTCATCGCGTTGGGCGCAGGCTGGCTCGTCGGCTCGCTGATGCCGGCGTCGCAGAAGGAACGCGACCTGGCACAGCAGGCCAAGGACAAGGCGCAGCCCGTCGTGTCCGAAGCGCAGTCACTCGCGAAGGAGTCGGCTCAGAACCTCAAAGAGCCGGCGCAGGACGCAGTCGAAAGCGTCAAGCAGACCGCCCAGGACTCTGCCCAGACAGTGAAGTCCGAAGGCCAGCAGGCCGCTACGGACGTCAAGGACAGCGCCCAGGAGTCGAAGGACAACGTTCAACAGCACCAGCAGCGTGACGACACGTCGCTGACCTGATCGAACTCAGCCGAGACCGAGGGCCCTTCACCGCGAGGTGGTGGGCCCTCGGTGTCGTCAGGGCTGCCGTCATGGGCGACGCAGGGCAGCACGTCCGAGCACGCCGCCGGCCAGCACCAGGGCGCCGAGTGCGACCGCTTGCCAGGGCAGCGTGGCCACCAGCACGGCGCAGCCCGCCATGCCGAGGATGTTGAATGCACGCGGCCAACGCCGTTGCTTGCAAGGCTGACGAAAAGCGGATGCGTTGGTCACGAAGTAGTAGGTGAGCACCCCGAACGACGAGAAGCCGAGGGCTCCCCGCAGGTCGGCGAGCAGCACCAGCAGCACCACGACGCCCCCCACCGCGATCTCCGCGGCGGCAGGGACCTGGTGCCGCTCGTCAACCGTGGCGAAAGGACTCGGAAGATCACGCTCGCGCGCCATCGCAAGCATCGTCCGGGAAACCCCTGCGATCAGCGCGAGAAGCGCTCCCAGGCTGGCGGCAACGGCACCGCACCGCACGATCGGGCCGGCCCACGAGGCGCCGACGGCGTCCACCGCGCTCATCAGCGGAGCATCCGCCGCAGCAAGGGATGACCCGAGCACCTTCACCGACACCACGCCGATCACCGCGTACAACGTGACCGCCACTGAGAAGGCGATGAGGATGGCGCGACCGATCATCTCCGGGCGGCGTACCTCCTCGGCGAGGGTCGCGATCCGCGCGTACCCGGCGAACGCGAAGAACAGCAGACCCGCTGCCTGGAGCACTCCGTAGGGCTCGGCGGACGCAAGAGCGGCGTTCGGCACGACGCTCTCACGGGTACCCACCAGCACCACGAAGAACACAAGCACCAGGACGGTGATGGTCACCAGCACCTTCGCGGCGACCGCAGTCCGGGTGATGCCCCGCAGGTTCAGAGCGGTGAGGGCCACTACGGCTACAGCGGCTGAAAGTCGTTGCAGCACTGAGGTGTCGGGGAAGAGGTAGTACGCGAACGTCATCGCCATCGCGGCACAGGACGCGGTCTTCCCGATGACGAAACCCCACCCTGCGACGAACCCCCACCAAGGCCCCAACACCTCGCGTCCGAACAGGTAGGTGCCGCCCGACGAGGGATACACCGCGGCGAGCTGCGCCGACGCGACGGCGTTGCAGAAGGCGACGAAGGCCGCGATCGCGAGAGCGACCAACAGCAGCGAACCTGCGGACGCGGCCGCGGGCGCGTACGCGGAGAACACACCGGCGCCGAGCATGGCCGACAG
Source organism: Yimella radicis (assembly GCF_054778255.1). Classification (NCBI taxonomy): domain Bacteria; kingdom Bacillati; phylum Actinomycetota; class Actinomycetes; order Micrococcales; family Dermacoccaceae; genus Yimella; species Yimella radicis. The sequence continues at coordinate 24,572 of NZ_BAAGZR010000009.1, forward strand.
TCCGACGACCACCGCATCTGCCGTGCCCAAGCGCCGGGCAAGCGGTGCGGATGCCGTCATCGCACGCCTTCGACGCGATTGGTCCAAGGGACACTCACGGGACGAGGATGACAGAACCCGCGCCGTGGGGCCGCGGAATCACTCCTTGGGACGTGCCCGCTCGACGTCCGGGGTGCCGGCACCCTCGTCGTCCTTGAGCGCGTCGATGTCCTGCGCCACGCGCTTCTTCTCGGCTGAGTCGAGTTCGACACCGGCCTGGTCCAGGCCCTCGTCCAGCTTGTGTTCGATGCGGTCCTTATCGCCGCTGTATTCGTATGACGTCACGTCGTCGACGACGTTCTGCGCTGCATCGGTCGCAGCGTCCTGCTCGGAGTCGTTCGGCTTGCCGGTCTGGTCGGTCATGAGAACCTCCTCGGTAAGGGCGAACGGGAGTCCGCCCGGGTGCGGCCACGTTTGCATGTGGATGGTCACCGCACCACCCCCGATCAGGTGGCCTTCCGTGACAGACTCAGGATGATGCCGATCCCATTACCCGCCAGGCGAATCCGTGACGAGGGGCTGACTCGTCGGCGCGAACCGGTGAATGGCGTCATGACCGCCTGGGTGGAGCGACCCGGTCGACCCCACACGCGTCCGCTGGTATTGATCCCCGGCCTGTCGATGTCGTGGCACGCCTTCCGTTGGTTCCTCGACCGGCACCCACTCGATCGACCGATTCTGGTGATCGATCCGCCCGGTTGCGGACGAAGCGTGCGATTGCCGCACCGGATGGACGCCGACGCGCAGGCGCAGCATGTGGCGGCCTGGCTCGACCACCTCGAGCGCGGTCCGGTCGACGTCGTGGGCCATTCCCTCGGGGCCATCACCGCGGCCCGCCTCGCGGCGCAGCGCGCCGACCTCGTCACTTCGATCATCCTGGTCTCCCCCTCGCCGGATGATCGGTGGCCCAGGATGCGCAACCATGTCGGCGCGTTGGTGAAGGGCGTTCCGGCCGAGGCACCGCGGGTCTTCGCTCAGGCCGCGTTCGACTACCTCCGCTCGAACCCTCGGGTGCTCGCCGGATTCAACACCGAAGCCGGACGCCCGGCGTCCGACGTCATGAACCACGTCCACACACGAGTGCTCGTCGTGCGTGGTTCTGCCGACCGGGTCTCCAGTCGCAGATGGTGCGACGAACTGGCCGCGGCAGCGAACGGCGACGTCGTCACCGTGCCTGACGGCGCGCACGGCCTTCCGCAACAGATGCCAGGCGACCTGGTCGCGATCATCGCCGCGTTCACCGCTCGCCGCGGGCACCCGTGAGAGGCTGGACCGCACACCCAACCGACGCAGGGGGCTTCGGCCCTGGGCTCCCCGCCTACTTCTTCTTGTCCTTGGCCGCAGATGCCTTCTTCGGCGAACGCTTCCGGCGCAGTTCGGGCAATACATCGGTGCCGTACGCCTTGATCATCTCTCGATAGTCCGGCCCCATGTTCGCGACGTAGATGTCGTCGAAGCCGGCGTCGACGAACGGCTCGAACGCCTGGACGTGCTCGCGGGCATCGGGACCGAACGCGCCGTTCTCGGCGAACTTCTCCCGGGTCACCAACTCCGCAGCCTGCTCGAAGTGCTTCGGACTCGGCAGCACCTGGGACAACTCCCCCGGCACTGCCGCGTTAGGCCAGATCCCGAAGGCGGCATCGATCGCGGCGTCCCGGTTCTTGCCCCACGCCACCTTGAAGCCCGCCTGCGTCGGCGCCTTCGCGCCCTTTGCCTTTCGGAACTTCTTCACGCTTTCCGCATCGGGCTGCGTGGTGATGAATCCGTCGCCGATGCGGCTCGCGAGCTCGAGCGCCTTCGGACCGAACGCACTCACGTAGATCGGCGGCGGGCTGTTCGGCACGGAATAGATGCGGGCGGTGTCGACCGTGTAGTACGGCCCCTCGTGTGACACCACCTCGCCGGTCCACAACTCGCGGATGAGGCCCACGGCCTCCTCCAGCATGTCCAGCCGGACGTCGGCGTGCGGCCAGACGTCGCCCAGGATGTGCTCGTTGAGCGCCTCGCCACTGCCCACACCGAGGGTGAAGCGCCCGCCGGTGAGCAGGGCACTGGTGGCTGCTGCCTGGGCGATGATCGCGGGATGGATCCGAACCGTCGGGCAGGTGACCGCCGTCGTGATCGGTAGATCACAGACCTGGCTGATGGCACCGATCATCGACCACACGAACGGCGACTCGCCCTGTGCATCGGTCCACGGGTGGAAGTGATCGCTGATCCACAGCGCGTCGAACCCGGCCTCCTGCGCCAGACGTGCCTGCTCGACCAACTGCTCGGGTGAATACTCCTCGCACGAAAGGAAATAGCCGATGCGCTTCATTGCAATGCCTCCGTCGGTCGTGGTCGGTGTGAACAGACTGGCACCGCACGGACGTCGGGTGACGGTTTCGTGACCGCCGAGCTTCGCAAGTGGCCAGACTGACGACATGGCCAAGAGCGAACAGACCGCGATCGAGGTCGGCGGTCACGAGATCAAGGTGACCAACCTCGACAAGGTGATGTACCCCGAGACCGGCACGACCAAGGGCGACGTCATCGACTACTACCGCCAGGTGGCCCCGTGGTTCGTCGCGCATGCGTCGCGCCGACCGGCGACACGCAAGCGCTGGGTCGACGGTGTGGGTACAGCTGACGAGCCGAGGGACGCGTTCTTCCACAAGAACCTCGACCCCGCGTCGACGCCGGACTGGGTCGCCACGGTGTCCTTGGAGCATCGCCATCGCGCGTCGACCTACCCACTTGTCGACGACGAAGCCACCTTGGTCTGGCTGGCCCAGCTGGCGAGTCTGGAGATCCACGTCCCGCAATGGAAGGTCGGTCCGCGCGGCGGGCATCAGAACCCTGACCGGATGATTCTCGACCTCGACCCGGGCGAGGGTGCCGGCATCGCAGAGTGCATCGAGGTCGCCCACCTCTGCAAGGAACTGCTGGACGGAATGAAGCTGACGTCGGTGCCGGTCACCAGCGGCAGCAAGGGTATTCACCTGTACGCCGGATTGGACGGTAAGCACACGGCAGGACAGGTCACCGAGGTGGCCAAGGCGTTCGCCGAGGCTCTGGAGAAAGAGCACCCGGATCTGGTGGTCAGCAACATGCGCAAGGACGTTCGCGGCGGCCGGGTGCTCATCGACTGGAGCGAGAACAACGGCAACAAGACGGCTGTCGCGCCGTACTCCTTGCGCGGACGGGATCACCCGTATGTCGCTGTCCCTCGCGAATGGAACGAACTCACCGCCTCCCTGGAGCAACTCACACCGACGCAGGTACTGGAGCGTCTTGCCTCCATCGGCGATCCGATGCAAGTGCTGCTGGACAAGGACGAACGCGTCTCGCGCACCGCGAAGGATCGGCTGACGAAGTACCGGAGCATGCGGGATCAGGCCAAGACACCGGAACCGGTGCCCGAGGCGTCCCCCGTTGCCGGCGAAGGAAATTCGTTCGTCATCCAGGAGCATCACGCCAGCCGCCTGCACTACGACTTCCGGCTCGAACGGGACGGCGTGCTGGTGTCGTGGGCGGTGCCCAAGGGGCCACCGGACGACCCGAAGGAGAACCACCTCGCGGTCATGACCGAGGACCATCCGCTGGAGTACGGCAGCTTCGAGGGCACGATTCCGCAGGGTCAGTACGGCGGCGGTGAGGTGAAGATCTGGGACGCCGGCACCTACGAGTGCGAGAAGTGGCGCGATGACAAGGAAGTGATCGCTGTCCTGCACGGGCGTCCCGACGGAGGCCTGGGCGGAGAGCCGGCGAAGTTCGCGATCATCCATACCAAGATGGGCGGCGACGACAAGAACTGGCTGATGCACCGCATGGAGCTCGAACCAGCCGACAGCCAGGCCGCGACCGGCACATCCGATTCCACGACCGACCAGAAGTTGCCGCGCTTCGAGGCGATGCTCGCGAGTGTCGGTTCGGTCGACGACCTCGGCACACGTGACTGGGTGTTCGAGACGAAATGGGACGGCTACCGCGCGATCGCCGAGGTCACCGGCGGTCAGGCGTCGCTGCGCAGCCGCAACGGCAAGGACTTCACCCGCACCTATCCCGAACTCGCCGAACTGGGTTCGCTCCTCGATGGCCACACCGCGGTGCTCGACGGCGAGATCGTCGCGCTCGACGAGGACGGCAGGTCAAATTTCGGCAGCCTGCAGAATCACGGTGCGGGCGGATCGAAGGCGCACTACATGGTGTTCGATCTGCTGTACCTCGACGGCGAATCCGTGCTCCGGACGCCGTACTCGGAGCGTCGAAAGGCACTGGAAGCACTCACGTTGGACGGCGAATACATCCACGTGCCAGTGACTTTGGGTTCGGACGCAGAGGCAGCGTTGAAGGTCAGCAAGGACCTGAAACTCGAAGGGGTGATCGCCAAGACCATCGACGGCGTTTATCAGCAGGGCAAGCGCGCGGGGACGTGGTTGAAGATCAAGAACCAGCGAATGCAGGAGGTGATCGTCGTCGGTTGGAAACCCGGTGCGGGCAGTCGTGCGAACACGATCGGCTCGTTGCTCTTGGCCGTCAACGGGGACGACGGACTCACCTACGTCGGACGTGTCGGCACCGGGTTCAACGCCAAACAGCTGGCCGAGATCAAGAATCGCCTGGAGCGACTGGAGCGCAAGACTCCCGCGCTCGACGACGTGCCTCGCGCCGACGCCAAGGATGCCAAGTGGGTGCGACCCAGCGAGGTCGGTGAGGTGACTTTCGGCGAATGGACGTCCACCGACCGGCTGCGCCACCCCGCCTGGCGCGGCTGGCGTCCGGACAAGAACCCGCAGGACGTGGTCAGGGAGGATGGCTGAACTGCTCGCAAGTCCGCGTGGGTCGGTTTCGCGAAGGGGGACGCACCGCAATGGCCGGCCTACGAACCGGACACACGCAGCTTCGCGCGTTTGCAGACGACTCCGCTGTCGTCCACGACCCCCGATCGGAGGATTGCCGCAGCTGGATGCGACGGGGCTGAACCGCTACCTCTCGTCGTGCCGGACGGCGTGCAGGGCCTTCGCGTTGAGCACCTCGGTGCGGATGGCAGCCATGATCAGGTCGGTCGCTTCACGCGCCGCCTGGTCGTCGGTCCGTCCGGCGAACACGCTCAGGTCGATCTGCGGTCCGACGCTGAAGTGGGCCGAGTGGCGGTGCCAGAGGTGCTCGGTCCCCTGCTTCGGGCCCCAGAGCCCGACCGGGAAGACCGGCGCTTCGGGATGCGTCAATGCGAGCCGCGCAGCGCCTGTTCGGGCCGGTCCCGGCATCCGATCGGGTTCGGTGGTGAGCCGTCCCTCGGGGTAGAGCACCACGACCTGCCCGAGGTCGAGACGGCGCCCGGCTTCGTCCAGAGCTGCGGCGGCGTTCGCGGATCCGCGCGCGACGGGAATCTGACCGGTCGCCCGGGCGAGCCACCCGACCACCGGCCAGGAGAACACCTCACGCATCGCGAGGAAGTGCGGAAAACGCCTGTGTCCGGTCACCATTCGAGCAACGGCGAGTGGCTCACTCATCGTCATGTGGTTCGCGACGATGATCACCGGGCCTTCGCCCGGGATGTCGTCGGACCGGGTGTACCGCACGCGGTGGGCCACTTTCGCGAGCGACCAGACCAGCGCGAACCCCGCCGCGTCCTTGGCGCGCAGCAGCAGCGGCTTCTTCTGTTCCATCACGCCCTCCCAGCCTCATTCATTACTGAAGAACACCACGACGGCTCGGGTGAACACCGACAGTCTGACGATCAGCAGAACGGCACCCGAGACCAACCATGGTGAGAACTTTCTTTCCGGCGTAAGCCCCGCTCCCGCGCCGCCCGCGAGAACGTGAGGAGAAACAAGTCCCTTGGAACACGTTGCCACGCTATCGACGATCTGCTTGAGTCCTTTACAAATCAGCGTTGCACCTACCTGCCATCCCGTCCTGCCGTTTGAGAGGCTGGACCCGTACCTGAAACGACCCAAGGAGACGCCTTGATCTTCATCACCGCCAAGTTCCCAGTGAAGCCCGAGCACGCCGACGACTGGCCGCAGCTGGCCAAGGAGTTCACCGAGGCGTGCAACGCCGAGGACGGCTGCCTGTTCTTCCGCTGGTCGCGGTGCCTCGACGACCCGAACGAGTACATCCTCATCGAAGCGTTCGAGGACGACGACGCCGGCGCGAAGCACGTGCAGAGCGACCACTTCAAGAAGGCCACCGCCGAGTTGCCGAAGTACCTGCAGCGCACCCCGGACATCGTGAACACGAAGGTCGAGGGGTGGAGCAAGCTCGGCGAGATGTCGGTGGACTGAGTTCAGACCTTGATCGAGTCGGTCAATGGACCGGTGGTCTGGACAAGGCGCAGGTCTGAGCGATGCACGATGGGCGCGGTCCGGGAGCGATCCCGGGCCGCGCCTTGCGTCCGCCTATCCTCGACCCCATGCGTTGTGGGTACTTCGATCGGCACGAGTGCCGGTCGTGCACGTTCATGAACGTGCCGTACCCGCAGCAGGTCCACGACGGCGACGACCTCGTCACGAGGACTCTTGCCGAGCACGTCCGAGCCGAGCAATGGCTGCCACCCGCGACCGGGCCCGAGTCGGGTTTCCGGAACAAGGCGAAGCTGATGGTCGGCGGACGCCGCGGCGCACCGACCCTCGGCATCGTCGACGACCACGGCAACGGCGTCGATCTCACCGGGTGCGGTCTGTACCAACCCGCCTTGGCCGACGCGCTGCCGTTGCTGAGGGAGGTCGTCGCCGAAGCGGGGCTCACGCCGTACGACGTCCCGAACCGCAACGGCGAGCTGAAGAATCTCATCGTCACCCACTCCCCCGACGGCGAGTTCATGATCCGGTTCGTGCTGCGCTCCACCGGGCAACTGGGCAAGGTGGAACGAGCAATTCCATTGCTGCACAAGCACGTTCCTGGTACGAGGGTCGTGTCGGTGAACCTGCTGCCCGATCATCGTGCGGTGACGGAGGGTGCGCAGGAGATCGTCCTCACCGAGCACGACACCCTCCCGATGCGGATGGGTGAGGTCAGATTGCACCTGCGGCCGGCAAGCTTCTTCCAGACGAACACTTTCGTCGCCACTCAGCTGTACGCACAGGCAGCGGACTGGATCGGCGATCTCACTCCCGCGGTCCTGCTGGATCTGTTCTGCGGTGTGGGCGGGTTCGGGCTGACCGCCGCCGGCCAAGGCATGCGGGAGGTGTTCGGAGCGGAACTGTCCCCGGACGCAATCATCAGTGCTCGGCGCACGGCCGCCGAACTCGAGTCCGCAGGTGCGACATCGAGATTCACCTTCGTGGCGGGGGACGCGTTCGAAGCTGTCGCTGCGGCGCCCGCGCCGGACGTCGTCGTCGTGAACCCACCCCGACGGGGCATCGGCCCGGACGTCTGCAAATGGCTCGAGCGCTCGGCCACCCGTCACCTCGTCTACTCCAGTTGCAATCCACGCAGCCTGGCGACGGATCTCGTTCTGCTCCCGTCGTTCGGCGTCGACCGAGCACGGGTGTTCCACATGTTTCCGCAGAGCAGCCACCACGAGGTGCTGGTGCAGCTGAGCCGTACATGATCCGGCAGTGAGTCACTCATGAGTCGTGGTCGCCGCCACCGTCCACGATCACCGTTTCCTCAGGAACACGGCATCGACGCGATGCGAATATCGCTGCCGCACAATGATTCTTGGACAACGGTCCGTGATCACCTCGTCGAACGTCTGTCGGCGCTCACGCCGGACGAGGTCGATGCGAAGCTCGACGCGGGAGATGTCGCAGAACCCGACGGTACGCAGGTCGATCGCTCCACGCCCTACGTCGCCGGACGGGTGGTGTTCGTCCGGCGGGAGTTCGCACCCGAGCCGGTCGTACCGTTCGGGATCCCGGTCATCCACGAGGACGAGCGAATCCTGGTCGTCGACAAGCCACCGTTCCTGGCGACGATGCCTCGCGGCAGCCACATCGTCCAGACCGCCGTTGCACGGTTGCGAGACGAACTCGATCTGCCGTTGCTCAGTCCGGCTCATCGGCTCGACCGGCTGACCAGCGGCGTGCTGGTGCTGACCAAGGACCCGCGGTGGCGTGCCCCCTACCAGGAGTTGTTCGCCACCCGAAGAGTCGTCAAGACCTACCTCGCACTGGCGCCCGCGCTGGAGGACTTCGAACAAACCACCGATATGTACCTGCACCTGACGAAGGTGCACGGCGAGCACGCAACCCGTGTCGAGGTTGCCCACCCGGAACCCAACTCCCACACCAGGATCCGACGGGTCGAACACCATGGCGACGACGCTCTGTACGAGCTACGGCCGGTCACCGGACGGACGCATCAACTGCGGGCGACGATGAGCCACCTCGGTGCACCGATCATCGGTGACCCGCTGTACCCCCGGCAGCTGCAGGTCGCGCGGAACGACTTCAGCACCCCGCTGCAGTTGCTCGCAGCCAGCATCGAGTTCGTCGACCCGGTGACGAAGGAGCCGGTCAGCCCCCGAAGTGGCCGCCGGCTCCCCGTCTGCGGAGTCTCGTCTTGATGTTGAGCGCGGGACAAGCAGATCTCACGCCTTTCGGTACCACTCCCGCAGCGGCGGACACCCTCGGCGAGGTCGACCTTCGGACCGAACCCGGTCGCCTGTTCCAGCAACTGCATGTCGGGTCAACGTCGCACCACCGAGCCCAGATCCGGCCGGCCCGCGCGTCTGACCGGGTAGCGGCTTCCGCTCTCCGGAGGCGCCCACTTTGCGCAAGTGTTCAATACAAGTGCTCGCGTTACCCTGACGGCAGTCTGGTTCGGCGGGACTGCCACGCATCGCCAGGACTGATGAGCTTGAATCAGGACTCGACCACTGCACCACTGACGACAACCCCCAGGAGATCTCGTGGACATCGACGGCAAGGTGGCGATCGTCACCGGAGCGGGCGCAGGCATCGGCGCCGCACTCGGACGAGCACTGGTGGGAGGCGGTGCACGGGTCGTGCTCGCCGACCTGTCCCCCACCGTGCAGGACGTCGCAGAAGAATTGGGCGACAGCGCAGTTGCCGTCACCGGTGATGTGGCCGATCCCGGTGTGATCGACGAGTTGATCGGCGTGGCCGACGACAGCTTCGGCGACGTCCACCTCTACTTCGCGAACGCCGGTGTGATCGGCGCCAGCGGACTCGAGGTCACCGAGCAGCAGTGGGACCACAGCTTCGAGGTCAACACCCGCGCTCATATCCGGGCGGCGCAGCGCCTGGTCCCCCGCTGGGTGCAGGCCGGATCCGGCTACTTCGTCAGCACGGCCTCGGCGGCAGGCCTGCTCACCCAGATCGGATCGGCCACCTACACCGTCACCAAACACGCTGCAGTCGCTTACGCGGAGTGGCTCAGCATCACCTTCGGCGATCAGGGCGTGGGAGTCAGCTGCCTGTGCCCCATGGGAGTCGAGACCGCGATCCTGTACGCCGGTCGCGACAGTGGCGACCGGCTCGGAAGGGCGGCCACCAACGCCGTGCTGTCGGCGGGAGACGTGCTGACGCCCGACACGGTTGCGCAGGAGGTGCTGGAAGCCGTTGCGGCGCAGCGATTCCTGATCCTGCCGCACGCTCAGGTGCTTGAGATGATGCGACAGAAGACGTCGGATCACGAGCGCTGGCTGCGCGGAATGCGTCGTTACCAGGCGTCCTTGCTCGCCGACTGACCGCAGCGCAGACCTCGGCTCAGGCGAAACTCCACGATCGTTTGCTGAGTCCGTACCAGAACCCGTCGATCTCACTGCTCCCGCTGACCGCACCATCGACGGAGCCCGCGCCGAGGGCGACGAACAGTGGTGCCCAGTGCTCCGAGCGCGGGTGCGCCTCACGGGCCGCAGGCGCCTTGGACTCCCAGTCGAGGATGGCGTCGACGTCCCCGGCGCCCACGCGTTCGGCCGCCCAGTGGTCGAACTCGCGAGATGGCGTCGGAGCAGCGGCGTCCGCCGGTTCGGACGGGTGGAACCACCGCAGGTTGTGGGTGGTGAACCCGGAGCCCACGATGAGAGTGCCTTCGTCGCGCAGTGTCGACAGCTTGCGGCCGAAGTCGAAAAGGCTGCGTGGGTCGAGCGTCGGCAGGGACACCTGCAGAACCGGCACCTCGGCGTCGGGATACATCTCGACCATCGGCACGTAGGCACCGTGATCGAGTCCGCGATCCTGGTCCTGGAAGACGGGACCGAGATCGGCGACAGTGCGGGCCACCGAGGCGGCGAGTTCGTCCGCGGCCGGCGGTTGGTAGGTCACCTCGTAGTACTTCGGGTCGAAGCCCCAGAAGTCGTAGGTCAGTGGTGCACCGGTGGTCGAAGACACTGTGATCGGGCTGTTCTCCCAGTGCGCCGAGACAATCAGCACGTTGCGTGGGGTGGGCAGCCTCGTGGACCACGCGGACAGCTCGCTCGCCCATGTGCGGTCGTCGGCGAGCGGCGGCGCACCATGGGACAGATAGATCACCGGCATCCGTTCGCTCATGGAAGCAGCGTAGGCAGTTTTTGTTGATCTATCAACTACTACCCCGCAGAGCCGTTCAGTATCCGGCGCCCGGATTGAGCAGGCCCTGCGGATCCCAGACCTTCCGGATCGCGTGTTGCAGACCCATCACGTCCTCACCGAGCTGGCGCGACAGCAACGGCTGCTTGAGCCGCCCGACTCCGTGCTCGCCGGTGATCGTTCCTCCGAGCGAGAGCGCCAACTCCATGATCTGGGTGAAAGCCGTTGCAGCGCGCCGCTTTTCATCCTCGTTCGACGCGTCGTACACGATGACCGGATGGGTGTTGCCGTCACCCGCGTGAGCCACCACAGCGATCAGCAAATCGTGCGCTGACGCGATGTCGGCCACTCCCCCGACGAGTTCGGGCAGCAGCGGCACCGATGCTCCGACGTCCTCCAGCATGTAGGCACCGAGCCGTTCGAGGGCCGGGAACACAGCGCGTCGTGCTTCGACGAACATCGCGCCTTCGTCCGGGTCGTCGGTCTCGAAGATCTCGGTCGCGGACGCTTCTTCGCACGCCGCGCGCGCGGCCGCGAGTTCGAGGGCGCGCGACTCGCCGGCGGCGTCCGACTGGATGAGCAGCATCGCGCCGGCCGCACGGTCGAGGCCCATCGCTCGGTGGTCCTCGACCGCGTTGATCGAGGCGTTGTCGATGAGTTCGACCATCGAGGGACGACTGGTCGCGCAGGTGGCGACCACCGCAAGAGCCGCGTCCGTCAGCGTCTCGAAGGTGGCGACCAACGTCGCGGGTTCGGGCAGTTTCGGCACCAGGCGACACAACACCTCGGTGACGATGCCGAGGGTGCCCTCGCTGCCGACCAGCAACTTGATCAGCGGCAGACCGGCGACGTCCTTCAGTCGCGGGCCGCCGAGGGTGATGAGCCGACCGTCGGCCAGCACCACCTGCAGACCCAGCACGTAGTCGACGGTGACCCCGTACTTCACACAGCACAGGCCGCCGGCATTGGTCGCGACGTTGCCGCCGATGGTGGAGATCTGGAAGGACGACGGGTCCGGCGGGTACCACAGACCGTGTTCGGCAGCGGCCTGCTTGACGGATGCGTTCAGCGCTCCCGCCTGCGCGCGTGCGGTTCGGGTGGCCGGATCGACCTCGATCGCGGTCATCCGTTCGAGGCAGAGCACGATGCTGCCGGCCTGGGCACTCGCACCACCGGACAAGCCCGAGCCGGCGCCGCGCGGAATCACGAATACTCCGTGCCGCGTGGCCCATCGCATCGTCGCCTGCACCTGTTCGACGTTCCGAGGCAGTACAACCGCCAACGGCAACACCGCGTCCGGGTCACGGGCCCAGTCGTAACGGTAGGCCTCGCGCTGCTCGTCGCTGGTGCGCACCACGTCGGCGCCCAGTTCATCGGTCAGTTCCTCGACCACACCGGCCTGCGCTTCTCGGCTCGCGCTCATCGTGACCTCCTGGATTCGATTCCACCCTCACCCTAGGACGCGGAACAACCTCGCCCGTGAAGTGGTTTGACCAACCGTGAACCCAGTTATCCCGCTCTCGGTCCTCGAACTCGTCCCGGTCAGCGAAGGAATGGCGCGCTCGACCGCCTTCGACCACACGCGCACCCTCGCGGCCGATGTGGATCGCCTCGGTTACAAGCGCCTCTGGGTGGCCGAGCATCACGGGAGTACGACCTTCATGGCGTCCGCGAGTTCGGTGGTGCTGGCCGACCTGGCACACCACACCGAACGCATCCGCCTGGGCAGCGGCGGGGTCATGCTGCCCAACCACGCACCCCTGATGGTCGCCGAGTACTACGGCACCCTCGCCACCTTGTACGGCGACCGTTTCGATCTCGGCATCGGACGCGCCCCCGGCACCGATCCGATGACCGCTGCCGCCCTGCGGCGCGGCGAACCGGACCTGAACTCATTCGCATCGGACGTCGTCGCGATCATCGATCTGCTGGGCGAGCCGCGGTCGCTGCCCGGCGGCGTCCGGGCGATCCCCGGCGAGGGCACGAACGTCCCGGTGTGGATGCTCGGGTCGTCCACCGGCGGCGCCCAGGTGGCGGCCGCACTCGGGCTGCCCTACTCGTTCGCCTCCCACTTCGCACCGCAGCAGATCCGGGAGGCGCTGCAGGTGTACCGCGAGCACTTCCAGGCCGACGTGCGCACAGCACAGGTGGACCGTCCGACGGTGATGGCGGGGGCGAACGTGGTCATCGCCGACACCCAGGCCGAGGCGGAGCGGCTGTTCACCACCTCGCAGCAGATGCGCGTCCACCTGCGCACCGGACAACTCGGCCCGCTCCTGCCGCCGGTCGACGACCTCTCGACGGTCATCCCGCAGGCAGCACTGCAGTTCGCCGGGCGACCCGACGAGCGCGCGACCTTCGTCGGGACGGCGCAGACCGTCCGCGACCGGTTGGGCGAGTTCGTCGAGGAGCACTCCCTCGACGAGGTCATCGTGACGACGTACACCTTCGACCCGCAGCACCGTCGCGAGTCCTACGACGCGCTTGCGCAGGTCTGGGGTCTGACCGGCTGATCGAGACACGGTGACTCGCCGGCGAGTTGTGTCGTCGGATCCCGGTGAGGGATTCGGCGCCGCACGTCAGGGAGTCAGGATCACCTTGCCGGTCGTTCGGCGGCCCTCGAGAGCCTCATAAGCCGCTGCCGCTCGGTCGATCGGGTAACTCGCCCCGATCTCCAGACGCAACGAGCCGTCGGCCAACCCACCGAGCACTTCGCGTGCACGCCAGAGCAACTCGTCGCGGTCGAGCAGGTAGTCACGCAGCGTGGGGCGGGTGACGAACAGCGACCCTTCACTGTTGAGGCGCTGCAGGTCGAACGGCGGCACCTGTCCGCTCGCTGCGCCGAAGAGCACCATCATCCCGCGTGGACGCAGGCTGGCCAGGGACGCGTCGAAGGTCGTCTCGCCCACTCCGTCGTACACGACGTCGACGCCGCGCCCGGCCACCCGTCGGACCTCGTGGGCCAAGGCCTCACCTTCGAACTCGCGGTAGTTGATCGTGTGTGCGGCGCCCAGATCGTGCGCGATGCGCAGTTTGTCCTCGCTGCCGGCCGTCGCAATGACGTCGGCCCCTTTGGCCCCGATCATCTGCACGAGCAGCTGACCCACGCCTCCGGCAGCGGCGTGGACGAGCGCGACCTGATCGCGCTGCACCGGCCAGGTGGAGTTGACCAGGTAATGAGCCGTCATCCCTTGCAGCATCGCCGCCGCGGCGATATCGAGACCCAGACCGTCGGGCACGGGCACCACGACAGACGCGTACACGTTCACCAGTTCGGCTGCGCTGCCGCCGGATTGGGCCCAGGCAACTCGGTCGCCGACGGCGAAATCTGCCACGCCGTCACCGACAGCCACGACCTCGCCGGCAGCCTCCTCGCCCAGGACGAACGGGGTGTCACCGGCATAGACGCCCTGCCGCTTGTAGACATCGATGAAGTTGACTCCGATGGCGGCCACCTGCACCTGGATCTCGTCCGGCCCGGGCGGTACGACATCGACGTCCTGCACTGCGAGGACGGATCGGTCGCCGTGTTCGGTCACCATGAGTGCGCGCGTCATGTGTTCACTCTATGACCGCCATGCCGACGAATCCTTCCCCGGAGTCGGAAGGCTGGTCATACTGGCCGACAGCCGTCTCGGTGCCGATGAGGTTGTCGCGCAGCGGTGTTCCGAACGGCTTCATGCTCTCGGCAAAAAAGGGCAAGGAGCGACTGCTGCTCGAACTCGCCTACGAGATCGAACAAGCGCGACCCTTCCTGCGCATCCAGGACGCGGCGCCGGTCTCCGCCGACGCCGGCCGCTGAGTCACTCGAAGGGTGTGGGATCGCCGGCACCGACCCGGACGATCTCGGGGTAGCCGGACGCGAAGTCCACGACGGTGGTCGGTTCGGTGCCGCACTCCCCGCTGTCGATGACGGCGTCCACCTCGTGATCGAGGCGATCCTTGATCGACCAGCCGTCGACCATCGGTTCGTCCTCACCGGGTAGCAACAGGGTGCTGGTCAGCAGCGGTTCACCGAGGGCGCTGAGCAACGAGTGCACCACCGGGTGACTCGGAATGCGCACCCCGACGGTCTTCTTCTTGGCGTGCATGAACCTTCGCGGCACCTCGGAGGTGGCCGGCAGGATGAAGGTGTACTGGCCCGGCGTCGCGGCCTTCAGCGCACGGAACACCTTGTTGTCGATGATCACGAACTGGCCGAGCTGTGCGAAGTCGTGACACATCAGCGTGAAGTGGTGCTTGTCGTCCAGCTGCCGGATTCGCATGATCCGATCCTTCGCGTCGGCATTGCCGAGCATCGCACCGAGCGCGAAGCAGGAGTCTGTCGGATATGCGATCAGGCCGCCGTCGCGCAGGATGTCGACCGCCTGATTGATGCTGCGCGGCTGCGGGTCGACCGGGTGGACGTCGTAATAGCGGGCCATGGCGCAAATTTACGCTGGGTCGCCCCACTTGGCGGCCAGGGCGCGAACGACCTTCAGGTCGCGGGTGGTCGCCGGCCCGACCAGCTTCTCGATACGCGCATTGGAGATCTTCGCCTGGTGCGCAGATTTCGCCAACCACCAATGGATTTCGTCACCGTCGACCATCAGTCGCTCACCGTCGACCTCCCAGCCGCCGATCGTCCGCGCGGTATCGGACGACGGCGTGTGGACGCAGAACGTCACATAGCGACTCTGCACACCGCCGATGGGATCGGGCAATGCATCGGCGTGGGCAGCGATCCGACTCAGTCGATCCGGTGTTCGGAGCACCACCGGGACAGGGAAGCCGAACTCGTCCTCGATCAGGCGCTCGAGCGTGGCGACGATCTTCGCGCGGCTGCGCGTGGCCGTCCTGAACCGGATGTTTCCTGACTGGATGTGGGTTTCGACGCCATCGAAACCGTTGTCGGACAGCAGCTTTCGCAGCTGCTCCATCTTCACCCAACGCGGTGCGACGTTCACCGCTCGCAGGAACGCGATGTGGACCGCCATCGAGGCTCAGTGGCCCTCGGCGACGTCCATCGTCACCGGTGCGCCGAGCTGAACGGTCCGGCTGACCGTGCAGAGGCGGTCGTGCGACTGCTGCACCGAATCGGGCAGCACCTTGCGAGCGGCATCGCCTGCTTCGCCCTCGGGGAACGTGACCTCGAACCGCACCGTGATCGGCCCCATGTGGTTGTGCTGTTCGTCGCGCAGCTTCTCCCCCGACGCCGTCACCTCGAAGGTGTCGGGTTCGCTGCGACGGCTGGTGAAGATGTCGACGTCGATGGCTGAGCAACCGGCGATCGAGGCCAACAGAAGTTCGACCGGCGTGAACTGGTCGTCACCGCCGCTGCCGAAGTCGAGGATGCCGCCGCGGGCGTTGGTCGCGCGGAACTTGCCGGCGGACGTCCGGACGATGGAGACCGAGCGCATGGCGTCGTTGTTCGTCATGCTGCCAAGCCTGCCACTAGCGTGGCGGCCATGAGCCAACCGGTGGAGCACAGCCTCGTCCTGATCCGACACGGCCAGACCGAGTGGTCCCGCACCGGCCAGCACACCGGCACCACCGACATGCCGCTGTTGCCCGACGGCGAAGCGGACGCCCGCCGGATGGCCGACTTCCTGGCCGACATGAACTTCGTCGGTGCGTTCAGTTCACCGATGCAACGGGCGGTGCGGACGGCGGAACTGGCCGGTCTGCGCGATGTCGAGATCGCGCCCGAACTTCGTGAATGGGACTACGGCGGCTACGAAGGCATGACCACGCCGCAGATCCGCGAGCAGGTCGGCGATCCGACGTGGGAGGTCTTCAAGGACGGTGTCGTCCCGGGCAAGACTCCCGGCGAGTCCGTGTGGGACGTCGCCGCCCGTGTCTCCCACGTCCTGGCGAAGGTGACGCCGATGATCGACGAAGGCAACGTTGCGCTGGTCGCCCACGGTCACTCGTTGCGCATCCTGGCATCGGTGTTCCTGCAGATGAGCCCCCGCTTCGGCGCCCGTCTGCTGCTGGGTGCCGGCTCGATCTCGATGCTCGGCTTCCACCACGGTCAGCCGACCATCCAGGTGTGGAACCACCAGATCAAGGACTGATCCGGCACCGCAATCCGAGCACCCTCCGGTGATCGGCGCACCTTGGAACGTGCGCCGATCACGAGAGACCGCGCGGATCCTGAGCCGGCTGCGCCGTCCGATTCTCAGGGCAGCTGCCAGGTGTGCACGGGCTCGTTCGCGCTCATGCCGACCAGGTAACGCTCCATCATGGCGACCAGTGCGTCGTGTCGCGACAGTCCTTGTTCCTCGAGCTTGTTCACGCAGGCGATCTGCCAGGTCGCCCCGTTGACGCCGGCGCGGCAGCGGTCCTCGACGACACCGAGGTAACGGTCGCGCACCGCCTGCGAGACCCCCCACTTCTCCAGACCCTCGTGTGCGAGCGGCAGCAGATGGCGCAGGATCAGTTCGTCCGCAGCGACTTCGCCGAAGCCCGGCCAGTAGACCTTCGCGTCGATGCTTCGGCGAGCGCATTGCGAGAAGTTCTCGTTGGCTGCCGCGAAGCTCATCCGGGTCCACACCGGACGCTCGTCCTCCGCCAACATGCGCACCACGCCGTAGTAGAAGGCAGAATTGGCGATGGTGTCGACGATGGTCGGCCCGGCCGGCAACACGCGGTTCTCGACCCGCAGGTGGGGGCGCCCGCCGACGATGTCGTAGATCGGACGGTTCCAACGGTAGACCGTGCCGTTGTGCAGGCGCAGTTCGGACAGGTCGGGAGCTTTCCCCTTTTCGAAGAGTGCGACCGGGTCCTCGTCGCTGCACTCGGGCAACAGCGCCGGGAAGTACCGGACGTTCTCCTCGAACAGGTCGAAGATCGAGGTGATCCACCGCTCGCCGAACCAGACGCGGGGACGAACACCCTGATTCTTGAGCTCGACACTGCGGGTGTCGGTCGCCTGCTTGAACAGCGGGATGCGTGTCTCGTGCCACAGCTGCTTGCCGAAGAAGAACGGTGAGTTCGCGCCGAGCGCGAGCTGGACGCCCGAAATGGCCTGTGCCGCATTCCAATACGCGGCGAACTGCAGCGGCTTCACCTGCAGGTGCAACTGCACGGAGGTACACGCCGACTCCGGCGCGATCGAATCGGCGTAGGTCGCCAGGCGCTCGCCGGTGGGGCCCTCGATGTCGATGAAGAGATCCTCGCCGCGCGCGTTGAAGATCGCCTCGTTGAGGGCTGCGTACCGGGTGTTCGCGCTCATCCACTCGGTGTGGAAGTGGTCGGGCATGATCGTCGGCAGGATGCCGATCGTGACGATGCGGGCGCCGGCTTCCTCGGCCAGACCGGCGGCGCGGTTGAGGCTGGCCCGGAGGTCCTCCTCGAGCTTGAGAGCTTCCTCGCCCGGCATCGGACGCGGGCTCACGTTGAGCTCAATGTTGTATTGGCCGAGTTCGGTCTGGTAGTCGGCGTCGTGGATCTTCTCCAGGACCGCCGCATTGTTCATCGTCGGCTGCATCTGGCCGTCGACGAGGTTCATCTCGATCTCCATGCCGGTCAGTTGTCGGTCGAACTCGAAGCCACGGGTGTGCAGCATGCGTTCGAAGACGTCGAGATCCTGACGGACTTTCTCGCGGTAACGCTGTCGTTCTTCGCGGGTGTAACTCGTACCTGCGATATCGGATCCCATGACCCACCCCTTCGTCGAATGCTGCGCCCAAAACTAACCACAGGAGGCACCACCCGTAGGGCTGTTCGCCCGCTGGACTTCGCAGGAATATTCAGGCGACGGACGTCCGCTTGCCCGGCAACCGGACCCCGACCCGTGTTGGTCGGTGAGGTTGTCGGTGGTGCCACCTAATCTCGCACCATGCGCTTGCTCCATACCTCCGACTGGCACCTGGGCCGGTCCTTCCATGGGGTCGGGCTGCTCGATGCCCAGCGCGCATATCTGCAGCACCTGGTCGAGGTCGTTCGGTCCGAGCGCGTCGACGCACTGCTGGTGTCGGGCGACATCTACGACCGTGCTCTCCCCTCTCCCGACACAGTCGCCGTACTGGACGATGCGCTGGTCGCTCTGTCGGAGGCCGGCACCAGCGTGATCCTGTCCAGCGGCAATCACGACTCCGCCCGGCGGCTCGGTTTCGGTGCCCGGCTGCTGTCCCGCGTCGGGTTGCACATCGTCACGGATCTGTCGCAGATCGGTTCACCCATCGTGGTGGGCGACACCGCGATCCACGCCCTCCCCTACCTCGAACCTGCTGTTGCGGCCGAGGCACTCGGTGCCACCGAGCGCACCCACGCGGGAGTGATGCGAGCGGCGCTGTCCCGCGTCCGCGAACACCCGGGGGCCGCGCGCACGGTCGTGATGGCCCATTCCTTCGTCGCGGGCGCGACGACCAGCGACTCCGAGCGTGATGTGTCGGTTGGCGGGCTCGGCGTCGTCCCCGTCGAGGTCTTCGACGACATCGACTATGTGGCGCTGGGTCACTTGCACCGGCCGCAGGTGCTGCGCGACAACGTCCGTTACAGCGGGTCGCCGATGCCGTTCTCGTTCAGCGAGGCCGGCCACCCGAAGTCGTCCACGCTGGTCGACCTCGACGCCGGCACCTACGAACAGATCCCCACGCCGGTGTTCCGCGGCCTGGCCCGCTTGCGGGGCGAACTCGAAGAACTCCTCGACGACCCGTCGTTGGATCATGCGCAGGACGCCTGGTGCGAGGTGACACTGACCGACGCGCTGCAGCCGGTCGCCGCCATGGAGCGAATCCGTGGCCGTTTCCCGCATACGTTGTCGCTGCATTTCGACGGACCGGTGCGGGCGGACTCCGGCCAGTCCTACGTCCAACGCCTGCACGCCAAGGCGGACGTCGAGGTCTGCTGCGACTTCGTCGAGCACGTCCGTTCCACCCCGGTGGACGAGGCCGAGCAGGCGCTGCTGCAGGAAGGTCTCGGCGCGATCCGGGTCGCTCGCGCCGGCAAGGACGACGAAGGTGTCGCCGACCGGCGAGCGGGTGTGGCGTGAAGCTGCACCTCCTTGAGCTGCGGGCGTTCGGTCCGTTCGGCGACACCGAAACAATCGACTTCGATGCCCTCGGGGCGCACGGGTTGTTCCTCATGCACGGTCCGACCGGAAGCGGCAAGACGAGCGTGCTCGATGCCATCAGTTTCGCGATCTTCTCCACCGTCCCCGGAGCACGTCGCTCGCAGGCCGAGCGGCTGGCCAGCGACCACGCCCGTCCCGGCGTCACACCGGAGGTGGCACTGGAGTTCACCGTGGCCGGCCGCCGCCTGCGCGTCACGCGCTCCCCGCGCTATTTCGCGGTGAAGAAGCGCGGCACCGGCCGAGTCCAACGACCGGCGAAGGTGCTGCTGCAGGAACGCACCGGCACCGGGTGGAGCACGTTGAGTACGCGCGCCGACGAGGTTGCAGAAGTGCTCGACGAACTCATCGGCCTCGGCGCGCAACAGTTCGCTCAGGTCGTGCTGTTGCCGCAGGGTGAGTTCGCGGCGTTCCTTCGGGCGAAGGCCGACGACCGCGCCGATCTGCTGCGCAAGCTGTTCGACATCTCCCGATTCAGTGACCTCGAGCAGTGGCTCGTAGACACCCGCCGCTCCGTGCGCTCGGCCATCGACGCGAAGGACGCGCAGATTCGCACGGCGGTCGTGCGGGCCGAGGAGTCGCTCGTCGACCTTGCCCCGCAGATCGAACAATGGCGTGAGTTGTCCGTCTGCGCGCTGCCGACGGTCATCGAGTCGACGCGGGAGCACACCTCCGAGCGCCTCACCTACGCGCTCGCGGCCACCGATGCCACCAGCGCCGCGCTCGATAACGCGACACAGCAGGTCGATCGAGAGACCACACTCGCCCGTTTGCAGCAGCAGGGCGCACGGGCCGGGCAGGTCTGGCAGGCCTGGGAGGAGGGTGCTGACCAACGGGCTGCGCTGCAGCAGCGCCTGGATCGACATGTGTGCGCGACGCGCGTGCAGGGGGCGATCCGCGCACTCGAGCGTGCCCGCGTCCGTGAGCAGCAGGCGCAAACCGCCCTCGCGCGGGTCACCGGCGAACTCGCCGAACTCACCACTGCTCCCGAGCAACTGCGTGTGAGCGTCGCCCAGGCCGAGCCCGCCCTGGCACAGGCGGCCGAGGCAGCACGCATCCTCGACCGCGCCGAACGCACGCTGCCCGCGGTCGTCACGACGCTGAATGCCGCCGAGGCGGCCAAGGAAACTGTTCGCACTGCGCAGCGCCAGGTCGCCGAACGACTCCAAGTACTGGCGACCACGGCCCTCGCAGCCGGCCAGACGATCGACACCGTTCCCGATCTCGAACGCCGTGAACTCGTCCTCGCCGAGTGGCAGCAGGCTCGCGACCGAGTCGCGTCGGCGACGAAGATCCTGAGTGCCGCGCAGCGGTCCCTGGAGGGAGCTCGCACCGTATTCCTGGACGCGGAGCGCGCTGCCGTCGACCTACGGGTACGACGCCTCGCCGGATTCGCCGGCGAACTCGCAGAAGGCCTGGTGACCGGTGACCCGTGTCCTGTCTGCGGCTCCTGCGAACACCCCGCACCCGCGTCGTCCGCTTCGATCGTGCGCCAGGACGACATCGACCGTGCCGAAGCCGAGGCCGCGGCCCGCCGCAAGGAGTACGACGACGCCGGCCGTCGGGCTGCGGCTGCCCGGGCTACGACCGAGACATCGCAGAGCGCGCTCGAACTGATCCAGGTGCGCTGGTGCGAACTCGCCGCCGAAACCCTCGATGAATCGACCGCGGCCACGGTCCGCGCCGAGGTGCAGCGCCGACGCTCGTCGGTCGACCGGGCCGAGGCGGTGCTCGCCTCATGCGAACGGCAGAAGGTGGACCTCACCCACCGCGCCGAACAACTGCAGCACGAGGAGAAGCAGGCCGACGAGTCAGCCATCCGCGCGACCACCGAACGCGACTCGTTGCAGACCCAAGCCGCCGACGCCCGCACTCGTCGCGACGATTGCCTCGCCACCCACGACGAGCTGTGTCCCTGCCGTGCGACCTCGGAGCACGACGACGAGCGCGTCGAGTCGATCGTCCTCGTCCACAAGGCATTGTCGTCGAAACTTCAGCAGTGGGCCGAACTGTCCCGGCAGGCCGAGGACGCAAGCTCTACCGCCGAGGACTGCTCGCAGGAGCTGAACCGTCAACTGGACGATGAAGGTTTCTTGGACGCCGCAGAAGCCGTAACGGCGCGGATTGCCGATCCGGAGGAAGCCGAACTACGTCGTCAGCTGGAACACGCCCACGACCTGGCCCAGCAAGCACGTGGCGTGCTCGATCAGCCCGAGGTCCAAGAGGCGATGGCGCAGACGCCGGCAGATCCCGCGGCCGCTGCAGCGCGACGCCGGGCCGCCCTCGAGGAGAACAAGAAGGCGCAATCGGTCTTCGAGTACGCCAAGCGGGCGGCGGGCAGTCTCGAGCGGCTCGGCGAGGACGTCCGACAGCATCTCGCGCAGTCCGAGGCCGACCGAGAACGACTTCCGGCCCTTGACCGGCTCGCCGACCTGGTCTCCGGCGCGGGCGACAACGCGCTGCACATGCGGTTGTCGGCCTACGTGCTGGCCGCACGCCTCGAACACGTCACCACCCTGGCCAATCACCAGCTCGCGATCATGTCCGGTGGCCGCTACCAACTCGAACACACCGACGCGAAAGCCAAGGGCGGCGCTCGCAGTGGTCTCGGCCTGCAGGTGCTCGACTCCTGGACCGGCACCTCCCGGGACACCGCATCACTGTCCGGCGGCGAGACGTTCATGGTGTCCCTCGCCCTGGCGCTCGCGCTCGGCCAGGCCGTCCTGCACGAGGCCGGTGGCCGACCGCTGCAGACACTGCTCGTCGACGAAGGATTCGGCAGCCTTGACGACGAGTCGCTCGAGCTGGTGATGCAGGTGCTCGACGAGTTGCGGTCGGGCGGTCGCACGGTGGGCATCGTGAGTCACGTGAGTGAGTTGCGAACGCGGGTGCCGGCGCAGATCCGCGTGCACAAGACCGAGCAGGGCTCACGGGTCGAGGTGCTTGTCGGCGATGCGGGCTCGGCCGCCTGACCCGCTGTGGAAAGCTGACCGCATGCGCACCATTCGCCAGTCCCGCAAGCTCCAGGGAGTTCGTTACGACGTCCGTGGCCCGATCCTCGTCGAGGCTCAGCGTCTCGAAGCCGAGGGTCACCGCATCCTGAAGCTCAACATCGGCAACACTGCCCCGTTCGGTTTCGAGGCGCCGGAGGCGATCGTCGCCGGCATGGTGCAGTCACTCCCCGATGCGCAGGGGTACAGCGACTCGCGCGGCATCTACAGCGCACGCACCGCCGTCGCGCAGTACTACCAGTCACGCGGCTTCCGCGACGCGGTCGTCGACGACGTGTTCATCGGCAACGGCGTCTCCGAGCTGATCAACATGGTGCTGCAGACATTCATCGATGACGGCAACGAGATCCTCGTCCCGGCACCCGACTACCCGCTGTGGACCGGAGCGGTCACCCTCTGCGGCGGCGTACCGGTGCACTACCGGTGCGACGAGGAGAACGGCTGGAATCCCGACCTCGAGGACATCGAGTCGAAGATCACCGACAACACCCACGCCTTGGTGATCATCAACCCGAACAACCCGACGGGCGCCGTCTACTCCCCCGACATCGTCAAGGGACTCATCGACATCGCACGCCGCCACGATCTGGTGGTCATGGCCGACGAGATCTACGAGAAGATCATCTTCGACGACGCCCAGCACCACCATGCCGCGACGTACGCGGGCGACGACGTCCTGTGCCTGACCTTCAGCGGACTGTCGAAGGCCTACCGAGTCTGCGGCTACCGGGCCGGCTGGGTCTACATCACCGGCCCCAAGCACCTGGCCACCGACTTCCTCGAAGGCCTCACCCTGCTCGCCAACATGCGCATGTGCGCAAACGTCCCCGCGCAGCACGCGATCCAGACGGCGCTCGGCGGCTACCAGTCGGTCAACGAACTGATCGTGCCCGGCGGACGTTTCTACGAGCAGTCGAAGCTGGCCTCCCGGTTGCTGAACGAGATCCCGGGCGTGAGCTGCGTCGAACCCGAAGGCGCTCTGTACTGCTTCCCGCGCCTCGACCCGGACGTGTACCCGATCAAGGACGACGAACAGTTCGTGATCGACCTGTTGCGCGCGAAGAAGATCCTGGTCACCCATGGCACCGGATTCAACTGGTTCGAGCCCGACCACTTCCGCCTGGTCACCTTGCCCGACGTCGAAGTGCTGACCGAGGCGATCGGCCGGATCGACGAGTTCCTGGCAACGATGCGCTGACCGCCGGTGCAGGCGACATGGCGAAGGGCGCCGGCACACGTCTGTGCCGGCGCCCTTCGCGTTTCGTCACGAGCCCGAGGGGGGATCCGCGCTCGTCGACGTCGGTGCGCTTGTCGTTGAAGTGCTCGACGAAGCTGCGGGTGCCGAGTTGGCCGTACTTGTCGGTGCAGCCGTGCTTGTCGGTGCAGCCGTGCTTGTCGGTGCAGCCGTGCTGGCTGGCTCACTGGTCGGTGCACTGGCCGCCGAGGACTTCGTGGCACCGGAGGTGGAGGAACTGGACGACGACTTCGCCGAGATCGTGGTTGGCGTCGGGTCGTTCGGCACGTCGGTGATCTTGCAGTCCTTGCATGGAGGGGTCGCGGGCGCACCCAAGATGATCGTCCCCGTGCCGGTCTTGTTCTTCTCATCTGCATGGGCTGAGGGGACATTCCAACTGAACGGTGCCGAACCGCTGATCGAAGCGTTCGCACTATCTGGCTGGCCCTCGATGCCGAAGTCGACGATGCAGCATGCTTGTCCCCCTGCCGGCGCCGCAGTCATATTGAGTAGTACATCTGCCTGCTGGCCCGCGTCGGGGTCGGTCGTCGTGGACGCTGTGCCGTAGGCACATGAAATATCGGCAACCGCCACCTGCCACAGGGTGGCTGTTGCGCCACCCAGACTCACCAGCGCATCACGAACGGTGATTTGTGTCGGATATGGGATGTTGTGACAGACCTTCACCCTGATCACATAACCTTTGCTGATGCCGGTCTCGTTCACGCATGAATTGCCGGGGAGCTTGCAGGCGATGCCCAGGGACTCGAACCAAACCGTCCAGCCGGAGGCCGCAAACGCGGGCGCAGTCCCGCCGATGACCACGACCGGAGCTGCCCAGGCTGCCCCCTTGGTCACGGTCCGCCGACTGACCGGCGTCATTGCCTGTTGACGGTTCTTCGGTTGCAGCGCATGTGCGCTCTCTGTCCCCCGCGACCGACCATGCCTACCGAACATACTTTCCTCCCAGGTCCCTGTACCTGTGAAGATTGAACGGGTGACCAGCAAGGAATGCCAAGCGATCCGGGGATTCTGAAGGAAGTGATTTGCTTCTTCAAAAAGGCGGCCATCAGATGCATCGTCCGATGGCTGGGAACATGAACTCTCCCTATCCGCATGCGAACAACAAATGGCGGGTCACAACATTTCGCTGCGACCCGCCACGGCTGTGCTATGCGCTGATCAGTCCTCGTACGCCTCCGGCGCCGGGCAGGAACAGATCAGGTTGCGGTCACCGTAGGCACCGTCGATACGACGGACCGGAGCCCAGTACTTGCGCATCGGGTCGACACCTTCGGGGTAGGCGGCGTCCTTGCGCGAGTACTTGTAGTCCCATTCGCCGGCGAGGCTGATGGCCGTGTGCGGCGCGTTGCGCAGCACACTGTCCTCGGCGGCGATCGTGCCGTCCATGACGTCCTGGATCTCGCGTCGGATCGCGATCATCGCATCACAGAACCGGTCGAGTTCGAATTTGCTCTCGGACTCGGTCGGTTCAACCATCAGCGTGCCCGCGACCGGGAACGACATCGTCGGCGCGTGGAAGCCGTAGTCGATCAGTCGCTTGGCGACGTCGTCGACGGTGATGCCGGAGTCCTTCGTGAGGCCACGCAGATCCAGGATGCACTCGTGCGCGACGAGGTCGCCCTCGCCGGTGTAGAGCACCGGGTAGTGCTCGTTCAGTCGGCTCGCGACGTAGTTCGCGTTGACGACCGCCGCGTTGGTGGCGTCGGTCAGACCGGCCCCACCCATCAACCGGACGTAGGCCCACGAGATCGGCAGGATGGACGCCGACCCGAACGGTGCAGCCGAGATCGGACCCACACCGGTGTCGGGTCCGGCGTGCGAGGACAGTGGGTGGTTGGGCAGGTACGGCGCGAGGTGTGAGCGCACCGCGACCGGACCGACGCCCGGGCCGCCACCACCGTGCGGGATGCAGAAGGTCTTGTGCAGGTTCAGGTGGGAGACATCGCCGCCGAACACACCCGGTTGCGCGAGACCGACGAGCGCATTGAGGTTGGCGCCGTCCACGTAGACCTGACCACCCGCCTCGTGCACAAGGTCACACAGTTCGGTGATGGTGTCCTCGTACACGCCGTGTGTCGAGGGGTAGGTCACCATGATCGCGGCGAGGTTCTCGCCGTGCTGCTTGAGCTTCATCTTCAGATCGTCCATGTCGACCTCACCCGTCGGTGCGGTCTTGACGACGACGACCTTCAGCCCGGCCATCGCGGCGGATGCGGCATTGGTGCCGTGCGCGGACGCCGGGATCAGGCAGACATTGCGATGCCCGTTGCCGTTGGCCTCGTGATAGGCGTGGATCGCCAGCAGACCGGCGAACTCACCCTGCGATCCGGCGTTCGGCTGCAGCGACACCGAGTCGTACCCGGTGATGGCACACAGCCACTGCTCCAGCTCGTCGATGAGTTCACGGATGCCCTCGGTCTGCTCGGCCGGCGCGAGCGGGTGCAGGTTCGCGAACTCCGGCCAGGTGACCGCCTCCATCTCGGTGGTGGCGTTGAGCTTCATGGTGCACGAACCGAGCGGGATCATCCCGCGGTCGAGCGCGTAGTCGCGATCGGCGAGTCCACGCAGGTAGCGCAGCATCTCGGTCTCGCTGTGGTGAGTGTTGAACACCGGGTGCTCAAGGAACTCCGACTCGCGCACCAGGCTCTTGGCCCATGTCGGCTCACCATCGGCGGGCACTGGCGCATTCACGCCGAAAGCTGCTGCGACAGCAGCGAGTTCGGGCTCGGTGGTGGTCTCGTCGACGCTGACGCTCACGTGGTCGGCGTCGACCCGCCACACGTTGATACCGCGCTCACGGGCTGCCTCGACGACACCGTCGGCGCGGCCGTTCACCACCGCGGTGACGGTGTCGAAGAAGCTGTCGGCGACCAGTTCCACACCCCCGGCACGCAGCGCCGCGGCCAGACCGACGGCCTTGCCGTGCACGGAGCGCGCGATGCGGCGCAGCCCGTCCGGGCCGTGGTAGACGGCGTACATCGACGCCATCACGGCAAGCAGTACCTGTGCGGTGCAGATGTTGCTGGTCGCCTTCTCGCGGCGGATGTGCTGTTCGCGGGTCTGCAGCGCAAGACGGAAGGCCTGGGCGCCGTCGGCGTCGACAGAGACTCCGACCAGGCGTCCAGGCAGATTGCGTTCGAGACCTTCGCGCACGCTCATGTAACCGGCGTGCGGGCCACCGAAGCCCATCGGCACACCGAAGCGCTGGCTCGTGCCGACAGCGATGTCGGCGCCCCACTCCCCCGGCGACTTCAGCAAGGTGAGCGCGAGCAGGTCGGCCGCAGCGGTCACGAGCGCACCGGCGTCGTGCGCGGCGGAGGCCACGTTGCTCCAGTCGACGATCTCGCCGTTCGCGGACGGGTACTGGACGACGACGCCGAACACCTTGCGGCCACCGGCGAACTCTTCGAGGTCCTTCGCGGACGTGACCTTGCGCAGGTCGGCGATGACGACGTCGATGCCGACAGCGTCGGCTCTGGTCTCGGTCACCGCGATGGACTGCGGCAGCACCTGTGCGTCGATGAGCAGAACGGAGTCGTCCTTGGCACGGGTGGCTCGGTGCATCAGCGCCATCGCCTCGGCGACGGCCGTGCCCTCGTCCAACAGGCTGGCGGACGACGTGGTCAGGCCCGTCAGGTCGGCCACGACGGTCTGGAAGTTGAGCAGCGCCTCCAGCCGTCCCTGGGAGATCTCGGGCTGGTAGGGCGTGTACGCGGTGTACCAGGCCGGGTTCTCCAGGATGTTGCGGCGGATGACGCCCGGCGTGTGCGTGCCGTAGTAACCCAGACCGATCATCGAGGTGAGCACGCGGTTGCGGCTCGCCTTCTCGCGGAGTTCGGCGATGACCGCCGCCTCGCTGGTGGCGGCCTCGACCGCCAGCGCGTCCGAGATGCGGATCGTCTGCGGGATCGCCTTGTCGACCAGAGCCTCGACGTCGGCGTACCCGATGGCCTGCAACATCTCTTCCAGCTCCTCCTGCGAGGGACCGATGTGGCGACCGACGAAATCCGGCGTCGAACTCGACATGCTGTGCGTCATGCTCTTCCTTCGGGGCGAGGTACGGGTTCGCCTCCCCATCTGTCGGCGCGTGCCTTCAGATTCGCCTCGTCCGGGCGGTCCGGTGGCCTGAGAGGTTCTGGGGAGAATTGCACCTTCGGCGCCACCACCACTGCGGCGGGGGACTCTCCCGCCCGGTGTCGTGAGCTGGGCAACAAAATAGCACCGGGCGCTCGAGGCGCCCGGTGCTGGTTGCTGTTGTTCGACGTGTCCGGCGAGGGGGTGCTCAGACCGCCGCGCGGCGTTCGCGACGTCCGCGCAGCTCGTCACCGGGATGGTCGGCGATCGTCTCGGCGTCGGGACGCTCGGACGGCAACTCGGACAGCGAGCCTTCGACCTCGCGCCAGACCGAGCCCAGCGCGATACCGAAGACGCCCTGGCCGCCGCGCATCAGGTCGATGACCTGGTCGTCGGAGGTGCACTCGTAGACGCTCGCACCATCGGACATCAAGGTGATAGTGGCCAGGTCGTCGACACCGTGGTCGCGCAGTGCGGCGACGGCGATACGGATCTGTTGCAGGGACACACCGGTGTCGAGCAACCGCTTGACGACCTTGAGCACCAGGATGTCGCGAAAGCTGTAGAGCCGGTGGTTGCCCGATCCGGACGGGTTGCGCACCGACGGCTCGACCAAGCCGGTGCGGGCCCAGTAGTCGAGTTGGCGGTAGGTGACGCCGGCCGCGCGGCAGGCTGCGGGACCGCGGTAGCCCAGCTGCTCGTCGTCCGGCAGGTCGATGCCGTCGACGACGGGAGCTTCCAGCGGAGCCGGAGCCCGGGAGCCTTCGGGCTGCACATCTGCGCGTGCCATGGCTACCTCTTCCTCGTGAATGTCAACTGCACGCCTGCGCGTGCCTGGGATTGAAGGTACGACCGACCCCCACGAGCGTCAACGAAGTCGCTCGGCGTGTCGCGGGTGAACTTCAGGTCGGTCGAAACCTTCAACATGAAGTTCATAGTTAATCCTTGCCGCCCTCGGGCCCACCGGATTCCTCGCCGGCGTCCTCGAAGTCCTCGGCCGAGACGTTGTCGAGGAACTCGCGGAACTTCTCGACCTCGTCCTCTTCCTCGAATTCCATTGCGACGCCGATCTCCTCGAGGATGGAGTCGTCGACGTAGACGGGGGCTTCGGCTCGCAGTGCGAGCGCGATGGCGTCCGAGCTACGGGCGTCGATGCGGCGGCCGTCGGCCAGGACGAGTTCGGCGTAGAAGACGCCTTCGTCCATCGAGGTGATGTCGACGTGCCCCAGGCGGGCGCCCAACGTCTCCATCACACTGAGCAGCAGGTCATGCGTGAGCGGGCGCGGCGGTTCCACACCCTCCATGACATGAGCGATCGCCGCAGCTTCGGGCGCACCGATCCAGATCGGAACGCACCGGTTGCCGTCGGCCTCGCGCAGGATCACGATCGGCTTGTTCGTCGGCATCTCGACCCGTACGCCCATCACCTCGACCTGTTTCACGAGGTCAACGCTACCCCTGCAAGCCCGCTCGGACGAGAGCAAGGTGCAACGCGAGACATTCGCGCACGACCTCGGCGGGCTGAGTGTCGCCCGGGCCGAAGGTCAATTGCTGCACGAGAGAGAGTTCGCGGTCGGCCGCCAACCGGAAGGGACGCAGGTGACGTGCATCGATGCCGTGCGCCAGCAGGGCGGACGCGGCACGCGCGATCTGCAGACCGTTCGCGTCGTAGTAGCCGTCTGCGTCGGGCTTCAGGAGGCCGAAGTCGACCAGCCCGTTCAGCGCCTTGTGGTCGAGTCCGGTGGCAGAGCACACCTCGTCCGCGGACAGGCGTAGGTCGTGCGCCTGTCCCCCGACCAGGTCGGCGACGCTCGGCACAGAGGAGTCATCCTGGACAGCCGGAACCGACGGGCGACCTTCGACCGGCGCGGGCTCCAGCCCGCGGTCGAAGGCATCCAGGGCTTCCCTGATGACCTTCAACGGCCAGAAACGGTCGCGCTGACACCGC
This sequence comes from Yimella radicis, assembly GCF_054778255.1. Classification (NCBI taxonomy): domain Bacteria; kingdom Bacillati; phylum Actinomycetota; class Actinomycetes; order Micrococcales; family Dermacoccaceae; genus Yimella; species Yimella radicis. The sequence goes on from NZ_BAAGZR010000009.1 coordinate 54,420, forward strand.
AGCACGAAGCGCAGTCGCTCGACGTCTCGCTGGGTGTAGCGCCGGTACCCGCTGCCCGCACGCTGCGGGCTGACCACGCCCTGTGCGTCCAGGAAGCGCACTTTCGACAGGGACAGATCGGGGAACTCGTCCTGCAGCTGCTTGAGGACCGCACCGATCGACAGTGCCGGCTGCTGGGCGGGGTCGGTCACGACCCGTTCACGCGCCGGTGGGCGCGCCGAAGTAGACGAACCGGAACTTGCCGATCTGCACCTCGTCGCCACTGCGCAGCTCGGCTGCGTCGGTGATGTCGCCGTTGACGTAGGTGCCGTTGAGCGACCCCACGTCGACCACGCTGTAGCCGTGCTCACCGCGACGGAACACCGCGTGGCGGCGAGACACGGTGACGTCGTCGAGAAAGATGTCGCTGTCGGTGTGGCGTCCGCTGCCGACCTCTTCGTCGTCGAGCAGGAAACGCGCGCCGGCGTTGGGGCCACGCATCGCGATCAGCAAAGCGGTGCCCGGGCGCAGCGCATCGACCATCGCCTGGTCGGACTGCGAAAGACGCAACTCGCCGACGAACTCCGTCGGCACGACAGCGTCGCCGCCGACGGTGAAGCGCGCGGTGGCGTCACCGGCCGGCTGGCCGTTGCCTGGGTACTGCTGATCGTTCATCCTCGAAGCCTAATCGATCGATGGAATGTGCTCAGTTGAGCGACGATTTGTACGCCTCGACGTCCTGCAGGTCGTTCACGGACGAAGCGTCGGCGAGCCTCAGCTCGTACATCCAGCCCTCACCGTACGGGTCGGAGTTGACCAGCTCCGGCGTGGCGTCCAACTGCTCGTTGACCGCCGTGACCTCACCCTCGATCGGGGCGTACAGATCGCTCACCGACTTCGTCGACTCGACCTCGCCGCACGAGTCACCTGCGGTGACGGTGTCGCCGACGCCCGGCAGGCTCACGTAGACGACGTCGCCCAGTGCGTCCTGGGCGAATGCGGTGATGCCGATGCGCACGACGCCGTCGCCCTGGTCCTTCACCCACTCGTGGTCGCTGGTGTAACGCAGGTCGGCGGGGTACTCGAGGTCGCTCATCATGCTCCTTGTGGACAGCGCACTGGGTTTACTCGGATGTTTCCGGCTGAGCGTATCCAGGCTCGCTCGCGGGCCGCAATGCGGTCACCGCAACTGAGGTCTTCTTCTGCACCGTGGCGGGAATTCCCAACTGCCGCAACGTCTCCAGGACACCTCCGGGGATCGCCAACGCGGTGGACACGGTGTGCGGATCGCCGATGGCGCGCACGACGTACGGGGCCGCGATCGTCTTGCCGTCGACGATCAGCTGACCCTCCATCGACAGCCCGAACCAGGTGCTCGCGACCACGCGGACGTCGTTGATCTGGATCGCCTCCGCGCCGGCGTCGCGCAACTCCTGGACGGTGTCGAGGATGTTGTTGGGCTGGATCCGGCGTTCGGAGTCGGGGATCCTCATCTCGATGCCCGGCCCGGTGGCTGGAACCGTGCCGGCCAGGATGCCCAGAGCCGCGAGGCGGTCCTCGGCTGCCTTGATCGCGGCCGCGTCGCCGCCACCGGCCCGCAGCGAGTCGCGAGTGCGGGTCAACCGGTTGATCTCCGTGCCGAGCTTGCCGCTCTGCTGGTTGACCCCGTCCAGGAGGGTGACGAGGTCCTCCTGGCGCAGGTTCTCCAATCCGGACGCCCGGTACTGCTGCACCTGCGTCACCATGCCGAAACCGAGCAGGATCGCGAGCAGAGTGGCAAGCAGGTTCGCCTTCGTCAGGCGGGGACGTCCCATCCGCACCAGCCGGCCCCACCCCTGCAAGGGCTTGGTGACCGGACCTCTTGCGGTGGGTTCAGGTGTCTTGTCGGCGGGATCGCTCATGCGTGGAAGAGGTGTCGGCGGATGGAGGCGACGTTGCTGAAGATACGCAGCCCGAGGACGACCACGACGCCCGTGGACAGTTGCGAGCCGACCCCGAGCTGGTCACCGAGGAAGACGATGAACGACGCGACCAGCACGTTCGACAAGAACGACACGACGAACACCTTGTCGTCGAAGATGCCGTCGAGCACCGCACGGACTGCCCCGAAAACCGCGTCCAGCGCTGCGATGACCGCGATCGGCAGGTACGGCTGGAGCCAGAGCGGGACGTCCGGAGACAGCACGATGCCGATGACGAGACCGGCGACGAGGCCGAGTGCGGGAATCACTGGTTCTCCTTCGATGCACGTGCGTAGTTCAACGAGACCGACGGTGCCGCCGGAATCGTGATGCTCTTGTCGGTCTCGAACTTCGAGGTGATGCCGACGCCCTTGCCCAGGGTGGACAGGTAGTTGCCGCCGGCGTTCTTCTCGAAATCGGCCTTCATGCTGCCAGGGCCGATCACCGAGATCGCGTAGGGCGGCACCAGCGGCCGGAAATTGACCAGGATCGCCTGGCCGGCGAAGCGGACGGCGGTGAGTGAGGTGATCCGTTGACCGTTGATGGAGATGGCCTCCGCACCCGCCTGCCACAGACCGTTGACCACGATCTGCAGGTCGCTGGAGGTCACGCGTCCGGTGTCGGAACCGGATGTTCGCGGATCCCCCTGTGCATCCGTTCCGGCATTCTCGGCGTCGCTCACGGTCAGCACGAAGCCCGAGCCCTTGACGGCGACCGCTCCGGCGATCGCCTCGGCCTCGCGCAGGTCGTCGGTGGTGCCGGTGCGATTACCGCGCTGGAGGGCCGACTCCTGCAGCCGAGCGATATCGGCGTTGAGCGTCTTGACCGTGCCCGAGCGTTGGTCGATCAGCTTCTGGCCGGCGTTGATGCGGGTGACCAGTTCATCGTGCTGCTTCTCCGCGACGCCGAGTGGTACGCGCAGGGCCATGGCGCTTGTCGCGAGCCCGAACCCGATGAGGATCATCGTCAGGATCAGCAACGGCGAGCGATTCATCGGACGCGATGGCGCGCCCGACACCCGCCGTTTGGCGGCCTCGGCCTCGTACGAGGGATCCAACGGATGTCGGATGACGTCGTTGATCAGGCTCATCGACGCAGCCGGGTCGCGCGGTGGCGCGGGCTCGTCGGGAGTGAGTTTGGGCAGTTTGAGCTTGATCATGACCGCGCCGATTGTGGCGCATCGCGGCTGTCGCGCACCATCTGACGCACCTGGACCGCGTACATGATTCCCGCCACCCAGTACAGCGCGGTTCCCCACCAGACGAACGCCCAACCGAGCGGACGCGCCACGTCACCGACCGCGCCGGCCTGCTCCCCGAGCAGCACCAACGGGAAGGCGTAGATGAGGTTGAAGGTGGCCGATTTGCCGATGAATGACACCGGGGGCAGCGGCAGTCGGTGTCGCTGCAGGATCGGACCCAGGCACAGGATGAACAGTTCTCGTGCGAGCAGGATCCACACCAGCCACCACGGAATGATGTCGCGCATGGCGAGCGCGAGGATCGTCGCGAGGATGTAGAGCCGGTCGGCCGCCGGGTCGAGCATCTGGCCGAGCTTGGAGGTCTGACCGAGCATCCGAGCGAGTTTGCCGTCGAGGTAGTCGGTGAAGCCCGCGATCATGAGCACTGCCAGCGCCCACCAGTCGTACTCGGCGAGGATCAGCCAGAAGAACAGCGGGACGCCGAGCAGTCGCAGCAGCGACAGTGCGTTGGGCACCGTCCAGATGCGGTTGCTCACCTCGGCCGTGGTCACGCGCAGAGCCTATGCCGCCGCACCGACGCGGCCTGCTCAGGCCTGGTGAACCGGCGAGCTCGGGATGAGCACGCGCTCCGGGTGAGAGCAGATCGTGAGTCGCTCGCCGCGGTTGAACGCGATCAGCGTCACTCCGGTCTCCGCCGCTGCGTCAATGGCCAGCTGGGAAGGCGCCGACACGCAACTGAGTATGCCGACGCCGGCCATCGCGGCCTTCTGCACGATCTCGAACGAGGCTCGCGACGACACCGTGAGGACGTCGTCGGTCACATCGCGATCGTTGATCAACGCCCACCCCAGCACCTTGTCGACCGCGTTGTGCCGCCCGACGTCCTCGCGGACCACCACGGTCTCGCCGGCCGCGGTGAACAGTCCGGCCGCGTGGGTGCCCCCGGTCCGACCGAAGGTCTGCTGCTCCTCCGTGAGCTTCTGTGGCAGCGAACGCACCACCCGGACGTCGACCTCGCCACGGATCTCCATCGCACCGACACTGGCGGTGACCGCGTCGATGCTGGCTTTACCGCACAGTCCGCAGCCACCGTGCATCACCAGCGTCCGTTGCGCGTTGATCGGCAGCGGCCGGGGGCCATCGGCGAGCGTCACGTCGATGACATTCATGGTGTCGGTGTCGGCGCAGTAACGGGCGACGAGGAGGTCGTCCCGGTGGTGGATCAGGCCCTCGCCGAGCAGCAGGCCGTGCACCAGTTCCATGTCGTCGCCCGGCAGTCGCATCGTCACGGTGAGGCTCGTCCCTGCGACCCGGATCTCCAGCGGCTCCTCCACGGCGACCGTCTCCGCGCGCGTCCGGGTGCTGATCTGCTCACCCGCGAAGGACACCTGTGTCATCCGTCGACGGTCGGTACGCCGTCCCATCAGTTCTCCACAACCAGCGGGTCCGCGACGGCCGAGAGCGCAGCTCGGCTTAGGGTCGAGGAAGTCATGGGGCGAGCGTACGTCGGTGGAGGTTGGGAATCGTGACCGAGTTGGAGATCACCTGGCTGTCGGTCGCTGCAGCCATACTCGCGATCTCGGTCGTCATCGTCGCCTGGTTGCGATGGCGGCGCCGTGACCAGGAGTTCGTCGGTCTGACACCCGGCTTGTTCCCGTCCCCGGAACAACGCGTCGGTTCACGTCGCGTCCGCGGCGGGCAGCAGTGGAAAGGCACGGTCGCCGTGTCGTTCACTCCCCCGGCCGGCATCGGGCCCGCGGTCGCTGGAACGGTCGTCGACGGCAAGGTGGACGGACGCGACCTGGCCGCCATGCTGGTAGACCTCTCGCTTCGGGGCTTCTTCACGATCGAACCGATGCAGACCCCCGACGCCGCGCCACTGCCGCAGCCGAACACCGCGACGAGCACGGCGCCGCACCCACCGGCCGGCACGGCGAAGCCGAAGGACTGGCTCTTCGTGAAGAACCCGCAGCAGCCGGCCGACCACCGCCTTTCGCCCGCCGAGCGTCGCATGCTCACCGCTGTTTTCGCCCACGGTTCCAGCGTGCGAATGTCGGATCTGAAGGTCAACCTCGGGTTCACGTTGAGGGAAGCGCAGATCGATCTCTACCGCGAGATGATCGATCGTGGGTGGTATCGCAAGCATCCTCGTTCGCGTGCTCGGTGGACCGCAGTCTTCGGCGTGCTGCTGGTGTTCGTCGCCGCGTTGCTGGCCCTCGGCGCGTACGACGCGTGGGAACGCCACAACAGCTTCGTGCCGTTCGCGATACCCGGAGCGATTCTGATCTCTGCCCTGCTGCTGCTGTTCACCGGTCCGGGGCGAAGCCCACGGACGGCGGCGGGTACGGCGGCACGGATCCAGACTCTCGGCTTCGAGAAGTACCTGGCGACCGCCGAAGCAGACCAGATCAGACACGAGGAAGCCATCGGGCTGTTCACCCGGTACCTGCCGTTCGCGATCGTCTTCGGACTGGCCGATCGCTGGGCGAAGGTCGTCGGCGAGGCCATCCGCAGTTCGTACGTTCAGGACGGCCTGGACGTCGCCGGTGCGTTCGCCATGGACCCGTGGGCCTGGTACGCGATGAGCGAGATGACCGGGCTCGCTGCCGATGGCATCGGCGCACTGATCGACGCCGGCTCCGCAATGGACGTGTCCGGTGCCGGCCTGATGGACATCAGCGGCGCCTTCGAGGCATTCACCGATTCGGCGTCCGGGATCTTCGACGAAGCAACCGGTTGCCTGGACGGCTGCGACGGTTGCGACGCCGGCTGCTTCGATTTCTGAGCCGCGTGTTCAGAGCCAGCCGCGCCGGCGGAACGACCACCACATGAGTGCCGACCCCACGGCGATCGCGATGGTGCTCCCCCAGACTCCGACCGGTTGGGAGAACCCGGGGTAAGGGACGTTCTGGCCGAACCATCCGGTGATGGCGGTCGGTACGGCGATGATGGCAGCCCAGGCAGCGAGCTTGCGCATCGTCGTGTTCAGCCGTGCGTCCTGCAACGACAGGTTGGTCTCGAACAGCGAACTCACCATGTCGCGCAGCGATTCGGTCCATTCCCCGGCCCGCAGGATGTGGTCGTACAGGTCGTCGTACCAGCTGTCGAGTTCGGTGTTGGTGCGTCCGCCGTGACGCAGCAGCCCGTTGACCACCTCACGCATCGGCAGCACGACCCGGCGCAGCGCGACCAGTTCTTTACGTAACGAGTACACCTGCCGTTGGAACGTGTGACCGGTGCGGTCCTGGTCGAACAACACGTCCTCGAGCGACTCGATGTCGTCGTCGAGTTGTTGGATCGTGGCGAAGTGCCCGTCGACGATCGTGTCCATCAGCCCGTGAACCAGAGCGCGCGGACCGAATTTGAGCAGATCGGCGTTCTGGTCCCAGGCGTGCAGCACGGGCGTCATGTCGAACTCGGATCTACGGAAGGTGACCAGCGCTGTCGGCAGGACGAAGCCGGAGATGCGTTTGATCTGCAGCCGATCCTCGGTGCTGTCCCCCAGTGGCCCGGTCAACTTCGCCGTGTTCGCGGTGAAGAACAGATGGTCACCGTGACGAGTCACCTTGGGACGCTCGTTGGGGGCGAATGCGTCCTCGATCTCGGTCGGCGGCAACCGCAGTGCGTCGATCAGCTCGGCGAGGTCGGCAGGGTGCGCATCGACGAAATCGATCCAGACCAGCCGGTCGGGCTCGTGCAGCGCTTCGATGATCTCGCTGCGGTGGACGGTCTCGGTGATCAGTTCGCCGTCGTGCCAGATCCGGCAGTTGACCTGCTGGCCGTTGCTCGTCGTCACGGGCGTCAGCCTATGACCCGCCGGGACCGTTGGTCCGGACCGCGCTCGTAGGCTCGACACATGGACTACGAGATCCTGACAAACACACCGGAGCAGGCACGCCGTGATCGCACCAGCGTGAAGTGGGTCGCGTTCGAACCCGACGTCCTGCCGTTGTGGGTTGCCGAGATGGACGCCGAGCCGTGCGGGGCGGTGGTGGAGGCCATCACCGCCGCCATGCGTCGCGGTGACACCGGGTACGGCTGGGGACCGCGGTACGCCGAAGCCGTCGCCGCGTACGCCGCCGACACCTGGCAGTGGTCGATCGACACCGCACGGACCACAGTCGTCGGGGACGTCATGGTCGGCGTCGCCGAGGTCATGCGCGAGGTGACGGATGTCGACGGCTCGATCGTCGTGTCCTCCCCCTGTTACGACGCCTTCCACGGGTTCGTCGACATGCTCGGTCGCCGGCCTCTCGACGCACCGTTGGATTCAGCCGGTCGGCTGGACTTCGAGGCGCTCGGTGCCGCTTTCGAACAAGCACGTGGCCGCCGAAGCGCCTACCTGCTGTCCAACCCTCAGAACCCGACCGGCACCGTCCACACCGCTGACGAACTCACCCGGCTGGCGGCACTGGCCGCAGAGCACGACGTGACGGTCGTCTCGGACGAGGTCCACGCACCGTTGGTGCACGACGGCTCGTACACCCCGTACCTGTCAGTGGACCGCGGGCAGCGCGGGTTCGCCGTGCTGTCGGCGTCGAAGGCATGGAACCTTGCTGCGCTGAAGGCGGCCGCCGTCGTCGCCGGATCGGAGGCAGCGTTCGCACAACTGCACGAGGTGCACACGCACGCCGCAAGCCACTTCGGGATCATCGCCCATGTTGCGGCGTTCACCGAGGGACGTGACTGGCTCGGTCGGCTGAACCGCGAGCTGGACGCCAATCGCCGACTGCTCGAGGCGCTGGTCACCAAGCATCTTCCGAGTGTTCGGTACACACCGCCGGCTGCCACGTATCTGGCTTGGTTGGACTGTCGTGCAACTGGATTGGGCGACGATCCGGCCGCCGTGTGGCGGCGTGAAGCGAAGGTGGGCCTGTCCAGCGGCACCAACTACGGACCGGAGACAGGCCGCGGTTTCGCACGGCTCAACTTCGCCACCTCACCGCAGATCCTCACCGAGGCGATTGAGCGGATGGCTTCACTGGATGGGGTCTGACACGCCGGGCAGCACGGACGCGCCTCGGGAGCCCGAAGGGCCCTAGTCTCAGGCGACATCCCTTTGCCGGAAGGTTTCCACATGTACGGGCGAGTCGTTGCAGGGCTCGCGGGCATATTGCTGGTCGCGAGTACCTCCGGGTGCTCTCTCGGGAGCTCCTCGAGCGCTGCCACGTCGAGCAGGTCGTCGTCCGGCGCCTCCACGCAGTCCGCCGCGCCGACACCTACTGCGAGCACGAGCAACACACCGCTGGCCTCGCGGATGGCGTCCGACCTCACGACGATGGTCGAGACGAAGACGATCGGTGGCGCAATCACACCGAAGTCCGTCGTGACCAGCGGTCACGGACTCGCCGTCGCGAACAACATGATGTATTCGCACTCGGCGACGTTCTACGACACACGAACGGGCACCCTCGCGGCAACCGTGGCCGACGACGTCGATCTCTCCGCCTTCGGCTTCCCGGAGTTCCCCGGTCGCACGAAGGGTGCTCCGGTGGAGGCCGCCTGGAGCCCTGACGGCCGGTACGCGTATGTCTCGAACTACGCCATGTCCGGTCCGAACCATCGCGACTCCGCCCAGGATTTCTGCGGGCCCGAGAACGGGTACGTCGATTCCTTCGTCTACCGGATCGACACGCAGAAGTCGTTCGCCGTCGATCAAGTGATCCGCGTCGGCGCTGTGCCGAAGTACCTGACGGTGACGCCGGACGGCAAGACCCTGCTGGTCAACAACTGGTGCAGCTGGACGATGAGCGTCATCGACCTGGCCACCGGTCGACAGGTCAAGCAGATTCCACTGCCGAAGAATCCCCGCGGAATGGTTGTCCTGCCCGACTCCAAGACCGCGTACGTCGCCGCGTTCAGCACCCCGAACATCTATCGGGTCGACCTGGACGCAGGCACCTACACGCTGTTCGCGCATGTAGGCCAGGCGGCGCGCCACATCACCATGTCGCCGGACGCGAAGTTCCTCTACGTGGTCTCGTCGCGTGCCAATCACGTCACGAAGGTCGACCGGGATACCGGCGTCGTCCTGGCGACCACACCCACCGAGCGCGAACCCCGGACGATGGCGATCTCCCCCGACGGCAAGGCGCTCTACGTCGTGGACCACTGGGCGAACGTCGCGCAGAAGATCCGCACCAGCGACATGCGGGTGATCCAGACGGTGAAGACCTTCGGGAACCCGATCGGTGTCTCCTACGACTCGGTCACCGGGACCGTGTGGATCGCGAATTACTCCGGGCGAATCCAGGTGTTCGACGACACCTCCCCCGCTGCAGCGACATCCTCGGCAGCGCCAGACGCGACGAACTGACGTAGGACATCTGCCTGAAAGGTCGGCGAGTCGGGTCCGATTCGGCTCTCCCGCGACGGTCGGCTAGGATTCCGGAGGTTCGGAAACGAGCCGATCGGGCTGTGGCGCAGTTTGGTAGCGCACTTGACTGGGGGTCAAGGGGCCGCAGGTTCAAATCCTGTCAGCCCGACATCGCAAAATCCGCGGACTTCCGCGGATTTCTGCTGTTTGGGGCGATCCGTTCGACCTGTGCACAAAGCGCAAGACCCCTGTTTGCGGCGTACCGATGTGAACTTCGAGTTCGGGTTTCGCTCGAACGGCGTCGGCTTGGATCCGGGCTTACACGAACGCCACAATCAACGTCGTGAGCGCGCGACCCTACGCTTTCCCCGCTTGCGATTGCTACGACGGCGGCACCAATGAACCGGACCGGCTCACCGATGCAGACTTGCTGGCGCCGGGGCTGTTGAACGTACCGGTCAAGATCAGGTCGTTCTACGGACTCCAACGCGTCCGGGCTCAACTGGAGGAGGCGCTCAGGCACCCTGTCCTGGAGAAGCCAATCCTGTCGAAAAAGAGGGCGTGCACCAGTTGCACGCCCCCGACGCTGAAGTGCGGCTGAAGTGTGACAGTGATCACATCGTTGTCACAAGACCAAGCTGCGGTTCGTCACTGCGGGTCGCTGTCGCGCCCCCGGCGTCGGACGACACGGCTTGCGTGACCCGAGATGTTCCCGGCCACCCTCCGCGCCTGACCCGCTGTCGCCTTGGCCTGGCCTGCAGCTGCGCTGCCCGCACGCTTCGCCGAGTCGACCCGGTCGCCACCGGATTCGAGAGCTCGATTGCGCACGTCCAGAGCAGCTTCCGTCCACCGGCGCGCCTCGATCTCGACGCGGCCGTAATCGACGCCCATCAAGTCACGGAAGTCGGCAACCTCGGCGTTGACTCGATTGCTCGAAGTGACGATGGTGCGGGCGTCGGACGGATGAAGCAACACATTGGCGTTGGCATTGCGTGCCGCCACCGCCATCCGTTGAATCAACCGGTCGGTGCTGCGGGTGATCAGATCGGCGCGCGCTTCCCGGGCTTCATGCAAACCGAGACGGTGGCCGTCCAGTTCCTCGGGCGACGCGTCCAGCACCCGGTCGAGTTCGAGTACGGCAAGACCGTCCTGCAACTGGAAGCAGCGAGCGAGAACGGCGAGCCACTCCAGCACCTTCGGCTCGACGTCCTTCACCGCCTTGGCGACGTCACCCATCTTGCTCTTCGACTCGAGCTTCTCGGCGATCGCGTCGAGCTGCCGCAGCGCGTAAGCCTGCGTTTCGGCGACGGTCGCCGATGAGCCCTGCACCTTCGACCAGGTGACTTCGTCGACGCGTCCACGGTTCTTGCGCAGGATCATTGCCTCGTCGATGACGAGGCCAACTCCGACCATCCGCGAAAGCACCGTGTCCTTCTGTGCCCGCAGGATGTCATCGACCTTCTCGTCGATCGTTGCGAGGTAATCGGTGATCTCGTCCATCGCCTGCTGCATCGCGAGCTGCGCCATGATTCCGCCGGCTCCAGCCAAGACGGCCGGGTTGCTGAGTAGCGTGCCCGGCGAGTTCACGAACTCGACGAAGCCCTTGACCTGCCCCTTGGGTCCGCGCAATACACCTGTACTCAGGCCGGACTTCGCGCTTTGCCGCAACCCAATCCTGTTCGCGGCCTCCGCCGATTGCTTGGTGAGCTTGACCCAACGGCCGGCGTTCGCCGAGATCTCGGATCCGGCCTGCGCGACGGCCGATCCCGTTGCGATGATCGAGCGCAGGCGAGCAAGCCCGAGGTCGCGAGACTCCAAGCCCTCCGACAGGAGGAAACGCTCGACCTCGGCCGGGTCACCGAGCACAGCCATCCCATGCCCGTCACTGATGAATTCGATCTCGCCGTCCATGGCCTGCGTCCCTCTGCTTGTGCCGACGGGAAGGACCGTACCCAACGGCGCCCACCACGTCTGTGGTTCGACGATTCTCCCTTGGGGCGGGCGTCCCTGCACCGTGTCGGTGCCGTCTGGGAGCCTGCTCGGCTGCGTTGGAGATGCCGACGCGCAGGAGTCGTGCCATGACAACATCCGTCGCCGCCTGGCCAACTAGAGTTCCGCGTGTGATCACTGGGGAACTCAAGAGCAAGATCGACCGCGTGTGGGATGCCTTCTGGTCGGGTGGCATCAGCAACCCGTTGGAGGTCATCGAGCAGATCACCTACCTGCTGTTCCTTCGCCGCCTCGACGACCTGCAGACGATCGCCGAGAAGAAGGCCCGCATCATCGGCGGCCCGATCGAAGACCCGAAGTTCCTGCCCGGACAGATCCACCTGCGGTGGAGTCATTTCAAGCAGCTCGCACCCGACCTGATGTACAAGACGGTGTCGACCGAGGTGTTCCCGTTCCTGCAGAAGTACGGCGAGCAGGTGGGCGGCGACGACTCCACCTACTCCGACCACATGAAGGACGCACGGTTCACCATCCCGACCCCGGCCTTGCTGAGCAAGGTGGTCGACATGCTCGACGACGTGCCGATGGAGAACCGGGACACCAATGGCGATCTCTACGAGTACATGCTCGGCAAGATCGCCAGTGCCGGCCAGAACGGGCAGTTCCGCACCCCGCGGCACATCATCGATCTGATGGTGCGGATGACGGCGCCGACGCCGGGCGACGAGATCTGCGACCCGGCTTGTGGCACAGCGGGATTCCTGGTGGCGGCGTCCGAGTATCTACGGGAGACCCATCCGTCCGTGCTGACCGACGCCACCCAGCGCACGCACTTCCACCGCAGCATGTTCCACGGCTACGACTTCGACAACGTGATGCTGCGCATCGGCTCGATGAACATGCTCATGCACGGCATCGAGGCACCTGACATTCGCTACCGCGACTCGCTGTCGGAGGGCGCCAGCGACGACGCCGAGAAGTACACGCTGATCCTCGCGAACCCGCCCTTCGCCGGGTCGCTCGACTACGAAGCCACGTCGAAAAACCTGCTCAACGTCGTCAAGACGAAGAAGACCGAGCTGCTTTTCCTCGCACTCTTCCTCAAGCTCCTGAAGGCCGGAGGTCGCGCGGCGGTCATCGTGCCGGACGGCGTGCTGTTCGGGTCGTCGAAGGCACATAGAGACCTGCGCAAGGCGCTCGTCGAAGACCAGAAGCTGGACGCAGTCGTGAAGCTCCCCTCGGGTGTCTTCAAGCCGTATGCCGGTGTCTCCACGGCGATCCTGTTCTTCACCAAGACCAACTCCGGCGGCACCGACGACGTGTGGTTCTACGACGTGCGTGCCGACGGCTACTCCCTTGACGACAAACGGAATCCGATCGACGCGAACGACCTTCCCGACGCTGCGAGCCGATGGGCGACCCTGTCCGATCCCGACTCGCCCGAGCGCTCGCGGGCCCGCACCGACCAGTCGTTCCTCGTACCGAAGGCCGACATCGTCGCCCAGGGCTACGACCTCTCGATCAACCGCTACAAGGAGGTCGAGTACGACGAGGTGGAGCACCGCGCGCCGCTTGACATCATCGCCGACATCGAGGCGCTTGAGAGCGAGATTTCGGCGGGCTTGGCTGAGTTGAAGGCCATGCTGTGATGCGGCATGCCCGCGTCCGGGATCTGGCAACCCAGATACGCGGCGTCACCTTTTCCAAATCTGATGCGGTACGGCAGCCTCAACCTGGCTATCTCCCGGTATTGACCGCAGGCAATATCCAGGAAGGCCGGCTCGTCACAGATGACGTCACCTTCATCCCTGAAGCGCGCATCCGAGCCGATCAGTACATCCAGGACAATGATGTTGTGGTATGCACCTCGAGCGGAAGTTTGCAGGTAGTCGGCAAGGCCGCGCGCAGTCGGGGCGACTACGCTGGCGGTTTCGGCGCATTCCTCAAGGTGCTTCGCCCCGGGCCCGAGGTCGACCCTGGCTACTTCGCCCACTTCTTTCAGACGAGTGCTTACCGTCGAAATGTATCTCGGCTCGCCGCGGGTGCGAATATCAACAACCTAAAGAACGAACATCTCGACGATCTCCTCATCCCGCTGCCACCCCTCCCCGAGCAGCGGCGGATCGCCGCGATCCTTGACCACGCGGACGCCCTCCGCGCCAAGCGCCGCCAGGTTCTCGCCCACCTCGACTCGCTGACCCAGGCGATCTTCCACGAAATGTTCGTCCCGGGGAAATCACCGTCTAAAGCGATGGGCGACCTGGTTTCAGATGCGACAATTGGCCTTGTGCGTTCAGCACGCGAGGTCGGTCCAGGCATGTCCATCAACTACATGAAAATGGACTCCATCACCCGCTCCGGATCGTTTGACAGGAGCGCCTTGACGCGAACGGAAGCCACGACGGCCGAACAGCAACGATACACAGCGCGTGACGGCGACCTTATGCTCAACACACGAAACAGCCGGGACCTCGTCGGCAAGTCGACAATATTCCGCGGCCCACCCGCGCTCTACAACAACAATCTGATGCGACTGAGGTTTGATCGAGATGTGCACCCTGTGTTTGTGCACGCATACCTCTGGTCGCCCGAGGGGCAGCAGCAACTTGAGAAGCGGAAGTCCGGTACCACCAGTGTGTTCGCGGTGTACGCGAAAGATCTGATGACGGTTTACGTGCCAGTTCCTGATGCCCGCCGCCAGGAGACTTTTGTGGCACGAGCCGAACACATCCTTAGCCAGCGATCCAGGGTTGCAAATAGGCTCGCCGATCACGATGATTTGTTTGCCTCGCTCCAGGCCCGCGCGTTCCGAGGGGAGCTGTGACCCGATGCCTGTCGAGATGAAAATGTGGCGCATCGACGGCGACGAGCCGCGTCCTCTGTCGACGTCGGTGCTGCCTGCCGAGAAAGACCTCCATCAGTTCCTTGCTCAAGACCCGTCGCTGCTGGGCGAGCGGTTGCTGGTGATCGGCAGCGAGGTTCAGACGTCCTACGGGAAGCGACTCGACCTTCTTGCGATCGACGTGGATGGCAACCTGCATCTGCTCGAGCTGAAGCGGGACAAGACACCACGCGACGTGGTGGCGCAGGTGCTCGACTACGGCTCGTGGGCGTCGACCCGGTCGCGAGACGACATCATCGACATCGCGACGCGGCACCTGACAACACCGTTCGAGGCGGCCTTCGAGGATGTGTTCGGCACCGCGCCGCCTGATGATCTCAACGGCGACCTGAACCTAACGATCGTCGCGACCGACCTCGACGCGAGTTCGGAGCGCATCGTCACCTACCTGCGTGGGTTCGGCGTGCCGGTCAATGCCGTCTTCTTCTCCTACTTGGAGGACGACGACCGCCGCTACCTCGCGAGGTCGTGGCTGGCGGCATCCGACGACGATGGTGCGGCCAAGTCGACCACGCTCAGGCAGGGTAAGCGCGCGCCCTGGAACGGACTTGACTGGTATGTCTCCTTCGGTGGCGACCGACCCTGGACCGATGCCCGAAAGTTCGGCTTCATCTCGGCCGGCGGTGGAAAGTTCTACTCGCAGACCATGCGGGCGTTGCCCCAGGATGCACGCGTTTGGGTGAACATTCCAGGCAGAGGGTTCGTCGCGGTCGGCCGCACGTTGAAACCTGCGACCCGATTCGAGTCGGCTCTGGTGCGCCCAGACGGCTATGAAGGCGAGTGGCTGCATCTCGCTGACCAGGCACTCGACGGCGACTACAACCGGGACACCGGCGTGGATGACGATGATGCTGAGTGGGTGGTGCCTATCGAGTGGATCGACGCACGACCCGAAGCCGACGCCTATTGGGAGAAGGGCATGTTCGCCAGCCAGCACGGTGCGTGCAAACTGCGCCAGGAATTCACCCTCGAACGGCTTGCCCGCCACTTCGGGATCGACGAACCATGAGCAACTTCGCGTTCGTCAAGACCACGCTGCCCGCGATCCACGCCGACTGCGTGCGGGCCGAGTCGTATCTGTCGAGCGACCCGGCGGCGGCCTGCTTCTACAGCCGCCGCGCGATCGAGCAACTCGTCAGTCACCTCTACGACCTCCTCGAGCTGCCGCTCCCCTACCAGAACGATCTCGCCGCCCGCATCAACAACGCCGCTTTCAAGGCGAAGGTCGGACCCGGAATCACCCCGAAGCTCAACCTGATTCGCAAGTGGGGCAACACGGCCGCGCACGAGGGCAAACCGATCCCCTCCGCTGTCGCGCAGCAGGTGCTGCAGGAGCTGTTCCACGTCGTGGTGTTTGCGGCGTTCAGGTACACCACCGACCCACAGGGTGTGCCGACCGGCAAGCAGTTCGACCCGAAGCTCGCCGCCAGCCTCGCTCCGCTGTCCCGCCAAGAACTCGTGAAGTTGGCCGCGAAGTTCAAGGAACAGGACGAAGCCCACGCCAGGGCACTCGCCGAGAAGGACGATCTCGCGGCCGCGAAGGACGCCGAGATCGCCGAACTCAAGGCGCAGATCGCCGCCGCGCAGAAGGCGAACACCAAGCAGGACGATCACGATTACTCCGAGGCCGAGACCCGCACCGCAATCATCGACCTGCTACTCGCTGAGGCCGGCTGGCCCCTCGACCAAGAACGCGACCGCGAGTTCGAGGTCAGCGGTATGCCGGGCTCGCCCGGCTCAACCGGCCCGAACGCCGGGAAGGGTTACGTCGACTACGTGCTCTGGGGCGCCGACGGCCGGCCCCTTGCTGTTGTCGAGGCCAAGCGCACGACGAAGAGCGCGCACATCGGCCAGCAACAGGCCAAGCTCTACGCTGACTGCTTGGAGGCCCAATTCGGGCGCCGTCCGGTGATCTTTCTGACAAACGGTTACGAGCACTGGATCTGGGACGACGCTGCGTTCGCCGACGGCGGCTACCCACCGCGCCAGGTGCAGGGTTTCTACACCCGAGACGAGCTCGAACTCATGATCCAACGTCGAGAGACACGGCGCGTGCTCGCCGGTGCAGCGATCGACACCGCGATCGTGGAGCGCTACTACCAATCGCGTGCCATCAAGGCGATCGGCTCCGCCTTCGACAAGCGCGAACGCGAGGCTCTCCTGGTGATGGCGACCGGGGCGGGAAAGACCCGCACCGTGATCGCACTCGTCGATCAGCTGATGAAGGCCAACTGGGTGAAGCGGGTGCTCTTCCTCGCCGACCGCACGGCACTCGTCAATCAGGCCGTCAGCGCATTCAAGACACACCTGCCGTCGGTGACCACCGTCAACCTGGTCACCGAGAAGGCCACCGACGGACGGGTCTACGCCTCGACGTATCCGACGATCATGAACCTCATCAACGACGTAGACGGCGGCACACGACGGTTCGGCCCCGGCTACTTCGACCTCGTCGTCATCGACGAAGCGCACCGCTCCGTGTACCAGAAGTACGGCGCAATCTTCGAGTGGTTCGATGCGCACCTCGTCGGTCTCACGGCGACCCCGAAGGACGAGGTCGACCACAACACCTATCGCCTGTTCCACCTCGAAGACGGCGTGCCGACCGACGCATACGACCTTGACGAGGCAGTCGCCGACGGCTTCCTCGTGCCCCCGAAGGGCAAGGCAGTCGGCACCAAGTTCCTGCGCGACGGCATCCGGTACGACGACCTGAGCGACGACGAGAAGGACGAGTGGGACGCCCTCGACTGGGGCGACGACGGGCCACCCGCAGCCGTCGACTCCGAGGAGCTCAACAAGTTCCTGTTCAACGAGGACACGGTCGACAAGGTGCTCGCCACACTGATGGCCGACGGCTACAAGGTGGCTGCCGGTGACCGCCTCGGCAAGACGATCATCTTCGCGAAGAACCAAGCTCACGCGGAGTTCATCGAGAATCGCTTCAACGTCGCCTACCCGGAGTACGGCGGCGAGTTTGCGCGCGTGATCACGCACCAGACCACGTACGCGCAGAACCTCATCGAGAGGTTCTCCCAAGCGGAGAAGGCGCCGCATATCGCGATCAGTGTCGACATGCTCGACACCGGGATCGACGTTCCCGAGGTCGTCAACCTGGTGTTCTTCAAGATGGTGCGGTCGAAGTCGAAGTTCTGGCAGATGATCGGTCGCGGCACGCGTCTCTGCCCGGATCTCTTCGGCCCCGGCACGAACAAGAAGAACTTCCTGGTGTTCGACTTCTGCGGCAACCTCGAGTACTTCGGGCAAGACCTCCCCGGCTCCGAAGGCTCACTGCAGAAGTCGATCACCCAGCGATTGTTCGAATCGCGCCTCGGACTCGTGGTGGCACTCGACGCGGCGAACACGGAGACGAAGCTGCGCACCGCGACTGCCGACTGGCTGCACGAAATCGTCGCAGGGATGAACCTCGACAACTTCCTCGTGCGGGCACACCATCGCCAGGTCGAGGAATGGTCGAAACGCGCACGGTGGGAGTCGCTGACCAAGGAGCAAGCCACTGAGGTGCTCGACCACCTTGCCGGCCTCCCCTCGACGGTGCGTGACCCGGACGAGGCCGCCAAACGGTTCGACCTGCTGGTGCTTCGTCGCCAACTCGCTCAACTCGAAGGCGATGCCGTTGCAGCAGAACGGATTCGGGAGACAGTTCAGTCGGTCGCGAGTGCACTCCTGCCGAAGAAAAACATCCCGTCGGTCGCCGCGCAGTTGGAGCTGCTCGACAAGGTGGCCGGCGACGAATGGTGGGTCGACGTCACCTTGCCGATGCTGGAGGTGATGCGGCTGCGCCTTCGCAGCCTTGTTCGTTTCGTCGAGAAGACCTACCAGAACCCGATCTACACCGACTTCGAAGACACCCTCGTCGACTTTAAGGACATCGAGCTCCCCCAGGTCACCTCCGGCATCAATTGGGAGCGCTTCCGAGCCAAGGCGCAGGCCTACCTCAAGGAGCACGAAGACCACGTCGCCCTTCAACGACTTCGACGCAACAAGCAGCTCACGGACGACGACCTCACCTCTCTTGGAACGATGCTGGTGCAGGCGGGCGGCGACGACGGCGTCGACATCGCCTGGATCACCGAGCGCGCAGGCGACCTGGGCCCGTTCATCCGCTCGCTCGTCGGCCTCGACCGCGCCGCCGCCAACGAGGCGTTCGCGACGTTCCTCGACGACTCCAAGTTCTCCGAGCCACAGATCAGGTTCGTTTCGGTGATCGTCAACGAACTCACCGCGAACGGGACCATGAAGCCGGAGCGCCTCTACGAGTCGCCCTACCTCGACTACGGGCAGGTCGACGTCATCTTCCCCACCGACTACGCGCTCATCATCGACACGCTGCGCGAGGTCAACGGCAACGCGATGCCCGGCGGCGCTGCGTGATCAGTCGTCGCTTGCGAGCCCACCCATGTCGTACACCCTGAACAGCACCGCGTACTGCGATCCGGCGGCCTGGCCACCGTCCTTCAGGATCTCCGGAATGAACTTCTCCGCCTTCGGATGGCCCGGCAGGTCCGCCAGGTAGGCCTCGTGGCACTCCAGCGACGCAACGGCCGCGGCGACCGCGTCCTCGTCGACAGTCACTGCGTGCGTGGCGTCTGGATGACCACCCACAAGCAGTCGGCCCGTGCTCCACTTCGCGAGACCCTCATCGGCGAGTTCACGGAAGACCCAGGTGTTGTCCGCGTCCCGCACCGCGTCGATCGTCGCCAGGCCGGCAGCGCGGTGATCTGCCTGATTCAACCCGCCGTATGCCTCGAGGTCGAAGTTCATCGTCAGGACAGCGTCCGGACGAACTTCCCGGATCACCCGCGCGATGTCACGGCGCAGTTGCAGGGTCGGCTGGAGCATTCCGTCCGGGTGGTCGAGGATGCGCAGCCTCTTCACGCCCACCGTGTCGCAGGCTCGCTGCTGCTCCTGCGCGCGCAGCGGTCCCACCTCCTCGGGCGACCGCTGCATGCCCGCTTCACCGCTGGTCAGCAGCAGATAAGTGACCTCGATCCCGCGCTTCGCCCACGTGGCAACGGCCGCGGACGCGCCGTACTCCATGTCGTCGGGATGGGCCACGACGCACAGGACGCGAGACCACGACTCGTCAGGAAGGGTGGGAAGGACAGCATGCTCGGTCATGCGATCACCGTACGCGCAGCGTTCGACCGAGGTCAGAGTTCGACCGGGCGCAGACCGATTCTCGTGACGATCGGTTCGCGTTGCCCGCCGACGTGAACGACCTCGTCGCCGTCGACGGTCAGCTGCGACGCGTGGGCCTGCAGCGCCTCGCGCACACTGGGCAAGTGAGCCGACAGGTCGCTCCACTCGATCCGATCGAGGTCTCCCCCGACCTCCCGGTCGGGCGGAATGACTTCCAGCATCGGCAGACCGCGAGTTTTCGCGACCTCGCGGGTGATCTCCTGGGTGCGAACGTGGTCGGGATGCCCGTACCCGCCGTTCTCGTCGTAGGAGATCAGCACATCCGGACCGATGGCGTCGACATACGCTTCGAGGTCTGCGGCGGCGTCCGACAACTTTGCGGCAGTGAGGGATTCGCCGTCCGAGTCGTCAGCCGGGCCGGCGACGGTCTCGGTGATCCACCGCATGCCTGAATCGCGGTAGGTGCGTTCCTGCGTCTGCCCCGCAGCTCGTGCAGGCGGGCTGCCGAGGAACGCATGACCGGCGACCTGCAGCGTCCGAAGAGCGGAGGCGAGCTCGCCCTCGCGCAGCGCGACCAGTTGGTCCGACCCGGGCTCGACCCCCGAGACGGCAGGCGTCAGTTCGCCACGTTCACCGCGCGTCGCGGTCACGACCCGCACCTCCACACCGCGTTCGACGAGCTCGGCGATCAGCGCACCGGTCGCGAGCGTCTCGTCGTCAGGATGGGCGTGGACCAGCAGAACTCGACGCGCACCACTCAGCAAACTCACGGATATCGGCCTCTCTTGGTCGGCGGCAGAAAGAACGCGGTCAGCCGGTGAGTCGCTGTAGCCGCGGCGTGCGCAGCAGGTCATCACCCAGGGCGCGTTCGATCATCCGGCATGCCGACCTGGACTAGCGCTGCTTGCGCTTCTCGCGCACCCGCACTGACATCTCGATCGGAGTGCCCTCGAAGCCGAACTCCTCACGGATGCGGCGCTCGAGGAAGCGTCGATAACCCGCCTCGATGAAGCCGGACGCGAAGATCACGAACCGCGGCGGACGCGTGGACGCCTGCGTCGCGAACAGGATGCGGGGCTGTTTACCGCCGCGCACCGGGTGCGGGTGACCGGCGACGATCTCGCCGATGAACGCGTTCAGGCGGCCCGTCGGGATGCGGGTGTCCCAGGACTCGAGGGCGGTCTCGATCGCCGGAACCAGCTTCTCGACGTTGCGACCGGTGACCGCGGAGATGTTCACCCGCGGCGCCCAGGTCATCTGGACGAGTTCGCGCTCGATCTCGCGCTCGAGGTAGTAACGGCGCTCCTCGTCCAGCAAGTCCCACTTGTTGAAGGCGACCACCAGCGAACGACCGGCGTCGATGACCTGCTGCACCACGCGGATGTCCTGCTCGGCGATCGACTCCTCGGCGTCGATCAGCACGACGGCGACCTCGGCCTTCTCGATCGCGGTCTGGGTACGCAGCGAGGCGTAGAAGTCGGCACCACGGGTCTGGTGCACGCGGCGCCGAATGCCGGCCGTGTCGACGAATCGCCATGTCTTGCCGGCGAGTTCGATGTACTCATCCACCGGGTCACGGGTGGTGCCGGCCACGTTGTCGACGACGACACGGTCTTCACGGGCCAGCTTGTTCAGCAGCGAGGACTTGCCGACGTTGGGGCGTCCGACCAGTGCGACGCGGCGCGGGCCGCCGCGCTGATAAGCACCCGAGACGGTCGACTTGTCGGGGAGCACATCCAGCAGCGCGTCGAGCGCGTCGCCTGTGCCGCGTCCGTGCAGCGCAGAGACGGGCCAGGGCTGGCCGAGGCCCAGCGACCAGAGCATCGCGGCGTCGGCCTCGGAGCGCTGGTCGTCGACCTTGTTGGCGATCAAAATGACGGGCTTACCCGATTTGCGGAGCAGTTTCACGACGGCCTCGTCGGCGTCGGTCGCACCCACGGTCGCGTCGACCACGAAAAGGACGGCGTCGGCGAGATCGATCGCGACCTCGGCCTGCTCGGCAACGCGCAGGTGAATGCCCTGGGCGTCGATCTCCCAGCCGCCGGTGTCGACGAGCGTGAACCGGCGTCCGCTCCATTCGCCGTCGTAGGCGACGCGGTCGCGGGTGACACCGGGGACGTCCTCGACGACGGCCTCACGGCGTCCGATGATGCGGTTGACGAGGGTGGACTTGCCGACGTTCGGGCGGCCGATGATCGCGACGACCGGGCGGGTCGATTCCTCCGACTCCTCATCGAGGTCGGCGCCCTGTCGTTCGAGCAGGGCGCGGTCCTCTTCACTGAGGTCGAAGTCCTCCAGTCCGGCACGCAACGCGCGCTCGACGTTCTCCTCGTCGGTGACGGTGGGGGGATTCTGCTCAGTCATTGATCCATCATCCCCGACACCCGGGTTGAACGAGAAACTCAGAGCACCGGCGGGGCGTCGACCGGCAGCTTGAGGCCGGTCTCGTCGACCGCAGCGTGCACGTGTTCGGCCAGCCGGGAACGGATCTCCTCCGTCGCCAACTGCAGTTTCTGCCGACCTGGGACGCCTTCGTACGCCGGCAGGTCGAACGGTTCACCGAACACGACACGCAAGGTTGATCCCGGCTTCGGCCAGGACTCCCGACCGCGCCCGGTGCCGCGCGTCCCCAGCGTCGCCGCGGGGACGATCGTCGCGCCGGTCTGCAGCGCCAGCCACGCCGCGCCCTGATGGGCCGACTCGACCGTGCCGGCACCCCGCGTCCCTTCGGGGAAGATGCCGAGCGCGTGACCGTCGGACAGCAGGGACTTCGCGACAGCCAGCGCCTGCCGGTCACCGGTGCGCTGTTCGATGGGAATCTGTCCCATGCCACGCAGCAACCGACCCCAGACGGACTTGAAATAGCTCTTCTTCACCAGGAAGTGAACTGTGCGTGGCGCGAGGCAGAAGACGAGCGGGCCGTCGAGGAATCCGGTGTGGTTGGAGATGATCAACACCGGTCCGGTGCGCGGAACCCGTTCGGGGTGAAGGGCTTTCGCGCGCCACCCGAACCTCACCAGTCGGTTGCCGATGCCGCGTCCACGGTCGGACCAGCCGCGGTCGAAGTCGATCTCAGTCACGTCGGGCCTCCTCGACGATCTGCAACACCGCCGCCAGCGATTCCTCGAAGGTCAATTCGGAGGTGTCGACGAGCGTGACGCCGTCCGCGGCGGTCATGAACTGGGAAACGGTGGAGTCGGCCTTGTCGCGGTCGACGATCTGGGAGCGGGTCGCCTCGACGGTCGAGCTGAGTTCCTTGGAACGGCGCGCGAGCCGTGCCTCCTCGCTGGCCGTCATCAGGATCCGGACGTCGGCGTCCGGTGCGACGACCGTCGTGATGTCGCGGCCTTCGGCGACGACTCCCCCGGTCTGTTCCGCGAGCTGCTGCATGAGCGCCCGCTGTCGCTCCCGCATGTTCGCGCGAACCTGGAGATTGGTGGCGACCTTCGCGACCTGACGGGTGAGTTCGGGCTCGCGGATCTCTGCATCGATGCGTCGATCCCCCACTGCCACCGTGGGGTTCGAGGGATCGGTGCCCATCTGCAGGTCGAACGACTTCGACGCGTCCGTGACCGCAGGTCCGTCGTCCAGGTCGACGTCCTGGTCGAGACACCACCAGGTGAGGGCCCGGTACATCGCGCCGGTGTCGAGGTAGCCCCAGCCGTGCTCCTTGGCGACGAGCTTGGAGACGGACGACTTGCCGGTGCCCGAGGGGCCGTCGATCGCGACCTGGATCTGCTTCATGCCACTCCCTTTTCGTTCGTCACCATTGTCGCCACCCTCACTCATGCACGCTCCATCCCTTCGCGGTGAGTTCATCGCGCAGTCGTTCGGCCACGGACGGGAGCACCGACACTTCGGCCAGGCCGACCGGTGCACCCTGCCCGTGTTCCAGGCGCAGGTCCTCCATGTTGACCCCGGCCGCACCGATGTCGTTGAACAGTCGGCCGAGCTCGCCCGGCCGGTCGGGCACCACCACGACGAGCGTGGCGTAGGTCGTCGGTGCGCTGCCGTGCTTGCCGGGGATGCGCGCGTGGCCGAGTTGGCCGTCGGCGATCACCCGGGCCAGCACCTGCCGGGCTCCGTCCTCGTTGCCGGCCGCCAGATCGGTGACCGCCTGCCGAACGCGACCGAGGTCGTCCAGCAGAGCATCGAGCACCGGGGCGACGGCTGCCGCATTGCCGGCGAGGATCTGCGTCCAAAGCATCGGATCGCTCTCGGCGATGCGCGTCACATCACGAATTCCCTGTCCGGACAGACCGATTGCTTCGTCCGACAGTTCACGCAGCCGTACGGCGACCAGACTGGCGGCGAGTTGCGGCACGTGCGAGACCGCCGCGACGGCGTGATCGTGTTCGGCGGCGTCCATCGTCGTGGTGGCGGCGCCGGTGGCCTCGGCCACGGCGCGGACCGCGGCAACGGCTCCCGGGTCATCATCCTGGGTCGGGCAGATCACCCAGGTGCGCCCTTCGAACAGATCGGCGCGCGCGGCGACGGCACCGGAGCGTTCGCGTCCGGCCATCGGGTGTGACCCGACGTAGCGCGACAGATCGGCGCCGGCGGAGCGCAGTTCGTCGAGCACCTGCTGCTTCATCGAGGCGACGTCGGTGACGACGGCGCCCGGCCAGCGGTCAAGTTCGGCACGGACGACGGACACAACGACGTCCGGTGGTGCGGCCACCACAACGACCTCGGGTGGGTCGGTGACGTCGATCTCGCCCGCTCCCATGTCGCGGGCGATGGCCTGCGACGTCGGGGACGGGTCACTCAACGAGACACGGAACCCGCTGCGGGACAACGCAAGACCGATCGACGTTCCGATCAGGCCACAGCCGACAATCCTTATGTGCACGCAGATGCTCCAGCCATGTTCGGGGCCCCCGCAAAGTATCGGAGCGACGAAGGAGCGGAGGAATTTCTGGGGTCAAGCCCACAGCCGACGACTCTGACGTGCATCCGTCTACAGTCCTGCCGCCTTGTAGAGACCCTTCACCTCGGCCGAGGACAGCGGACGCATCTTGCCCGGTCGCAGGTCACCCAGCTGAACCGGGCCGACGTCGGTGCGTACGAGGGACTCGACGGGGTGGCCGACCGCCTCCATGATGCGTCGCACGATGCGGTTGCGGCCCTCGTGCAGGATGATCTCGAGCATCACCCAGCCGGGTCGTGAGTCGACGACTTTGAAGGAGTCGACCTTCACCGGTCCGTCCTCGAGTTCGATGCCCGCACGCAGTTCCTTACCCAGGCCACGGGGCAACGGACCCGGGACGACGGCGACGTACGTCTTCTGCACGCCGTACCGCGGGTGCTGCAAACGGTTGGCGAGTTCGCCGTCGTTGGTGAGCAGCAGCAGCCCCTCGGTGTCGGCGTCCAGGCGTCCGACGTGGAACAGGCGCTCCTTGCGGGGGCCGACGAAGTCGCCGACCGACTCGCGGCCGAGATCGTCGTCCATCGTCGACACGACACCGAGCGGCTTGTTGAAGGCGAAGTAGACGCGGCTCTCGTCGAGCACTACGCGCTCACCGTCGACGTGCACGATCTGCTTCAACGGGTCGATGCGCACCCCGAGTTCGGTGACGATCTGGTCGTCGACCGACACGTGTCCGTCGGCGATCAGCTGTTCGCAGACGCGGCGGCTGCCCACGCCGGCGGCAGCGAGCAGCTTCTGCAGGCGCACGCCGTTGGGGTCGTGGACGTCGATCGGCTCGGCCGGGGCCTGCCGCTTCGGCGGGAGCGGCGCTCCACCGCGGTTCGCGGTGGTACCCGACGAACCCTTGCGGTGGTTGGTCTTCTTCGCCGGACGGCGGCCATTCGGAGTGCTCATGCGTGTCCCTGCTCAATCAGTTCGTCGATCACGTCGGTCTCGGGTAGGTAGGGGGCCAGCGCGGGCAGTTCGTCGAGTGACGACAGGCCCATGCGCTGCAGGAAGTATGGGGTGGTGCCGTAGAGCATCGCGCCGCCGTCGACGTCGGTGCCCATCTCGGCGATCAGGCCACGGGTGGTGAGGGTGCGGATGACGCCGTCGACGTTCACGCCGCGCACCGCGCCGACCCGGGCGCGGGAGATGGGCTGGCGGTACGCGATGACGGCGAGGGTCTCCAGCGACGCCTGGGTCAGCTTGGCCTGCTGACCGCCCAGGAGGAACTTCTCCACAGCCGGTGCGTAGTCCGCCCGACTGTAGACGCGCCACCCACCGTTGATCTCGCGGATGGTGAATCCACGCTGCTGCAAGGCGTATTCGTCCTCGAGCGCGAGGAGGTGTTCCCGGACGTCGTGCTCCTCGAGTTCGAGGGCGTCGGCCAACTCGAGAGGCGTCAGCGGCTGGTCGACGACCATCAGGATGGCCTCGATAGTGCTGCGTGCACCACCTGGGAAGTCCTCGACGTCGAAGCCTTCGGGCTCGACCGGCACCTCGATCGCGGGCACCGGCACGTCGAGCGGTTCCTGTTGCGGCTCAGTCATCGCCGGCTCCTTCGTCATCTGGTGCTGTGGTGTCGGGGTCGGGCTCAGCCGTCGGCACCGGGTCGTCCTCGTCGAACTCGGCGCTGACCTCCACGTGAGTATCTGTGTCCGCGGTCCAGCGCACGGTGAGATCGCCCAGCGCCTCCTCCTGCTCGAAGACGATCACCGCCTCCTTGAACAGTTCCAGCACAGCAAGGAACCGCGCGACGATCACGAGCGTGTTGTCGGCGTCGGCAACCAAGTCGCGGAACGACGAAACCGGTTGCGCCCGAAGCTTGTTCGCGACGATCTCGGCTTGCTCACGCACGCTGACCGCAGCCTGGTGCAGATGCTCCAGACCGACCGACGGCGGCATCTTCGGGATCATCGCGGACGCCGCGATCATCGCCAGTTGCTCGGGCCTCACATTCATGACGAGTTCGGGCAGCAGACCGGCGAACTGCTCCTCCAGACCTGCCTGGCGGGCCGTGATGCGTCCGGCGGTCGCCATGCGCTGATCGAAGGCTGCGGCAACCTGCTTGAACGCGCGGTACTGCAACAGTCGCGCGAACAGCAGGTCGCGCGCCTCGATGAGGGCGAGGTCGTCCTCGTCCTCCGGGCCGGAGTTCGGCAACAACCGAGCAGCCTTGAGGTCCAACAGAGTTGCCGCGATGAGCAGGAACTCCGACGCCTGACCGAGGTCCCAGTCGGCCTTCGTCTTCTGTGCCTGCCGGATGTGCGCGATGAATTCGTCGGTGACCTTGTGCAACGCGATCTCGGTGACATCGAGCTTGTGCTTGGCGATGAGGCCGAGCAGCAGGTCGAAGGGCCCGGAGAAGACGTCGAGGTGCACCTGGAACGGGGTGGACGCACTGCGCTTGGTGATCACGCCACCGGGTACGACCTCGTCCGATGTGGATACGTCAGCGGATTCGGCGAGCAGTGCAGCGTCGCCGGACTCGATCGCGTCCTCGATGACGTGAGTGGGCTCGCCGCCCTGCTCAGGCTGCGTTGCCGCGGGCGATGAGTTCACGAGCCAACTGTCGGTAGGCCTCGGCTGCGCCGTGGTTGGAGGCGTACTTGGTGATCGGTTCGGCCGCGAGGGTGGCGTCGGGGAACTTCACCGTGCGGTTTATCGTGGTGTGGAACACCTTGTCGCCGAAGTGGTCGACCACCGATCGGACGACGTCGCGGCTGTGCAGCGTGCGTCCGTCGTACATGGTGGCGACGATGCCGTCGATCTCCAGGCGCGGGTTGAGGCGGTCGGTGACCTTGTCGATGGTCTCGACCAGCAGGGCGACACCGCGCATCGCGAAGAATTCGCACTCGAGCGGGATGATCACGCCGTGTGACGCGGTGAGCGCGTTGACCGTGAGCAGACCCAGGCTGGGCTGGCAGTCGATCAGGATGACGTCGTACTCGTCGGCGACCGGACGTAGCACGCGCGCCAGGATCATCTCGCGAGCGACCTCGCCGACCAGCTGGACCTCGGCAGCCGACAGGTCGATGTTGGCCGGCAGCACATCGAGATTCATGACCCCGGTGCCCTGGATGACTTTGTGGATGTCGTGACCGCGTTCGACCAGCAGGTTGTAGACGGTGAGGTCGAGTTCGTTGCTGCGGACGCCGAGACCGGCGGACAGCGCGCCCTGCGGATCGAAGTCGACGACGAGGACGCGCCGGCCGTACTCGGCCAGGGCTGCGCCGAGGTTGATCGTGGTGGTGGTCTTGCCGACCCCGCCCTTCTGGTTGCACAGCGCGATGATGCGCGCGGGTCCGTGACTCTCCAGCCGCTTGGGGTACGGGAAGGTCGGTAGCGGGCGGCCGGTGGGACCGAGGGTCTCCTGCTGGCTCAACTTCACTCCTAGAACGTGCTCTGGCTCTCGCCGATCAGCGGCCAGCCTATGCCACCACCCCAACCCGCGCCCAGTCCCCGACGAAGACAGTGCTCGAAGCTGATTCAAACCCTTCCACGACGCTGGACGAGGAGGTGCGGAGCGTCAGCAGAGCGCCATAGGCGTTTGTCCTGAGTGGACGAGAGTGACGAGCGTCGTGTCGAAGGGATCGAGAACCCATCCACGCCCGCTGGTCGAGCCCGACGGATGAGGAACGAATCCGTCGGTGCCGAAACCACCCCGAACCCTCGACGCAAACCCACTCCGTTCCCTAGTGACCACTGAAATCGGCGTGAGTTCGTGCCCTTCGCCATGCCCGGCGAAGGGCACGAACTCACGCCGATTTTCGGGGTGCTTGCAGGCCAGGTGGATCTCGCTGCATGCGGTACTCGCTACTTGACCTCGGAGCGCCTCAGCAAGAACAGCCCGACGACGAGATGAAGGGCGATCCAGATCGCCGTGGTTGAGGCGAGCGGGTCGTCACCGGAGGGTGAGGTCAGCGCGCCCGCGGATGAGATCCGGCGAACACCTCACGCAGTTGCTGGACGGTGACCAGCGTGTAGATCTGCGTGGTGGTGACGGAGGCATGACCGAGCAGTTCCTGCACGACGCGGACGTCGGCACCGCCGTCCAGCAGGTGCGTCGCGAACGAGTGGCGCAGCGTGTGCGGCGACAGGTGAGCGGTCAGTCCGACACGCTCCCCACAGGCCTGAATGGTGTTCCACACCGACTGGCGCGACAGGCGTCCGCCGCGCTGGTTCAGGAACAACGCGGGCGTCCCCTTGCCCTTCGATGCGAACACCGGACGGGCACGGACGACGTACGACTGCACTGCGTCCTTGGCGAACGAACCGAGCGGTAGCACCCGCTCCTTGTCGCCCTTTCCGAGGACGCGGACGGTGTCGGTCTCGAGGTCGACGTCGTCGACGTCCAACCCGGTGATCTCGCTGACGCGCGCACCGATGCCGTACATCAGTTCCAACATTGCCCTGTCCCGCAACGAGTTCGGCGTGTCACCGACGCTCGCCGCGTCGAGCAGTCGCGCCACCTCGTCCTGGCTGATCGCCTTCGGCAACCGTCGTCCCGGAGTCGGCGGTGACACACCTTCGGCCGCGTCCTTGGTGGTCTCCCCCTCCAACGCGAGGAACTTGTGGAAGCCGCGCACGGCCACCAGCGACCTGGCCGCAGACGACGCCGCGAGTGGCGGATGCTCGTCGTCGCCCTCACGCAAGTGAGCCAGGAACCCGCTGACCTCGTTCTCCCCCACCTTCACGGCGTCCGTGACACCAAGGCCGGCGAGATAGCCGCGGTAGCGCTCGAGGTCGCGACCGTACGCCTTCAGGGTGTGTACCGAGACACCGCGCTCCACCCGCAGGTGATCGAGCCACCCGCGGATGCTGCGTTCGAGCGCGGTGGCGGCCATGGACGTGCATTCTGCCTTCTGCACCGGCCGATCGGGACGAGCGCGTCCGCGCGGCGTGGCCGCCGGGTAGGTTCCATCCCATGCGCATCGCGAGGGGACACCGATGAAGCTCTACGCCGAACGACCGATCCGACTGCTGCCGCAGATCCTGTTCGACGCGGCGATCGTCACGTGGCTGGCCTTCTGGTGGAACGTCGCGAATCGCGTGAACAACACGGCGGACGCGTCGACCGTCGGCGCGAACAAGCTGGAGACGAGCGCCGCCTCGCTTTCGGGCAACCTCACCGAGGCGGGCCAGCGCCTGCGCAAGGTGCCGTTGGTCGGCGACACCCTGCAGTCGCCGTTCGACAAGTCGGCCGCGGCAGCCAACCAGATCTCGGCGGCCGGGCGTGACATGTCCGTCGGCATCGACGACCTCGGGGATCTGCTCGGCTACCTCACCGCAGCAGCTCCGTACCTGTTCGCCCTGCTCCTCTGGGGCATGATCCGCATCCCCTGGCTGCGCAAGGCGTCCCAGGCCGCCAAGCTGCGCAGGACGACGGCAGGCATGGACGTGCTCGCGCTCCGAGCATTGCAACACCGTTCGGCTGCAGAGCTTTTTGCGGTGTCGTCCGGACCGGCGACGAGCTGGCGCACCGGTGACGAGGAGACCAATCGGGCCCTCGGTGAGCTTCACCTGCGCAAGCTGGGTCTGAACGCAGCCAAGGCCGAACCGATCGTGTCCCGTGCTGCGACGGCCCGACCGGTGACCGCGTCGGAGCCGGATCGCGGGCCCACCGGTCCGGCCACTCAGCCGGTCCGGCGGGACGACGACGTCAGTCCGTCGTAGGACTCATCAGCGAGGGACGCAGGTCGACCTGCGGCGGCGTCCACGAGGAGCGGTCGGCTGCCGACTGATCGCCGGATCGGATGTCCTTCACCTGGTCGCTGCCGTCCTCGCCGGCCCCCGGGAACCATACGAACGGGATCCCGCGACGGTCGGCGAACTGGATCTGCTTGCCGAACTTCGCGGCCTTGGGCGCCACCAGCGTCGCGATGCCGCGCCCGCGCAAAGCCGTTGCGATCCGGGTCGATTCGGCCCGCGAGTCCTCGTTGTTGACGGCGACGAGCACAGCGACCGGGGTCTCCCGGGAGGCCGTCAGGCCCTCCTCGCCGATGAGCAGACCCAGCAAGCGCGAGACGCCGATCGAGATGCCGACCCCGGGGTAGGTGCGCTTGCCGTCGGTGGCGAGCGAGTCGTACCGACCTCCGGAGCAGATCGACCCGTAACCGGGGTCGCGTTCGAGCATCGTCTCGTAGACGGTGCCGGTGTAGTAGTCGAGGCCGCGCGCGATGCGCAGGTCGGCGATCGCGACGCCGGGAGCGTGCTCGGCCGCGGTGGCGATGACGGACTCGAGGTGCGCCAGTCCCTCGTCCAGCGTCGGGTGCTCGACCCCAAGGGCACGGACACGCTCGACGAACGAACCGTCCGGTGAGTTGATCTCCGCCAGCGCGAGGCACTGCTTGGCCTGCTCGTCGGTCAAGCCGTTCGCGACCAGGAGCTCCGCGACCTTCTGCGGCCCGATCTTGTCGAGCTTGTCGACGATGCGCAGCGTGCCGATCACGTCGTCGATACCGAGACCGAGGTAGAAGCCCTCGCAGATCTTGCGGTTGTTGACGTGAATCGTGTAGTCACCGACCGGTAGCCGCGCGAACACGTCCGCGATGACCAACAGCAGTTCGGCCTCGTAGTGCGCGGGCAACTCCCCCGCATCGACGATGTCGATGTCGGCCTGGATGAACTCGCGGTACCGGCCGCGCTGCGGTCGTTCACCGCGCCAGGCCTGCTGGATCTGGTAGCGACGGAAGGGGAACGTCAACTTGCCGGCGTTCTCCAGCACGTAGCGCGCGAACGGCACCGTCATGTCGAAGTGCAGGCCCAGCGTCGGCTCAGCCTGCTCGTCGGCGGGGGCTGCCAACCGGCGGACGGCGTAGATCTCCTTGTCGGCGTCCTCGCCCTGGCTGGACAGCCGCTCGACCGACTCGACGGAGCGGGTGTTCACCGAGGCGAAGCCGTGCAGCTCGAACACCTCACGGATGGTGTCGAGGAAGTACTGCTCGGCGATGCGCTCGGTGGGCAGCCATTCCTGGAAGCCACTGATCGGAGTGACCTTGGAAGCCATGTGTTGTGAATCCTTGTGTGTCAGAGGTTCTGGAGGAAGGGGTTGCTCATGCGCTCGTGAGCCATGGTGGTGCCGGGGCCGTGGCCGGGCAGCACCAGTGCGGTGTCGGGCAGCGGCAGGACGACGTCCTTCAGCGACCGCTGCATCGACTCGTGCGAACCGCCCGGTAGGTCGGTGCGGCCGATGGAGCCCGCGAACAGCACGTCGCCGGACAGCACGGTCGAGGTCACCTCGACCTCGCCGGGAAGACCGTCGGGAATCGTGTCGATGCCGAACATCACCGAACCCTCGGTATGGCCGGGGGCGTGGCTGACGGTGAAGTCGAGGCCGGCGAGCGTCAGCTTCTGTGCGTCGGCGATCTCGACGATGTGCTCGGGTTCCTTCCAACTGGCCTGTTGCCCGAACTGCTGCTCGAACATGTGCAGCAGGCCCGGATCGAGGCTCGACAGCGGGTCGGCGAGCCGGTAACGGTCGTGATGGTGGATGTAGGCACCGAGTTCGCCGCCGCAGACGGGCGTCACGGAGTACACGTGATCGACGTGTCCGTGGGTCAACAGCACGGCGGTCGGCTTCAGGTCGAGATCGGTCAGGACCTCGGTCAGCTGCGGCATCACCCCGATGCCCGGGTCGACGACGACGCACTCCTGTCCGCGGCCGGTGGCCAGCACATAACAGTTGGTTGCGAAGGCCTGGGCCGGGAAATAGACGGTCAGCACCGGCCAAGCCTATCGACGGCGTATCCAGGTCGTGACCTGCCGCCCGGGCCCGCGCCGGACGGATGTCCCTAGACTGACCGGCGACCGTGCCCTTCGGGGCAGTACAAGCCGCCAGGCTGCACCGACTGGGAGTCCTCACCCGTGCGACCCACATCGCGACCCACCGAGCGAGCAAGCACGCGCCGTCCGCACCGTCTGATCTCAGCCCTCGTGGCAGCCACCGTGATCGGCGGTTCGCTCGCCGGTTGCGCCGATGGTGACGACAGCCCGCAGAACACCACGTCCGCCGGATCGTCGGCGACCTCGGCCGGCGCGGGTGGCGCGGGTGGCGCGGCCTGCACGCCGGCGACGAGCAAAGAGGGCCTAAAGCTGCCGGCCAAGGAGTGCGCGCAGGGCAAGACCTTCGACGCCAGCATGGAGACCGACCAGGGCACGGTGAAGTTCGAGCTGTACGGCGACAAGGCACCGCAGACGGTCGCGTCGTTCATCCAGCTCTCGGGCGCCTACTACGCCGACACTTCGTGCCACCGTCTCGTGCCCGACTTCGTGCTGCAGTGCGGTGACCCCACCGGCACGGGTCAGGGCGGGCCGGGCTACACCTACGGCCTGGAGAACGCACCCGCCGACGACCAGTACCCGCGCGGCACCCTTGCGATGGCGCGCCAGGCAAACAAGGGCGACAGCAACGGCGGTCAGTTCTTCGTCACCCTGAAGGACGTGCCGATCCCGTCCGACAGCGCCGGCGGCTACACCATCTTCGGCAAGGTGGTCAGCGGCATGGACGTCGTCGACAAGGTGGCTGCCGGCGGTGTCGGTGCCGACGGCACCGCACCCAAGACCCCTGTCACGATCAAGAAGATCACCGTCACTGAGAAGAAGGCCTGACGATGTCGACCGACGCACCGAAGCCGACGCCCCGCCCCGGCGTCCCCACGCCCGCTGCGATCAAGCCGCACGCCCCGGCCGCAGCGCCCGCTGCCACCCCGGTGGCCGCGTCCAGCAACTCCGTGACGTTCGGCCGGGTCGCCGACGACGGCACCGTGTTCGTCCGCACCCCGGACGGTGAGAAGGAGGTCGGGTCCTACCCCGACGCCACCCACGAGGAGGCGCTCGCCTACTTCGCCCGCAAGTACGACGAGTTGGCGGCATCCGCGAACCTGCTGCTGAAGCGCGTGGTGCAGACCGACCTGTCCACCCAGGACGGCCAGGCGGCGCTGAAGTCCCTGCGCGAGCAGGTCTTGCAGGCGAACGTCGTCGGTGACCTGCCCGCACTCGACAACACCGTCGAGCAGATCGCGACCGCCCTCGCAGCCAAGGCCGAGGTCGAGTCGAAGGCTCGCGCCGAGGCCAAGAAGGAGTCGGCCGCCAAGCGCGAGGAGCTTGTCGCCGAGGCC
The DNA here is from genome assembly GCF_054778255.1 of Yimella radicis. Lineage (NCBI taxonomy): Bacteria > Bacillati > Actinomycetota > Actinomycetes > Micrococcales > Dermacoccaceae > Yimella > Yimella radicis. The sequence goes on from NZ_BAAGZR010000009.1 coordinate 87,923, forward strand.
GAGAAGATCGCGTCCCAGCCGGTCGAGAAGGTGCAGTGGAAGCAGTCCACCGCTCGAATGCGCGAACTGTTGGACGAGTGGAAGACGTTGCAGCGCAGCCAGGTTCGGCTCGACAAGGAGACCGAGCACTCCCTGTGGACGCGATTCAGCGCCGCCCGGAACGGCTTCGACAAGACCCGACGCACCCATTTCGCCAAGCTCGACGAGGAGCACTCTTCCGCCAAGGCCACCAAGCAGAAGTTGGTCGAGGAAGCCGAGAAGCTGTCCGAGAGCACCGAGTGGGGTCCGACCGCAGGTGCGTTCAAGCGGTTGATGAGCGAATGGAAGCGCGCCGGTCGCGCCTCCCGAGCCGACGACGACGCACTGTGGGCGAAGTTCAAGGCAGCTCAGGACGCGTTCTTCAACGCCAAGGACGAGGTGGCCGCCGCTGAGAACGTCGAGTTCGAGGCCAACCTGAAGGTGAAGGAGGAACTCCTCACCCAGGCGCAGGCGCTTGTGCCGATCAAGGACCTGGAGAAGGCCAAGAAGGATCTGCACGCGATCCAGGACAAGTGGGACGCCGCCGGCAAGGTGCCGCGTAAGGACATCGAGCGGATGGAGCGCGGCATGCGCAAGGTCGAGCAGACCATCCGCGAGGCTGAGAACAAGCAGTGGAAGAAGACCGACCCCGAACTCGCTGCGCGCGCCGGATCGTTCGCGCAGCAGCTGCAGCGGGCGGTCAGTGACCTGCAGGACGAGATCACCGCGGCCGAGGCCAAGGGTGATGACAAGAAGGCCGCGAAGCTGCGCGAGGAGCTCAAGACCAAGCAAACCTGGCTCGACCAGGCGATGGGCGGACTGAAGGAGTTCGGCAGCTGATGCTGGATGCCGCGGACGGACTGATCGAGTACCTGGGCACGAGCCCGTCGCCGTTCCATGCGTGCGAGACGTCAGCTCGCATGCTGGAGGACGCGGGTTTCGTCCGGCTGCTGGAGACGGACGCCTGGCCGAGCGAACCCGGGCGCTACTACCTCGTCCGCGGCGGCACGCTGGCCGCGTGGAGCACCGAGCACGCCGACGGCGCCACGACACCGTTCCGCATCGTCGGGGCGCACACCGACTCCCCCAACTTCCGGATCAAGCCGCAGCCCGACCATCGCAGCATCGGCTACGCACAGTTGGGGGTCGAGCCGTACGGCGGCATCATCCTGAACAGCTGGCTGGACCGCGACCTCGGCCTCTCGGGGCGGGTCACTGTTCGCGAGAACGGCTCTGTCGCAGCGAAACTGCTACGGGTCGACGAACCGCTGCTGCGAATCTCGCGACTTGCGATCCACCTCGACCGCAGCGCCGCGGAGGGTGAGGTCTTCAACAAGCAGTTCCAGATCGCACCGCACTGGGCGCTGGGTGACGCACCCTCGTTCCGCGAATTCCTCGCTGCCCGGCTCGGGGTCGCCGAGGCCGACGTCCTGGCATGGGATGTGATGACGCACGACATCCAACCGGCCGGCCGCACGGGGCTGAACGGTGAGTTCGTGGCCGGCGCGCGGATGGACAACCTCGCGACGTCCTACGCCGGCACCCGGGCGCTGATCCGCGCGGTCGAGGACGGCCCGGCCGACTCGACCGTCCAGGTGCTTGTGCTCTTCGACCACGAGGAGATCGGGTCGATGACCGAGCGTGGCGCCTTCTCGGTGCTGCTGCCGACCGTGCTCGAACGGATCGGCTCCGGGCTCGGTGGCGGACGGGATGACTACCACCGTGCCCTTGCCGGCACGGTGATCGCGTCCGGCGACATGGCGCACGCCACGCACCCCAACTACGCCGATCGGCACGAACCCGACCACCGCATCGCGCTGAACGGCGGTCCGGTGTTGAAGGTCAACACCAACGGCCGTTACGCCACCGACAGCGTCGGTGCCGGGTCGTTCGCGCTCGCCTGTGAGCAGGCCGGCGTGCCGATGCAGTCCTTCGTCATGCGTTCGGATCTGCCGTGCGGCTCGACCGTCGGACCGATGACCTCGGCGCTCACCGGTGCGACCACCGTCGACTTCGGTGCGCCGACCCTGTCGATGCACTCGGTGCGCGAACTCGTCGGTTCGGACGACCAGCAGATGTACGCCGAAGCGTTGACCGCGTTCCTCGCACCCGCCTGAGCAGGTTCGGTTCTACTCGCCGAGGACGGTGCGCTGGATCAAGTTGCCGTACTCGCGAACTCCGTTGCCGTTCGGGTGAACTCCGTCGACGAACCAGTCGTCGTGCGGGTTGGCCAGGGAGTACCAGTCAGCCACCTTCACTCGCGGTGAGCGAGCGGCGACCGAGCGCAACTGCTTGAGCACCTCGTTCTGCCAGAACCGAGGCACGCGAGGAAGCCCGAGTACCACGACGCTGTGCGTCGGGATCTTCGCGATGGCGGCGGCCAGCGCGACCTCGTCGATGACACCGTTGTTGCCGACATGGATGAGGACGATGTCCGTGGTCAGGGACGGCGCCAACCGGTCGAGTTCGGACACAGCGACGAACCCCTGCTCACCTTCCTTGGCGTGCAGGGTCGCCGTCTTGAACCGCCGGTGCAACCCGTTGGCGGCACCGATCGCGAACGAGTCACCGAACACGGTCATAGTCATGTCCGATGTGCGACCGTCGAAGGACGGAGTCGGTGAACTGCTGGTTGACGACGTCGGCGATGCGGTCAGGGACGGCGCCGAAGGGGCGGAACCGGTCGGTCGGTCGCTCGTTGCTGACGGCGTCGCAGACGGGACGGCGAACGACGGCGGAGCAGGCTCCTCGACAGCCGCGGTGACGGCAGCTTTCGCCGCGGTCTTCGGCTGCGGGCTCATCGCGGCGACGGCACCGGTCGATGCGAAGACCGCGACGAGCGTGCACACCAGCGCCGGACGCGCGATGCGTCCGATCGAGTGAGAGCGCAGCGATCGCCAGCCACCACGCAGCCCCAGGCGACGGACGGGTTGTTCGACCAGTTGGTACGACAACTCCGACAGCACGAACGTCAGCCCGAGCTTGAGGGCGATGTTCGCACCTCCGGTCAGCGGCACGTCGAGTTCGGGACGGGTGAAGACGAAGACCGGCCAGTGCCACAGGTAGAGGCCGTAGGACCGGCGTCCGATCGCAGCGAGGGGTTCGAGGTCGAGCACTCGGCCCAGCACACCGGGACGAGTGGCAGCCGCGACGAGAACGGCCGTGAGCAGAGCGAGAGCCGCGAAACCCCAGCGGTACAACGCAACCGACCATGAGTGCACCGCCCACAGCGACCACAGCAGGGCACCGAGCGCCACGACTCCGGCAAGCGTCGACCGAACGGTGGCCGGACGCAGCGCAGGTCCGCCGAAACCGGCGCCGCCGCGCCACACCGCAAGGGCGGCACCGACCAGTAGACCGGCGCTGTGCGAGTCGGTGCCGAAGTAGAAGCGTGAGGCGTCCGCTGCGAGCGGCGCGCCGGAACGCAGCGTGCCCACGCCCATCACCAGCATCGACGCGGCCGCGCCCAGGACGCACACCGCGAGCATCGCGAACCTGCGCGCATGCGGACGACGGAACACGAACGCGATGAGCGCGACCACCAACGGCCAGACGACGTAGAACTGCTCCTCCACCGCCAGCGACCACAGGTGCTGCAGGGCCGGCGGTCGACCGAACGCCTCGAAATAGGAGCGTTCGTGCAGCACGTACCACCAGTTGGAGGTGTACGTCGCGGCCGCACCGAGGTCACCTAGGTAGCTGGTGAGCTGATCGCGTCCGGCGGCGAGCTGCGCGAGCGTGGTGGCGAGCAGGACGACGACCAGTGCCGGGATGAGCCGGCGTGCACGCGCCGCCCAGAACCGACGCAGATCGACTCCGCCGCCGGTTATAGATGCCCGGGCCCACAATTGCGAGGTGATCAGGTAGCCGCTGATCACGAAGAAGATGTCCACCCCGAGGAATCCGCCTGCGGCCCAGGGCAGTTCGAGGTGGTAGAGAATGACTGCGACGACTGCTATCGCTCGCAGTCCGTCCAGTCCCCCGACATGCTTACGCGCAGCCGGCGGTTGCTCGTCGGCGCGCACGCCCCCCTCGTCACGCATGGGCACCATGGCACTACACCCAGGGGTGAGTCGTCACGGGTGACGCGGCCCACGAGATCAAACCGTGATGGACGCCCGTTCAAGACGGGTCGGGGTCAGGAGGCGCCGACGCGCTGACCGGAGCCGGTGAGCCGGTATACGTCGAACACGCCGTCCACCTTGCGCACTGCCCGGATCACGTGGTCGAGGTAGCCGGCATCGCCCATCTCGAAGGTGAACCGGGAGACGGCGACGCGATTGTTCGCGGTCGACAGGTTCGCCGACAGGATGTTGACGTGCTGTTCGGACAGCACCCGGGTCACGTCGGAGAGCAGGCCCTTGCGGTCGAGCGCCTCGACCTGCAACTGCACCATGAACACGCTCGCCGCGGACGGCGCCCACGCGACCTCGACCAGCCGATCCGGCTGGGACTTCAACTGGGCGGCGTTCGTGCAGTCGTCGCGGTGCACGGACACGCCATGACCGGTGGTCACGAAACCGAGAATGTCGTCGCCGGGCATCGGGGTGCAGCACCGGGCCAGCTTCACCCAGACGTCGTCGGTGCCCACGACCGTGACTCCCGGATCGCCCGCACGCCGCCGCGTCTCGGCGCGGGTGATGATCGGAGCGCTCTCGGGAGTCTCCTGCGGCTCCGGCTCGTCCGGACCGACGGCCTCGCGCAGCAGCTTGGAGACGTGTTCGGCGGAGACGTGGTTGTCGCCGATCGCGGCGTACAGCGAGTCGACGTCCTGGTAGTGCAGACCGGTCGCGACCTTGGCCATGGTGTCGACATTGGTCAATCGCGCGATGCCCTGACCCTGTTTGCGCAGCGCCTTGGTCAGCTGTTCCTTGCCGGAGTCGATCGCTTCCTCGCGACGTTCGCGGGAGAACCACTGGCGGATCTTGCTTCGGGCGCGCGGGCTGGCGACGAAGCCCAGCCAGTCACGACTGGGCCCGGCGCCGTCGGCCTTGCTGGTGAGCACCTCGATGACATCGCCGTTCTCGACCGGCGACTCCAGCGGCGCGAGCCGTCCGTTGATCCGGGCCCCGATCGTGTGGTGACCGACCTCGGTGTGCACCGCGTAGGCGAAGTCGACGGGGGTCGACCCGACGGGTAGACCGACGACCTCACCCTTGGGCGTGAAGACGTAGACCTCCTGACTGCCGACATCGAAGCGCAGGTTGTCGAGGAACTCATCGGGGTCGGCGGTCTCGCGCTGCCATTCCAGCAACTGGCGGAACCAGGCCATTTCATCGAGCTGCCCGCCGTCGGACGCCGCCGGGACCGGCGCAGCAGCCGACTTCGCATCGTCCTTGTATTTCCAGTGCGCCGCGACGCCGTACTCTGCCCGGTGGTGCATCGCGTGGGTGCGGATCTGAATCTCCACCGACTTGCCGTCGGGCCCGATGATCGTCGTGTGCAACGACTGGTACATGTTCATCTTCGGGGTGGCGATGTAGTCCTTGAACCGCCCCGGCACCGGGCTCCACCTGGTGTGCAGGGTGCCGAGCACCGCGTAACAGTCGCGCACCGAGTCGACCAGGATGCGCACCGCGACCAGGTCGTAGATGTCCTTGAACTCCCGGCCGCGCACGATCATCTTCTGGTAGACCGAGTAGTAGTGCTTGGGCCGACTGGTGACCGTCGCGTCGATCCGCGCCGCCTTGAGGTCGGTACTGACCTGTTCGCGGAAACCCTGCAGATACTGCTCGCGCGCGGGTGCGGCGTCGGCCACCAACCGGGCGATCTCGTCGTACAGCTTGGGGTGCAGCACCGCGAAGCAGAGGTCTTCCAACTCCCACTTGATGGTGTTCATGCCCAGTCGATGCGCGAGCGGAGCGTAGATCTCGAGCGTCTCGTTGGCCTTACGGGTCGCCGACTCCACCGACACGTAACGCCAGGTGCGCGCGTTGTGCAGCCGGTCGGCGAGTTTGATGACCAGCACCCGGATGTCCTTGGCCATCGCGACGACCATCTTGCGGACGGTCTCGGCCTGCGCCGCGTCGCCGTACTTCATCTTGTCGAGCTTGGTGACGCCGTCGACCAGGAGGGCGATCTCCTCGCCGAAGTCCTCGCGCAACTGGGTCAGCGAGTAGTCGGTGTCCTCGACGGTGTCGTGCAGCAGCGCGGCGGCGAGCACGGCCGGCTGCATGCCGAGTTCGGCCAGGATCGTGGTGACCGCGAGCGGGTGGGTGATGTACGGGTCGCCGGACTTGCGGGTCTGCCCGCGGTGGGCGTGTTCGGCCACGGCATACGCGCGTTCCAGCAGCGTGACATCGGCCTTGGGGTGAGAGGCACGGACGGTGCGCAGCAGCGGGCCGAGCACCTTGTGCTGCGGTGTGCGCGGGGCGCCCAGCCGCACCAGACGGGCCCTGACCCGCGACCCCGAACGCTCCTGCTCGACCATGAATTGATCTTAGTGCCGCAGCGCGGCAGAACTGACCGCCGTGCCGTCACACGGTCGCGACGACCGAGACCTCGTGACCCTCCAGCAGTCGGCGCCCCTCCAGGAACCCGACCTCGAGCAGGAACTCGATTCCGACGACCGCCGCGCCCGCCCGTTCCAGCAGCGAGACCGCAGCGGCGGCGGTGCCCCCGGTGGCCAGCACGTCGTCGACCAACAGCACGCGCTTGCCCTCGCACGCGTCGGCCGGGATCTCGATGGTGGCGGTGCCGTACTCCAGGTCGTACGTCTGGCCGATCGTCTCCCCCGGCAACTTGCCGGCCTTGCGCACCGGCAGGAAACCCACGCCCATCCGCTGGGCCAGCGGAGCGCCCACGACGAAGCCGCGAGCCTCGATGCCGGCGACCAGGTCGATCGTGCCCTCCCAGCCGGACGCCACCTCGCCGAGCACGAGAGCGAACGCGTCGGGGTCCGCGAACAGCGGGTTGAGGTCCTTGAACAAGACGCCCGGCCGGGGGAAGTCGGGGATGTCGCGCACGCGCTCCAGGAGCACCTGCGAGGCGTTGCTCACGCGTCGTCCTTCGTGGCCCACGGGTGCACCTCACGCTTACGGGCGGTGCGTTCCTTGCGGGCGGCGACGAGTTCCTTCTCCCGCTCCGGGTCGACGACGCCGGACGAGGTCTCGGCGGTGCCTGCGTGGTCGGCTCCGGTCGCTTCCTGGTACTGCGCCGCGCGCCGGGCCAGTTCCTTGTTGGCGGGCTCACGGTTGCGCAGCGACACCAGCAGCGGGGTGGCGATGAAGATCGAGGAGTACGTGCCGACGGCGATGCCGATGAACAGCACCAGCGCGAGGTCGAGCAGGGTGCCCGGGCCGAGCATGGTGAATCCGACGACCAGCAACGCCAGGATCGGCAGCAACGCGACGACCGAGGTGTTGATCGAACGGACGAGCGTCTGGTTGACGGCGTAGTTGGCGGCCTGAGCGTAGGACCGCTTACCGGTGGCGTGCGCCTCGTCGACGTTCTCACGCACCTTGTCGAACACGACGACGGTGTCGTAGATCGAGTAACCGAGGATCGTCAGGAAGCCGATCATCGTGGCCGGCGAGACCTCGAACCCGGACAGCGCGTAAATGCCGACGGTGAACGCGAGGTCGTGCAGCAACGCGACCAGCGCGGCGACCGCCATCGCCCACGTGCGGAAGTAGATCGCGAGCACGACGGACACCAGCACCAGGAAGACGATCAACGCGATCAGGGCCTTGCGGGTGACGGTCTCACCCCAGGACGGTCCGATGTACGAACTGTCGATGGAGGTGGCCGGGACACCGAACTCCTCGGCCAGCGCGTTCGAGACCTTGTCGGTCGTCGCGGCCGAGTTGTCGCCGAGTTTCTTGGCCTGGATGCGCACCTGGTTGTCACCCAGTTTGGTGACGTTGAGCGAGTCGTTGGCACCGGTGGCGGAACTCACGGCGTCCTTGGCGCGCTCCTCGTAGTTGTCCATCTGGGTGACGCCCTGGACGCGAAGCTCCGAGCCGCCCTTGAACTCCAGGCCGAGGTTCAGACCCCGGCCGAGCAGGCCGGCGGCCGCGACGACGAGAAGGATCGCGGAGATGACGTACCAGGTCTTGCGGCGTCCGACGAAGTCGAACTGACGGCGTCCGGTGTAGAGGTCGTTACCGAACTGCGCGAAGCTCGCCATCAGAGCATTCCTCCTTCGGCCGCAGCGGCCTTGCGATCGGCGATCGTGACGCGTCCGCGCCCGGCGTAGGTGGCTCCCTTGGCGCCCAGGCGCTCGGGGTCGAAGCCGGACCACTTGTGTCCGTCGCCGAAGAACTTGGTGCGGGCCAGCAGCGACAGCACCGGGTGGGTGAACATCACGACGACCAGCAGGTCGATCAGGGTTGTGACACCGAGGGTGAACGCGAACGCCTTCACGCTGGATTCGGACAACACGTACAGCACCGCGGCGGCGATGAAGTTCATCGCGTCGGAGATCAGGATCGTGCGGCGGGCACGGGCCCAACCCGTCTCGACGGCGGCACGCAATGGTCTTCCGGATCTGACTTCGTCCCTGACTCGTTCGAAGTAGACGATGAAGGAGTCAGCGGTGATACCGATCGCGACGATGAGGCCGGTGATGCCGGCCATGGTCAGACGGAAGTTGTTCGCGTAGCCCAGGAAGGTGACCGCACCGTAGGTGAGCAGACCGGCCACGATCAGCGAGGCCACGGTCACCAGGCCGAGCGCGCGGTACTGGAACAGCGAGTAGAGGACCACCAGGAGCAGACCGATCGCGCCGGCGATGAGTCCCTTCTGCAACTGGTCGGTGCCCAGCTGCGGGCTGATCTGGTCGGAGGTGAGTTCCTTGAAGCTGAACGGCAGCGCGCCGAACTTGAGTTGATCGGCGAGGGTCTTCGCGCTGTCGGAGGTGAAGCCTCCGCTGATCTCGGCGCGGCCGTCGACGATCGGGCCGTTCGTACCGGGAGCGGAGATGACGACCCCGTCGACGTTGATCGCGGAGCGGTTCTGGTCCTGCTGCAGGGAGGACAGACGACGGGTCATGTCGCCGAAGGCCTTCTTGCCCTCTTCGTTGAACTCCAGGTTGACCGCGACCTCACCGGTGGCGATGCCCTGCTGGTTGGTGCGCTGGCCGAAGGAAGCGTCGGTGATGGTGGAACCGTCGACCTCGACCGGACCCATCAGCAGAACCTCGTTGCCCTCCTTGGCACACGCGACGGAGGGCTCGTCCTCGGGCGCCTGCGCGGAGATCTCACGGAACTTCGCCGCGGTGGGGCCCTTCTTCGGATCGGTGTTGCGGCAGCTGAACTGCGACATCAACTGCTGGTAAGTAGTGCCCTTCTTGGCCAGCCCGTTGGTCACCCAGATGTCGGCGACCGGCTTGGCGCCCCACTGCGGGTCGCTGGGCGTGGCCGGGATGCCGGCGTCTTCGGCACCGGGCAGTGTCGGCTGCGCGGGAACCGGGTCGGCCGGAGCAGCGGGCGTAGTCGCGGCGGTCTTCGACGTGGTCGCAGGCTTGGAGGTCGCAGGCTTGGAGGTCACAGGAGTGCTCGGCGCCGGAGTGCTCGGTGCGGCCTTGGCGTACGCCTCGGGGAACGGAGCGTTCGCAGAGGTCGATGCTGCCGGTGCAGAGGTGCTCGGCTTGGCCGGAGCGCTCGTGCTCGGCTTGGCCGGAGCGGTCGAGGGCGAGCCGGACGGAGTCGAGGGCGCGCTGCTGGTCGACGGCTTCGCCGTTGCAGCGGCATCCGCCACCGGCGGGGTCGTGGCGATGACCGGACGGATCGTCAGCTTGGAGGACTGCGCGAGAGAGTCGAGGATCTCCTTGGACGGGTTGCCCGGGATCGCCACCACGATGCTGCGGTCACCCAGGGTGCTGACCTCCGCCTCGGCGACGCCCGTGCCGTCGACGCGCTGGCGGATGATGTTCACCGCCTGGTTCACCTGGCCCGAACTGACCTGCTGGCCGCGTCCGAGCACCGGCTCGAGGACGACCTGGCGGCCACCTTCGAGATCGAGGCCGAGCTTCGGGGTCCATTGTCCGGCCGGCTTGGCCCAGACGGTGGTCGCCGCGATGCCGCCGAAGAGCGCGGCGATGATCAAGAAGAGCAGGATCAGCGTGCGCTTCGGTTTGGAAGCCGGTGCACGACGAGCACGGGTTGCACGGGTTGCCACGAACTCAGGCCTTCTTGTCGTTGGATTCGGGGGTCGCCTCAATGACCATGCTGCGCGGCACGACCGCCCGGCGGTCGAAACGAAGTTGGACACCGTCGGCGACCTCGAGCGTTGCGGTCTGGTCGTCCACGGCGACCAGACGGCCGTACAGGCCGGACGTGGTGGTGACTTCGTCGCCTACCGTGATCTGCGACTGCGCCTGCGCGAACTGCTTCTGCCGGCGACGGCTGAACCAGAACATCACGGCGAGCAGCGCCAGCGGCAGCAGCAACAAGACCATGCCGCCCGAGTTCTGAGTGCCGGTCTCGGCGACGAGTGCGTGCATGTGAGTGGTGCTCCCTGCGATCGATAGATGTGGCGACGGCCCGGACGGTTGTGCTTCGCCGGTGCGATCGGACGCGTACGCCGACGGGTGAGTCTAAGTCAGGTGTGCGGCTGCCCCAACTTCGGGTGTGAGGCGTGTCATGCCCGAGTTCGAGCAATACCCGGCGGATGGATCGGAATGTTCAGTCCGAGAAACGACCTTCACCCTCAGGCAACGACAACTGCGTCGCCCACGTTCCGGCATCCTTGGGCGGCGTCAGCCCGAGGTGCGCCCACGCCTGCGCCGTCGCGGCACGTCCGCGCGGTGTGCGCAACAGATAACCCTCACGCACCAGGTACGGCTCGGCGACCGTCTCGACGGTGTCGGGTTCCTCGCCGACGGCCACCGCGAGGGTCGTGAGCCCGACCGGTCCCCCGCCGAACCGCTTGCACAACGTCTCCAGGACGCCGCGGTCGAGCCGGTCAAGGCCCTTCTCGTCGACGTCGAACAGCTTCAACGCAGCCATGGCGGACGGTTGATCGACGACCTCGCTGCCATGGATCTGCGCATAGTCGCGCACCCGCCGCAGCAGCCGGTTGGCGATACGGGGTGTGCCGCGGGAGCGTCCGGCGATCTCGGCGATGCCCTGCCGGGTGGCGTCGACCCCGAGCAGACCGGCACTGCGGTGCAGGATGGCCGCGAGATCCTCGGGTGTGTAGAAGTCCAGGTGTCCGGTGAAGCCGAAGCGGTCTCGCAACGGGGCCGGCAGCAGACCGGCCCGGGTGGTCGCACCGACCACCGTGAACGGCGGCAGTTCGAGCGGGATCGCCGTTGCGCCAGGGCCCTTGCCGACGATGACATCGACGCGGAAGTCTTCCATCGCCAGGTACAACATCTCCTCGGCCGCACGGGCCATACGGTGGATCTCGTCGAGGAAGAGCACCTCGCCCTCGGCCAGCGAGGACAGGATCGCCGCCAGGTCACCGGCGTGCTGGATGGCGGGGCCGCTGGTGATGCGGATCGGCTGCTCGAGTTCGGCGGCGATGATAATCGCCAGGCTGGTCTTGCCGAGGCCGGGCGGACCGGACAGCAGGACGTGGTCGGGCGTCGTGCCACGACGCTTCGCCGCCGCGAGCACGAGTCCGAGTTGCTCGCTGACCCGTGGCTGGCCGGGGAACTCCGCCAACCGCCTCGGACGCAGTGCCGCCTCGAAGTGGCGTTCATCGGGTGCGACGCCGGGGTCGACGATGCGGGCGCCGGCCTCGTAGGAGGAGTCGTCGTACTCGCTCATCGGCCCAGGCTACGAAGGGTCACTCGCAGCAGTTGCGAGACATCCGTGGGGGCGTCGTCGGCCTTGGTGACCTTGGCGACGGCGTCCTGCGCCTGTTTGGTCGACCAGCCGAGGCCGACGAGCGCATCGACGACCTGTTGTTGCGTCTCGTCGGCGGCAGGCACCTGCGGCTGCGGCAACGAGGAAGACCCGCCGCCGGTGAGGGCACCGACCTTGTCCTTGAGTTCCAGCACGATGCGCTCGGCGCCCTTCTTGCCGATACCGGGCACCTTCATCAGCGTGGGCACATCCCCACCGGCGATCGCCCCGCGTAGGGCATCCGGTGCGTGCACGGCGAGCATCGCCAGTGCGAGCCGGGGACCGACGCCGCTGACGGTCTGGACCAGTTCGAACAGCTTGCGTTCGGAGTCGTCGCCGAACCCGTACAACGTCAGGGAGTCCTCGCGCACGACCAGCGTGGTGAAGAAGGTCGCTTCGGTGCCGGCGCGCGCTGACGCTGCATGCGCGGGCGTGGTGTGAACGAGCAGGCCCACTCCCCCGACCTCGACGACGACATTGTCGAGACCGGCACTCAACACGCTGCCGCGGATGGAAGAAATCATCGCGCGTACCTGTTTGACGCCCGGACCAACGGAGCCTCTTTCGGTCGTGAGTTTCGTTGTGCAGCAGCGGCGTTCGCAATGCGTGCCTGCGCACCCCCGCGCCAGACATGGCAGATCGCGAGAGCGAGTGCGTCCGCGGCGTCCGCCGGTTTGGGCGCGACCTCGAGCCGCAGGATACGGGTCACCATCGAAGTGACCTGGGCCTTGTCGGCCCGGCCGTTGCCGGTGACGGACGCCTTCACCTCACTGGGTGTGTGCATCACCAACGGCAACCCGCGACGCGCGGCGGCGAGCATCGGCACGGCGGACGCCTGCGCGGTGCCCATGATCCCTTTGATGTTCGCCTTGGCGAAGACCCGCTCGACCGCGACCACGTCCGGTTCGTAGTCGGACAACCACTGGTCGAGTTCGGTCTGCAGGGTGAGCAGTCGCTCGGCCGGGTCGTCGCCGACGGGCGTACGGATCACGCCGACGCCCACGAGCCGCACCGGTTGCCCGATGCCGCCGTCGACCACTCCGATGCCGCACCGGGTCAGCCCCGGGTCGACGCCGAGTACACGCACAGTCCACTCCTCGCACAAATGTTCGGTTCCAGGAACGTTAACCCGTACCGGCGGGGCGATTCACGCAGGCGCGCCGGACTGGGATGAGCCGGGTGCATCGGACATCGAGCACGAGCGCCGCATGATCGGTGTGCCCCTCGATCCGCGGTGTCTGATCGAGGTCGCATCGCCGGACGACGAAGCCTTCGGTGACGAACGCGTGGTCGTATCGGCAGCCGAGTCCGGTGTGATCACGTCCGACGACGTGACCGAGTACCCAGCCTGGCGGCAGACGGCCTCGATCAACCGTGACCCCTCGTCGCCGCCGATCTCGGTCAGCACCCACACGTCTTCTGCGCGCGGCCACAGCCAGTGCAGGAGTGCCTGCGCCTTCACGCGCGACGGATTGGAGAGGTTCAGGGTCAGCAGTCCGGGCACCGACCCATCATCGAGGAAGAAACGACTCGACCCGGCGGAGCGAGTCTGCCGGGTCGAGTTCGAGGTGGAACGGGATCAGTCCTCGGCGTCGAGTTCGGCGAGCACCTCGTCCGACACGTCACCGTTGGCGAACACGTTCTGCACGTCGTCGGAGTCCTCGAGCGCCTCGATGACGCGGAACATCTTCTTGGCGTCTTCTTTGTCGAGCGGCACCTCGACGGTCGGCAGCCAGGACGACTCGGCGGAGTCATAGTCGACACCGGCCGCTTGCAGCGCCTCACGCACGGCAACGAAATCGCTTGCCTCGGAGACGATCTCGAACGATTCGCCGTGGTCGTTGATCTCCTCGGCGCCGGCGTCGAGCACGATCTCGAGCAGGTCGTCCTCGGTGTTGTCGCCCTTCGGGACGATGACGACACCCTTGCGATGGAACTGGAAGGCGACCGAGCCGGAGTCGGCCATCGAGCCGCCGTTCTTCTGCAGCGCGGTGCGCACCTCAGCCACGGCGCGGTTCTTGTTGTCGGTCAGGCACTCGATGAGCAGCGCGACTCCGCCGGGTGCGTAACCCTCGTACATCAGGCTCATGTACTCGGCGGCGCCCGCCTCGGCGCCCGAACCACGCTTGACGGCGCGGTCGATGTTGTCGTTGGGCACCGACGACTTCTTGGCCTTCTGGATGGCGTCGTACAGCGTGGGGTTACCGGCGGGGTCACCGCCGCCCTGACGCGCGGCCACCTCGATGTTCTTGATGAGCTTTGCGAAGAGCTTGCCCCGCTTGGCGTCGATCGCAGCCTTCTTGTGCTTGGTCGTCGCCCATTTGGAGTGACCGCTCATGTCTCCCTCTACACACTCGTACGTTCGCTTCGGCCCACAGGCCGTCGGCCATCCTAATTGACCGGACGGGCGTCAGGCGCCGACGGACGACGGCGCGCTCTCCCCGTCTCCTCCGGCGCGCAAGGCGATGATGGCCAGCGACAGCATCAACCGATCCCGCGGCTGCGTCAGCGAGCGCCCGGTGAGGTTCTCGATCTGCTTGAGGCGGTAGATGACGGTGTTGCGGTGACAGAACAGTTCCTGGGCGGCGTGGGTCGGTGAGCCCCCGTGCCGCAGCAACGCGCCGAGGGTTTCCAGCAACATCTGGCGCGTCGAGTCGGGCTGCTGGTTCAGACGCCCGAGCGTCTCCTGGACCAGGAGCACGGTTGCCTCCGGGCTACCGGTGAGCAGAATCTCCGGCAGACGATCCCGGACGTCGACCACCTCGCGACTGCCACGGGGCAGCGAGGACGCGGCCCGCGAGGCCAGCTGTCGCGCGACCGCGAAACCCTTCAGACCGTCGCTGCACAGCGCGACGGCGGCCCGCCCCCGCGCCTCAACTTGGAGATGGTCGATGACCGGCGCCGGGTCACGACCGGCGAGGTCGATCAGCCCCACGGTCTGCGCGCCGAGTTGGAGCCAGTGCGACTGGACCCCGATCTGCTCCAGGCGTTCCTCGGCCCACCGGGTGGGCTGATCGGCCTCGTCGTCGTTGATGCAGCTGATCGCGAGCAGGTCCTCGTCGATACCGACGCTCAGTACCTGGCGGGCCTCCGAGGCGAAGTCAGGCTCGGACCCACGTCCCTGGACCAGCCCGTCCAGCACGGTGAGCTGGCGTTGCAGGTCCCGCCGTTGCAGCAGCGCTTCCTCGCGACGGTAGGACTCGCAGGCGGTTGCGTTCTGCACGTCGAGCGCGCTCCACAACTGTTGTCCCATCAGGATGAGCGTCTCCGCGCTCACCTCGCGCACGGTGCCGGAACCCTGGAGCAGCACGGTCTCCCACAGGGCTCTCGCGCCGTAGCTGTAGGCGTTCAACACTTGTTCCAGTGGCACGCCCTGTTGTGCGCGCCGGCGCCCGGTTTCGCGCCAGACGTGGATCGCGCGATCGTCCGGGGCTGCCAGGCCGGCCATCGTGAGCAATCCGGCCCGGACGTGGCGGCGGGTGCTGGTGCGAACCTCCTCACGCAGTTCGCTGGTCACCTGCTGGTAATAGGCCTCGTCGCGCCCGAACAGTTCGAGAGTGATCGCGTCCGCGATGATCTCGGCGTCGTCGAGCATGCTCGCCCACGCACGCCGGATCGCCTCCCGCTGGGCGGCGGGAATCTCGTGCCGGGAGGTCGACAGACTCGACTCGGTGGGCGCGGCCATGGGCCGAGAATGACACCGGCGCACAAAAAGCGCTAGTGGCAGATCCCCAGGATGACCGCCTGCACCACAGATATTGTGCGCTGCGCCCATATCCCTTCTTGTGCGTAGCGTCCAAAGTTGGGTCACCCGCACTTCCACCCCAGGAGTCCAAGTGAGCGCATCTGCACCAGACGGTGCACCAGACCGCGCAGCCCTCGCCTCGCCCACGACCATGCTCACGCTGCAGGACATCACCGTTCGCTTCGGCGGCATCGTCGCGCTCGACAGCGTCGGTCTCGAGGTCCGTCCGAGCGAGGTCCACGGCGTGATCGGTCCGAACGGCGCCGGCAAGACCACGTTGTTCAACGTCGCCTGCGGCTTCGTGCAACCGTCCTCCGGCACGATCACCTGGAAGGGCGAGCAGCTCAACGGCCTGCGGCCCCACCACCTGGCCCGCCACGGCATCGCCCGCACCCTGCAGGGTCTCGGCCTGTTCGACGGCATCAGCGTGCTTGAAAACGTGATGGTCGGAGCCGACCGTCACGGCCGGGCCGGATTCTGGTCGGGTCTGCTGGCGATCCCGCGCAGCACCGGCGACGAGAAGGCACTGCGCGAGCGCAGCCTCGAAGTGCTGCGTCAACTCGACATCGAGGGATACGCCGACCGTTCACCGGCCAGCCTCCCCTACCCGATCCGCAAGCGTGTGGCCCTGGCACGCGCCCTGGTCAGCGAGCCGGAGTTGCTGCTGCTGGACGAGCCGGCGTCCGGCCTGTCCGAGTCGGAGATGACCGAGCTCGGCGACATCATCCTCGGGCTGTCCGACCGGGTGTCGGTGATGCTCGTGGAGCACCACATGGATCTGGTCATGCGGGTGTGCAGCCGGATCACGGTGCTCGACTTCGGCCGGGTCATCGCTCGCGGCACACCGGACGAGGTCCGGGAGGACCCGGCCGTCCTCGCCGCCTACCTCGGCAACGAGGTGACCCACGACGACGGTGAGATCGACGACGACGCCGACGACCGCGACCCGAACCGTTCCCTCGACCGTGACGACGCGAACGGAGACCGACGTGCTTGAGGTCTCGGAACTCTCTGCCTCCTACGGACCGGTGAAGGCCCTGCAGGGCGTCTCCTTCGAGGTGCCCGACCGCACGATCACCGCCGTGCTGGGCGCCAACGGCGCCGGCAAGACCACACTGCTGCGCACCGTGTCCGGCCTGATCCGTCCGCAGTCCGGCACGGTGACCCTCGACGGCGCTGACATCACGCACGCGGCACCCGAACGCATGTCCCGCCTCGGCCTCACCCACGTCCCCGAGGGCCGCGGAGTGATCACCGAACTCACCGTGACCGAGAATCTCCGGCTGGGTGAACTGGGACGCGCCAGAAACGGTGACCCCGTCTCCATGGATCGCGTCTGGGAGATGTTCCCCAAGCTCGCCGACCGGCGCTCGGCCTTCGCCGGGACGCTGTCCGGTGGCGAGCGCCAGATGCTGGTCATCGCGCGAGCGCTGATGGCCACCCCGAAGGTGCTGCTGCTGGACGAACCCTCGCTCGGCCTTGCGCCGCGCATCGTGGCGCAGATCTTCGACCTGGTGCGCACGCTCGTCGACGAACAAGGCCTGTCGGTCCTGTTGGTCGAGCAGAACGCGCGCAGCGCGCTGTCCATTGCCGACCTCGGCGTCGTCCTCAACCTCGGCAAGGTCGTCACGACCCAGGAGGCGCACGCTCTCGCGGCGGACGAGGGTCTACGCCACGCCTACCTCGGGTTCTGAGAAGGGAACCGTCGTGCAACAGTTCGTCACAACCATCCTCAACGGCATCACCATGGGTGCCGTGTACTCGGCGTTCGCGCTGGCACTGGTGCTCATCTGGCGCTCCACCCGTATCGTCAACTTCGCGCAGGCACCGATGGCCATGGTCACCACCTACGTCGCGATGAACCTCATCGAACGCGGGATGAACTACTGGATCGCCTTCATCGCGGCGCTGGTCGCGGGCTTCCTGCTCGGCGCGTTCGTCGAACGAGTGATCGTCCGCCCGGTCGAAGGCAAGTCCGACATCAACGCGGTGATCCTGACCCTCGGTCTGTTCATCGTGCTGCACTCGGCGGCGGCGCTCATCTTCGGCAGCGACTACAAGTCCTTCCCGGCGGCCTTCGGAGTCCGCGGCGTCACCGTGGGCGGCACGAGCCTGGCGATCACCCCGTTCGGCATCTTCACCATCCTCGCGGTGTTCGCGGTGATGCTGTTGCTGCTCGTGCTCTTCCAGAAGACCGACATCGGTCTGCAGATGCGCGCCTCCGCGTTCAACCCCGAGGTGGCCCGCCTGCTCGGCGTCCGGGTGAGCACGATGCTGACGCTCGGCTGGGCGCTCGCCGCACTGGTCGGTTCACTGTCCGGCCTGCTGATCGCGGGAGGCAACCTGGTGCACCCCGGCTACATGGACTCGGTCGTCGTCTTCGGCTTCGTGGCGGCTGTGATCGGCGGCCTCGACAGTCCGTTCGGTGCCGTCGCCGGCGGCATGATCATCGGGCTCAGCCTCAGCCTCGTCTCCGGATACCTCGGCTCCGGGCTGGTCTCCTTCGCCGCCCTCGTCATCCTGGTCCTGGTCCTGCTGGTGCGGCCCGGCGGCTTGTTCTCCCACACCTCCGAGCGGAAGGTCTGACATGCGTTCCGCAGTGACAACCGTCCGGGGCAATCCCTTGCTCCGGCACCTGCTCCTCGGCCTGCTGGCCGCGGCCCTCGTCATCCTCGTCATGGAATCGGTCGACCCGTTCCGGCAGGGACAGCTGGCGATGATGGCGTACTACGCCATAGCGGCCGGCGGTCTGACGATCCTCACCGGCCTGAACGGTCAACTCTCCCTGGGTCACGGCGCGTTCATGGCGATCGGCGCGTACACCACGGCCTTGTTGCTGCAGGATCGCGAAGGCGCCCTGCCGACGCTGTTGATCATCGCGCTCTCGGCACTGGCCGCCACCGTGATCGGCGCCGTGGTGGGGGTCGCCGCTGCTCGTCTGCACGGTCCGTACATCGCCGGTGCCACGCTCGCGCTCGCGGTTGCCGTGCCCGCTCTGGCGCTGCATTTCTCCGAGACGCTCGGCGGTGAACAGGGCCTCAGCGTGATGGTGCCCGAGGTACCGAAACTCGCCGACGACGCGCTTTACTTCCTGACCGGCACGCAGACCACACCGTCGGAATGGGTCGCCTACTCGGGGTGGTTCCTGCTGATCTTCGTCTACATCCTGCTGGCGAACCTCTCCTCCAGCCGGGTCGGACGACGCTGGCGTGCAGTGCGTGACGACGAGGTCGCCGCGTCCCTGGCCGGGATCAACCTCGGCCGCGATCGGGTCATCGCGTTCGTCGTCAGTGCGGCGTGCGCCGGAATCGCGGGCGCTCTGCTCGCCCTCGCCAACCGGCTGGCGGCTCCCGGATCGTTCTCGTTGACACTGTCGCTCACCCTGCTCAGCGCGGTCGTGCTCGGCGGTCTGGGCAGTCTGACAGGAGCCCTGCTCGGTTCCGGATTGCTGGCCCTGCTGCCCAACTTCGCGACGAACGCGGGCACTTCGGCCGGTCTGACCGACATCCAGGCGGCTCAGCTCGCACCGTTGATCATCGGTCTGACCACGATGTTGGTCATTCTGCTCATGCCCGGCGGAATCGTCGGCGGCATCAGGAAACTGTGGGCTCGACGTCCGGGTCGTGGCGGTGGTCCCGGCGCAGCCGCGGACAGCCCGACCGTGGAAGCCGACTCGGCCCACCCCCAGGACACCGGGAAGCACTCATCAGCTCCCGGAGCGGCGCCGGCCTCCCGCGCACCGCACACCGCAATACCCACCACTGACCTCGCCCGCGAGGAACAACCGCCGAGGAGGCACCAATGATGAGAAGGTCCAAGAAGGGCACGGTCGTCGTGAGCATGGCGCTCAGCACCGTTCTGCTCGCCGCTTGCGGCGCAGGCGGCCGCGACGACAAGGCTTCCGAGGACGGCGGGTCCGCCGGTTCCACGACCGGCATCACCGACACCACGGTCAAGATCGGTGCGCACTACCCGCTCACCGGCGTCGCCGCACCCGGCTACAGCGAGATTCCGTCGGGCGCGAAGGCGTACTTCGACTACGTCAACTCCAAGGGCGGCATTCACGGGCGCAAGATCCAGTACGTCGTCAAGGACGACGGGTACATCCCCACCAACACCACACAGGCCGTCAACGAGCTGGTGCAGAAGGACAAGGTCTTCGCGGTCGTCGGTGGTCTCGGCACCCCCACCCACTCGGCGGTCGTCGACTTCCTCAACAGTGAGAAGGTGCCCGACCTGTTCGTCTCCTCGGGGTCGATCAAGTGGGGTGACGACCCGAAGAAGCGCCCGATGACGTTCGGCTGGCAGCCGGACTACGAGATCGAGGGCAAGATCATCGGTAAGTACATCAAGGAGAAGATGCCGAACGCCAAGATCGGCCTCTACCTCCAGGACGACGATCTCGGCGCCGACGGGGCCAAGGGCCTGAAGCAGTTCGCCGGTGGGCAGGTCGTCAAGGAGGTCAAGTACACGACGGGTAACACGGACGTCGCGCCGCAGATCGCCGCGCTGCAGGCGTCCAAGGCCGACCTCATCGTGGGCTTCAACGTCCCGTCCTACACCGCCCTCAGCCAGCTCACCGCGATGAAGCTGAACTACAAGCCGAAGTGGTTCTACACCAATGTCGGATCCGACCCGAAGCTCGTCGGGGAGTTGCTCGCGAAGTTCTCCAAGGGCAGCGTGAAGAACGGCAGCTCGGCTCTCGACGGCATCATGACGACCGAGTACATCCCGGGTGTCGACTCGGCCGACGACCCGTGGGTCAAGCTGTGGCAGAAGGTCTGGAAGGAGTCCGGCGGCAAGGGCGAACTGACCAACTACCGCATCTACGGCATGTCCCAGGCGTACGCGTTCGTCTCGGCGCTGCAGGCCTCGGGCAAGAAGTTGACCCGTGAAGGCATCGTCAAGGCGATCGAGCAGAACGGCGCGAAGTGGAAGGGCCCGCAGAAGCTGCCCTTCCGTTACTCGGCCGACAGCCACCTCGGTATCTCCGGTGTCGAGGTCGTCGAGATCCAGAACGGCATCGGCAAGGGTCTGCAGTCTCCGATGGTCACCGACCTGGGTGACGCGGCGATCAAGCCGGACGCCGGGACGGCCGCTCAGGCGCCGAACGCGTCCGGTCTGCCGGACGACATCAAGGCCACCGAGTGATCTCGCTGTCCTGATCGTCGATCAGTTGAGGAATGCCGCGGACGTTCGTCCGCGGCATTCCTGCGTCCGGCCTCAGGTGTGCCGGACCATGTCGGCGAAGTAGGCGTGCAGGCGGTGGTCACCGGTGACCTCAGGATGGAACGAGGTGGCGAGCAGGTTGTCCTGGCGCACCGCGACCGCTCGCCCCGACGCCGCACCATGACCCTGCGGGACCCGGGCGAGAACCTTCACGGCGTCGTCCGTGGCTTCGACCCATGGCGCTCGGATGAACACGGCGTGCACCGGGACGTCACCGAGCGCAGGCATTGGCAGGTCGCACTCGAACGAGTCCCTTTGTCGGCCGAAAGCGTTGCGGCGCACCGTGATCGTCATACCGCCGAGAGTCTCCTGGTCGGCGGTGCCACCGACGATCGAGTCAGCCAGCAGGATCATCCCGGCACACGATCCGTAGACCGGCATCCCCTGTGCGATGCGCTCGCGGATCGGATCCCGCAGGTCGAAGATGCGCAGCAGCTTGTCGATCGTCGTCGACTCGCCACCGGGCAGCACAAGACCGTCGACTGCGTCGAGTTCGGCGGGCCGTCGCACCGCGACCGTGGCGACTCCCGCTGTGCGCAGAGCGTGCAGGTGTTCACGGACATCGCCCTGCAGAGCCAGGACGCCGACGGTAACCTGCCGAGCATCCGGCACCGATGCAGCGGTCACTTGGTTAGCCTCCTGTGGTGTCCGTGATCATCCGTCCTCGCCTCGAGTCGGACCTGCCGCAGCTGGTCGAGCAGCTGCGCACCCAGCAACCGGTCTCCGAGTACCCCCTGCGCTGGCCACTGCCGTTCCCGCCTGAGCAGTTCATCGTCCGTGACACCGAGTTGGTTGCCTTCGTCGCGCAGATCGACGATCGGGTCGTGGGCCACGTGTCTGTCACCCGGGTGAGCGACAACCCGGACGGGGCGTTCTGGTCGCGCGGAACCGGCCGGCCGATCGAAGCGCTGGGTTGTCTCTCGGTGCTTTTCGTCGGACCGGAGGCTGCCGGACTCGGGGTCGGTGGACGACTGATGGACACCGCTGTCGCCGAGATCCGTGCCCGAGGTCTGACTCCTGTACTCGACGTCACCCAGAGCAGGTCGAGCGCCACCGCGGTCTATCGACACCGGGGCTGGCGATTCCTCGGCCACAGCCGTCCCGAATGGTTGCCCGACTGGGCGCCTGATGTCCAGTTCTTCGATCTCCCCGACGATATCGGTCGAATTCTGTTGTCCGGCACGGTCGTTCGAGGTCATGGGGTTGCCTCCGGCACCGGCCGCGACGCGAGACATCCGGGTGGAACGATCGCCGCCCAGACGCCCCCCTTCACCGCGCGCGGCGTCGACCTCGCCGGGCTCGAGCCCGCCACGATCAATCTCTCGCTCGACGCTGCCACCGTGCAGATGGTCCGCCCGACCATCACGCTGGCGCGCCTCGCATGGACCGATCAGCATGACGCGGAGACCTTCTCGCTCGTTCGGTGTTCTGCACTGAACGGTGATCAGCGGTTCGGGGGCTACCTCTATTGGCCGCACCCGGAGACCAAACCCGATCATTTCCAACCGGATTCAGTCATTGAGTTGCTCATGCCGCGCATCACCGGTCTGACGTACGGCGGCCGCCTGACGGTAGACCTGCCCGCCGGCGCCATCCGGATCAGCTAGGACTACCAGCCCCGTTCGGCCAATCGGTGCGGCGCCGGGATGTCATCGACATTGATGCCGACCATGGCTTCCCCGAGGCCGCGCGAGACCTTGGCGATGACGTCCGGGTCGTCATGGAAGGTGGTCGCCTTCACGATCGCGGCTGCCCGCTCGGCGGGATTGCCGCTCTTGAAGATTCCCGACCCGACGAAGACGCCTTCCGCGCCCAGTTGCATCATCATCGCGGCGTCGGCCGGGGTGGCGATACCTCCGGCGGTGAACAGGACGACGGGCAGCTTGCCGAGCTCGGCCACCTCCTTGACCAGCTCGTACGGTGCCTGCAGTTCCTTGGCGGCGACGTACAGCTCGTCCTCGGGCAGGTTCTGCAACCGACGCAGCTCCTGGCGGATCTGACGCATGTGCGTGGTCGCGTTGGAGACGTCGCCGGTGCCGGCCTCACCCTTGGAGCGGATCATCGCCGCACCCTCGGTGATACGGCGCAACGCCTCGCCGAGGTTGGTGGCGCCGCAGACGAAGGGGACGGTGAACTCCCACTTGTCGATGTGGTTGGCGTAGTCGGCCGGGGTGAGCACCTCGGACTCGTCGATGTAGTCCACGCCGAGGCTCTGCAGCACCTGCGCCTCGACGAAGTGACCGATCCGTGCTTTCGCCATGACCGGGATGGAGACAGCCTCGATGATTGCGTCGATCATGTCCGGGTCGCTCATCCGGGAGACACCGCCCTGGGCGCGAATGTCGGCGGGAACGCGCTCCAACGCCATCACCGCCACGGCTCCCGCATCCTCGGCGATCCTCGCCTGTTCGGGGGTGACGACATCCATGATCACGCCGCCCTTGAGCATCTCGGCCATGCCGCGTTTGACGCGAGCGGTGCCGGTGCGCGTGAAATCGGTGGTGTGGTCGGCGATTTGGGTCACGGCGGAACTCCTCGTTCGAACCTCGGTGGTGTTGCTCGAAGGCTAGACCCGTGCGGAGTCCACTTCGAGCCACATCGTCGGATATGGCACCTTGCTGCCAAGGCAGCGTCCAGACAGCTCAGAAGCTGTCGATGGCCGCAGGGTCGGAGTCGAAGTCGACGACCCGCGGCATGGTGGTGCGGCCGGCGAGCCGGAAGGCACGGACCGGCGGCTGTGCCCGCACCCGACGCACGGCGCGTACTGCGTCGTCGTGGAACGCACGAGCCAGGACGACACGCTGGCCCGCCTGCTGCACCCGCTGCGTCAACGCGTGCCCACCCTTGTGCGTCTCGATCTCGCGGACCGCGTCCGGCGTGAGCGTGAGCCGCAGCGTTTGGCTGAGCGCAGACTCGGCGGTGGCTCGTTCCCGGTCGATGCCGAAGTCACGCACCTCGTCGTGCACCTCGGCGTCGTCGGCGAAGTCGAGCGAGCCGGTGGCCGCTTGCGCGAGCAACATCGAACTTGCGGGATCGAGTACACCGGAGTGCGCGAGTTCCATGACCGCCTCGGCCCGGCGCACCAACTGGGCATCCAGTGCGGACACCGAACCCTCCAGCCTGGCGTGCAAGCGGTCCAACCGTGCCGCGGTGTAGGAGAGGTACCAGGCGACGAGCGCGAGGACCGCAACGACGAGCATGACCCAGAACCACACACGCATCAGCTCTCACCTCTCCACCAACGGACCGGACGGACATCGGATCTGCCCATCCTTGCCGGAACAGTTGCTGCACAAACGGTTTCGTACACCGAGAAAACGTCGGACGCGACCCGCGACCAGTCGAAGCGACGCGCACGTCTGCTCCCCTGTGCCGCGAGTTGCAATCGGTCGGCCGCGTTGGCGAGGAGTTCGAGGACGACGTCCGCGAGTTCACCCGGCTGCTCGTTGGCGAACAACGCACCCGCCCAGCCGTCGTCGAGCACCGCGCGGAAGGCCCTGATGTCACTGGCGACAACGGCGGCGCCGGCACTCATCGCCTCGACCAGGATGATGCCGAAGCTCTCGCCGCCGGTGTTGGGCGCGATGTAGCAGTCGACCGACCGCAGGAACGACTGCTTGTCGGCGTCGCTGATGGGGCCGAGGAACTCGCAGGCGTCGATGACGTTGCGCGGGCGTCCCTCGAGAACCTGCTTGGGGTCGCCCGGCCCGGCGACGATGAGGCGTAGCCCAGGTCGCGCAGCCAGCAGCGCAGGCATGGCGTCGAGCAGCACGTGCAGGCCCTTGCGCGGCTCCTCGATGCGCCCGAGGAACGCCAGCGTCGGACGGTCGTCGGTGCCCTGCCAGGCCGGACTGACCGGGGCGTTCGCGAACTGGTCCACGTACACCCCGTTCGGGATGATGACCGCGTCCCCGCCGATGTGTTCGTGGACGAACCGGCGCGCTTCCGCCGACACCGCGATGCGTCCCATGAGCTTCTCCAGGCCCGGTTGGAGCATCGGGCTGACAGCCAGCAGAGCCCGCGACTTGGTATTGCTGGTGTGGAAGGTCGCCACGATCGGTCCTTCGGCGGCCCACATCGCGAGCATGGAGACGCTCGGACTCACCGGCTCGTGCACGTGCAGCACGTCGAAGCGGCCGCGTTCGATCCAGCGGGTCACGCGGCTCGCCGTCACCGGGCCGAAGGTCAGCCGCGCAACCGAGCCGTTGTAGGGCACCGGAAGCGCGCTGCCCGCGCTCACCACGTACGGCGGCAACGGGGTGTCGAGTTCGGACGGCGCGAGCACCTCGACGTAGTGACCGCGTCCGATGAGGTATTCGGCAAGATCGCGCACGTGCAACTGGACGCCGCCCGGCACGTCGAACGAGTACGGGCTGACCAGCCCGATTCTCATCGCCGCTCCTGCAGGCCGCTGCCGAAGTCGTCGAGGAAGATGCGCTGCATCATGTGCCAGTCCTCGGTGCGCTGCCTGACCACGTCCCCGAGCGCGTCCACGCATTGCTGGGTCATCGCACGCACCTGGTCGGACCGGTCGCCGTCCGGCACGATCACCCGGTCGCCGAAGTGCGCGACCACGCGTTGCGCCGCCCGACCCGGTACGGGTTCGTAGGTGATCGCGAGCGGGAACAGCGCGGCGCCTGTGTCGAGGGCCAATCGCGCCGGCCCGGTGGCCGCCTTGATGCGGTGGCCGAGCAACCGCACCTCGACGCCGTTGGACGTCAGGTCTCGATCGGACAGAAGCGGGACGAACCCGCCGGCGTCGAGGGCATCGACCAGGCGTCCGTAGGTGTTGTCGCCCCCTGTCAGCGGAAGGATCGTCATGCCCAAGGACTCCCGGAAGGCCAAGAACTCCCCGAACAGTTCCTCGGGCTTGAGGCGTTCGGCGACGGTCGTCACGGGCGCGAAGTAGGTGGTCGACCAGGCTCCGGCGAGGTCCCAGTTGCCCATGTGGCCGAGGAACAGGATGATCGGCTCGCCGCGCCCGACGATCGCCCTGGCCTGCTCGTCCGCGCCGGTCAGCCGCATCCGCTCGGCGAGTTCCTCGGGCGAGTGCACCGAGAGCCGGAAGGCGTCGCACCAGTACCGCATATAGGAACGAATCCCGTTGCGCACCAATGCATCCAGCTCGCCATCGGACAGTTCGGGACGAACTCTGGCGTAGTTGGACCGCATCCGCTCGACCGACTTGCCGCCGCGCTTGTAGGTGGCGTCGGCGATACGTTCGAAGAGTCCGTAGGCCGCGGACTCGGGCAGTCTGCAGACGAGTTTCCAGGCCGTCCGGAACCCGGCGACCTGCAGCGAATCGGCGAAACTCACAGAGCTTTGCCGAGCGCCTGTTGACGCACGGTGAGCATCCGCTGCAGCACGGTGATGAAGCTGGCCAGCGCGAGCAGGCCGAGTACGACGCCCATGATCCAGGTTTCCCAGGGCCGCAGGAACCATCCGCACAGTCCGGTGGCAACCAGCACGACGACCAGCCGTTCGGCGCGTTCGGCGATGCCGACGTTCGCCGTCATACCGAGGCCTTCGGCGCGTGCCTTGGCGTAGGAGACCACGCTGCCGAAGATCAGACAGGCGAGTGCGAGCCCGGCCAGCAGCATGTTGTGGCCCTGGTCGCCGGCGTAGTACAGGACGAGTGCTCCGAAGATGGCTGCGTCGCCGACCCGGTCGAGGGTCGAGTCGAGGTAGGCGCCCCAGACGCTGGAGCGACCGGACATGCGAGCCATGACACCGTCGATCGTGTCGCTGAACACGAACGCGGTGATGACCAGCGTCCCGATCAGGAATTCGTGACGCGGGTAGAACGCCAGCGCGCCGAAGCAGACGCCGAGGGTGCCGATGATCGTCACGACGTCGGGGCTGATCCCCATCTTGAGGAAGAGCTTGGCGACAGGGGTGAAGACCTTTGTGAAAAACGCCCGGGCGTACTTGTTCAGCATGGTGGTCCCAGGTTACCGAGCGACCGGTTCAGTTCTTCGGCCATGCTTCGGCGAGCCGCGACCTGGCGTCCTCCAGCAGCTGGGGCAGCGCTTTGGTCCGGGCGATGATCGGCAGGAAGTTCGAGTCGCCGCCCCAGCGCGGCACGATGTGCTGGTGCAGGTGAGCGGCCACCCCGGCGCCGGCGACCTCGCCCTGGTTCATACCGAGGTTGAAACCCATCGGCGCCGACACGGCCTGCAGCGCGCGGATGCCCTCCTTGGTCAGCTTGGTGAACTCGGCCGTCTCCTCGTCGGTGAGGTCGAGGTACAGCGGCACGTGTCGGTACGGGCAGACCAGCAGGTGACCGGGGTTGTACGGGAACAGGTTCATCACCACGAAGCAGCGTTCGCCGCGGTGCACGATCAGCCCGTCGGCATCGTCCTTCTTCGGCGCCGCACAGAAGGGGCAGGCTTCGTCGTCGTGGTCGGCCGGCCGGTCTGCCTCGATGTAGACCATCCGGTGCGGGGTCCACAGGCGCTCGAAACCGTCGGGCGAGCCGGCGAAGTCGTCGGGTTTCTCGGACTGCACGGTCGAGTCGGTCGGATCGGTCGGATCGGTCACGGCGTCGATCCTAAGTGGCCCCATCTGGAATAGCCTCGGTGGCACCGGCCGTTGCCATGCATCATGGTGCGGACGGTTGCACCGCACGTACCGATCGACACGTTCGAAGGAGTTCGTCATGCCGTTGCAGGGTGAGTACGCGCTGGAGAAGACGCCATGGGTCGCGCAGCAGTTGGCCGCGATCGAGGATGCCGGCACCACAGAGGTGGCCGACGTGCAGGGAATGTCTGTGGTCGTCTACACGATCCGTGGCAACAAGTCGGGTCTGCTGCGCCGGGTTCCGCTGATGCGGGTGGAGAAGGACGGCGTCTACGCCGCGGTGGCGTCCAAGGGTGGCGCTCCGGAGCACCCGGCGTGGTATCACAACATCGTCGCGAACCCGGACGTCGAGGTTCAGGACGGCTCGCGTCACCTGGACGGTGTCGCGCGGCGGATCTCGGGCGCCGAGCGGGACGAATGGTGGGAGCGCGCCGTTGCTGCTTTTCCGCCCTACGCCGAGTACCAGACCAAGACCGACCGGGAGATCCCGGTCTTCCTCATCGAGCCGAGCTGACCGCTGCCGGACGCAATTCCATCAGTCGCTCGTCGGGGGCGGTGAAGCCGAGCCTTTCGTAGAGAGAGCGTGCTTTCGGCTGGGCGGTGAGTTGGTAGCGCTCCACCTGGTTGGCACCGCCCCACGCGATCATCGTGCGCAGCATCTGCTCGGCGACACCCTCCCCGCGAGCGGCCGGGGTGACGAAGACGTTCTTCACGTGGATCCAACCCGTGGTCGGCCGGCACAGGCTGGGCAGCTTCGGCACGAAACTGGTCTGCACGAACCCGACCGCAGAACCGTCGTCAGAGAACGCGACCCAGGTCGGCATCGATTCGAATTCGGCGAGCCAGGCGTCCGCGAACTCGGGGATGAAGCCGGGACGATTCGTCCCGCCGTACTCGAGATCGGCCTGCAGCGTCAACGCGCCGAGGATGAAGGCGTGTTCACGCTCGGCGCGGACGATTCTGCTCACCTGGGCATCGAAGCACACCTGCGTCGAAGTCATGCAGAGCGCGCCCGATGTGGCGCGCTCTGCATGACGCACGTCAGTGCTGTGGCGCGGTGGTGATCTGCGCCTTGGACTCGATCGCGGCTCGGATCTCCTCGATCGCCTCGCCGACCGGCACACCGTTGCGCTGCGAGCCGTCGCGGTAGCGGAACGACACCGCGCCGGCGTCCCTGTCCTCGGCGCCGGCGATGAGCACGAACGGCACCTTCGACTTCGACGCGTTGCGAATCTTCTTCGGAAAGCGGTCGTCGCTGTCGTCGAGCTCGACCCGAACTCCGTTGTCGCGCAACTGCTTCAGAACGTCGTTCAGGTAGTCGGCGAAGTCGTCGGCCACCGGCACACCGAGCACCTGCACCGGCGACAACCACACCGGGAAAGCCCCCGCGTAGTGCTCGACGAGCACACCGATGAACCGCTCGATCGAACCGAACTTGGCCGAGTGGATCATCACCGGCTCCTGGCGGCTGCCGTCCGCGGCCTGGAACTCCAGTCCGAAGCGGTGCGGCTGGTTGAAGTCGTACTGGATCGTCGACATCTGCCAGGTGCGGCCGATCGCGTCCTTGGCCTGGACGGAGATCTTCGGTCCGTAGAACGCGGCAC
The DNA here is from genome assembly GCF_054778255.1 of Yimella radicis. Lineage (NCBI taxonomy): Bacteria > Bacillati > Actinomycetota > Actinomycetes > Micrococcales > Dermacoccaceae > Yimella > Yimella radicis. The sequence goes on from NZ_BAAGZR010000009.1 coordinate 116,890, forward strand.
CGCCGGGGTCGGGCACGAGGTCGACACCGAACTTTCGTGCGGTGTCCTCGAGCGCCCTGGTCGCGGTCTCCCACTGCTCGTCCGAGCCGATGAACTTGTCCTTCTTGTCGCCCTCGGTGTCGCGCGTCGAGAGTTCGAAGTAGTAGTCGTTCAGCCCGAAGTCCTTGAGCAGGCCGACAACGAAGTTCAGCAGGTGCTCGATCTCGTCCGGTGCCTGCTCAGGGGTCACGTAGGAGTGCGAATCGTCCTGCGTCATCGCCCGGACGCGGGTCAGACCGTGCACCACACCGGACTTCTCGTTGCGATAGACCGAACCGAACTCGAAGAACCGCAGCGGGAGTTCACGGTACGAACGGCCCCGCGACCTGAAGATCAGGTTGTGCATCGGGCAGTTCATCGCCTTGAGCCGGTACTCCGCGTTCTCCATCTCCATCGGCGGGAACATGGTGTCGGCGTAGTACGGCAGGTGCCCCGAGGTGTGGAAGAGCCCCTCCTTGGAGATGTGCGGGGTGCTGACGTAGGAGAACCCCTCCTCCAGGTGCCGGCGACGGACGTAGTCCTCCATCTCCCGCTTGATGACACCGCCCTTGGGATGGAAAACGACCATGCCCGAACCCAATTCGTCCGGGAAGGAGTACAGGTCGAGTTCGGCTCCGAGCTTGCGGTGGTCGCGCTTCTCGGCCTCGGCGATGCGGTCGAGGTAGGCCTTGAGTTCGTCCTTGCTGGCCCAGGCGGTGCCGTAGATGCGCTGCAACTGCGGGTTCTTCTCGCTGCCGCGCCAGTACGCGGCGGCCGAACGCATGATCTTGAACGCGTTGCCGAGCACCTTGGTCGACGGCACGTGCGGTCCGCGGCACAGGTCGCCCCAGGCACGCTCACCGTCGCGGCGGATGTTGTCGTAGATCGTGAGTTCGCCGGCACCGACCTCGGCCTCAGCACCCTCGGCGGCGTCGGCGGCATTGCCCTTCAGCCCGATGAGCTCCAGCTTGTACGGCTCGTGCGCGAGTTCGGCACGGGCTTCTTCGTCGCTGACGACCCGGCGCGAGAAGGTCTGGCCCTCGTTGACGATCTTCTGCATCGCCTTCTCGAGCGCCTTCAGGTCATCGGGTTGGAACGGGGTCTCGACGTCGAAGTCGTAGTAGAAGCCGTCCTTGACCGGCGGGCCGATGCCGAGCTTGGCGTCGGGATTCACCTGCTGCACGGCCTGCGCCAGGACGTGCGCGGCGGAGTGGCGCAGGATGTCGAGGCCGTCCTGCTGGGACAGGTCGACCGCCTCTACGACGGCGCCGTCCGGGATCTCGCGGAACAGGTCCTGGAGCTGACCGTCGACGCGCATCGCGACGACGCTGCGGTCGCCGCCGAACAGGTCGGAGCCGGTAGTGCCCTGCTGCACCGCTCGCTCGCTTCCGGCGACGGACACGGTGATCTGGCTGGACACGTGGTGCTCCTTGATCTGGGTTCGGATTGAACCCCGCAAGGTTATCGGTCGATCAACGTTGCTCTCGACCGGATATCACTGTCCCCCGGCAACCGCCCGCAGCACGGTCAGCCGGTGACCAGTTGCTGCGCGAACTGCTGGTGTCGCGCCATGACCGCTTCGAGGTCAAGCCCTTCGATCGCAGTCGCCGCACGACGTCGACCTCGATGTCGTCCCGTCCCCGGGCACGAAGAAGCCCGGGCGACTTTCGGCACCCGGGCTTCTTCGATTCGAGACTCAGTTGAGCGGACCCGGGCGGTCGATCGGGTCCGGGCGGTCCAGCGGGTCGACCGGGTCGGGCACGTGGCCCGGACGGCGACCGGCGGTGCCGGCGTCCGGCGCTCCCGCCGTGCCGGGGGCACCGGTCGTACCGGTGGCGTCCGTCGTGAATCCGCCGTCGGCCGTCGCGTCGGTGCCGGTCGGGTTCACACCCGGCGTCGGCTTGTGCGCCTGCTTCTGCACGGTTTCCTCGACCTTGTTGCCGGCAGTCTGGATCTTGTCGGTGTACTTGCCCTTGGTGACCTTGTCGGCCGTCTGGGTGACCTTGTCGATGCCCCCGCGCACCTTGTCGGGGTTCTCGGCAGCAGCCTTCTTCACCTTGTCGACGCCGCCGATCGCAGCCTTCTTGGCCTTGTCGAACAGGTCCTTCGCCTGACCGGAGTTGCTCATGTCGTCCTCCTCGTGGGATGGGCACACCCGCGGCCGCAGCCGCGGGAACTGGGTATGCACCCAGGTTGCCAAACTCCGCACCCGAAAAGTGGCTAAGAGATCACCAACTCGACTTCGTGACCCACCATCGCCTCCCGAGCAGCCTGGCTCGCAAGCTTCGACTTCTTCGCCATGCTGGATCTCCCTGTCTCTCAGCGGGTTTCGCGGGCGTCATTCCCACCGTGGCCCGACTGGCTGCGCTCGGACACTGGCAGCACCTGATCGTCCGCCTGCCGGTCGGTCGTGCTTCAGTCGATCTCACTGTCGGTGGAGCGCAGGACGACCAGGAGCAACGCGCGCAGTTCCTCACGTTGGTCGGCACTCAGGACGTCGAACATCGCGTCATCACGTTCGCGGCGCGAGGTGTCGAGGGTGCGCCACAGGCGGACGCCTTCATCCGTCAGCGACAACACCTTGGCCCGACGGTCGTCCGGATCAGGGCTGCGCAGCACGAGGCCACGCTCCGCCAGTCCGTCGACGACCTCCGTCGCCGAACGCGGGGACACCCGAAGACGCTGCGCGAGCTCTGCTGCCCGCATGCCCGAATCCTCTTGCGCGGCAATCACATTTAACGCGCGAGCCAGGTGCGGGCTCAGACCGTACGGCTCCAGATCGGCGAGCCACGCCCGTCGGGAGACGTGCGCGACGCGCATCAACAGTTGGCGCAGCGGCAGTTCTTCGGACGACTCGTGGGAAGACACGGGAACATCGTAGCGATTGTGGAGGTTACGACATGTTGAAGTAACCTCAGCACATCTCCGACCGAAGGGAGTCCGCATGGCAGCCGGATCCCAACCCATGACCACCTCAGGACGCGGCGGTCCCGGACGCGTGGCGCACAAGAGCGCCTCCGACGTCCGCCAACTCGATGACCACCCGGTCGAACTCGCGCGCATCACGGCGCTGTTTCGCCCCTACCGTCGCCGGCTCGCCGCTGTGTGCGCGCTCATCGTCCTCACTTCCCTGATCGGTCTCGCATCGCCCTTCCTGGTGAAGCACCTGATCGACGACGCGATCCCTGCCCAGAACGTGCCGCTGCTGCTGGCCCTGGTCGGCGGCATGCTCACGATCACGGTCTCTACCCAACTGCTCGGCGTCCTGCAGACGTGGCTGTCGACCCGCATCGGCCAGCAGGTGATGCACGACCTGCGCACCCGCCTGTTCGCCCACCTGCAACGGATGCCGCTCGGCTTCTTCACCCGCACCCGCAGCGGTGAGGTGCAATCCCGCGTCACCAACGACATCAGCGCGATGCAGGCGGTCGTCACCGACTCCGCGACATCGATCGCATCGAATGTGACCACCGCCGTCGGCACAGCCACAGCGATGGCCTTCCTGTCCTGGAAGCTGTCGCTGCTCAGCCTGGTCGTGCTGCCGCCGGCCATCTGGCTGACCCGCCGCGTCGCCCACCAGCGGCGTGCCATCCAAGGCAAGGCGCAGCGCACGCTCGCCGACATGCAGACCCAGATTGAGGAGTCGTTGTCGATCAACGGTGTCATCCTCGCCAAGACGCTCGGCTCCAGACCCGCTCTCTCCCAGCGGTTCTCCGGTTCCTCGACCACCCTCACCGAACTCGAGGTGCAGTCACAGCTCGCCGGACGCTGGCGCATGGGCACGATGGCGATCATCTTCTCCGCGATCCCCGCCCTCATCTACCTCGCGGCCGGACTCCCAGCCACCGGCGGCGGCATGACGATCGGCACCTTGGTCGCCTTCGTCGCACTGCAGACCCAGTTGTTCCGACCCCTGATGGGCGTGCTCAACGTCGGCGCTCAAGTGGTCACCTCGATGGCGCTGTTCAGCCGCATCTTCGAATACCTCGACCTTCCCGTCGAGATCGACGACCCGGCCGATCCGGCCCCGCTGCAGACCGATCGGGCGCGCGGTGAGATCAGATTCGACGGGGTCACCGTCACCTATCCGGACGCCGACCGCCCGGCTCTCGACAGCATCGACCTCACCGTCCCGGCGGGGTCGACGGTCGCGGTCGTCGGCGCCACCGGCTCGGGCAAGTCCACCCTGGCAGCCCTCGTCTCACGTCTGCACGACCCGACGAACGGGCGGGTGCTCATCGACGGCCACGACCTGCGCGACCTGCGTCTGACCGACATCGCCGGCCTGGTCGGTGTCGTCAGCCAGGAGAGCTACCTGTTGCACGCGTCGGTCGCCGACAACCTGCGGTACGCCCGTCCGGATGCCACAGACCAACAGATGATCGAAGCAGCCCGGGCAGCGCAGGTACACGAACTGATCGAGTCACTCCCGCAGGGTTACGACACCGTCGTCGGTGCTCGCGGGTACCGCTTCTCCGGTGGCGAGAAGCAGCGGATCGCGTTGGCGCGCACCATTCTTCGCAATCCGAAGATTCTGGTGCTGGACGAGGCCACCTCGGCGCTGGACAACTCCACCGAACGCGCCGTGCAACGCGCGTTGGACGCGGCCGGCACCGGACGCACGACGCTGACCATCGCGCACCGCCTGTCGACCGTCCGCGACGCCGACCTCATCGTCGTACTCGACCGGGGACGCATCGCCGAGCAGGGCACCCACGAGCAGTTGTTGCTGCGCGGGGGCCACTACGCACGTCTGTGGGACGCACAGCTCTGCGCTGCCGCGGCCTGAGGGTTCAGCCCGTCCGCGCCACGGACAGCAGGACAACGCTGTCGGCGTGCGCATCGAGGCGATGCTTGGCCTGCGGGATGACCGTGTACTCCCCCGCCTTCAGTCGGGCGGACCCGTCCGCCCAGGCGAGAGTGACCTCGCCGGACAGGACCAGCAGGGTCGCCTCACCCGGGTTGTTGTGGTCTGCCAACTGCGACCCGGCGTTCATGGTCAGCAGCACCTGGCCGAGAGTCTGGCCACCGCCACCTTTCAGGGTCAGCGCGCTGCGACCGACCTTCGACTCACCGGCGCGCTCGCGCTCATCGGGATACACATCGTCCAACCGCACGGTCTTCATGAGTCCATCGTGCACCCGCGGCACGACGAAGGCCCGGGACCAACGTCCCGGGCCTTCGTGCGCGCATCATCCGGCGCGCAGGTGCTCAACCGCCAGCGCGACGAGCTCGGACGGTGTGTGCGCGAGGTCGAGGGTGATTCCCGCCTCGTCCTCCTCCAGCGGCTCGAGCGTCGCGAACTGGGAATCGAGCAGACTTCCCGGCATGAAGTGACCCTGGCGAGCGAGGAGTCGCGAACCGATCAGTTCCTTCGACCCGGCGAGGTGAACGAAGTCGAGTTGGGCCCCGCTGCTGCGCAGGATGTCCCGGTAGCGACGACGCAGAGCCGAACAGGCCAAGACGGTGCTGGTGCCGGCGGCGTCCCGCTCGGCGATCCAGTCGGCCAAGGTCTGCAGCCACGGCAGCCGGTCGTCGTCGTCCAACGGGGTGCCGGCGCGCATCTTCTCCACGTTCGCCTCGGGGTGGAACAGGTCGGCCTCGCCGAACTCCCATCCCAGTTCCCGGGCGACGCCCATGGCGACCGTGGTCTTTCCGCTGCCGGACACGCCCATCAGGACAGCGTGGCGCACGCTCCCGGTCACAGGATCGCGCTCACGAGAGCGGCGAAGGTGAAGCCGACGACACCGATGAGCGTCTCCATGACGGTCCAGGTGCGCAGCGTGGTCTTCTCGTCCATGCCGAGGAACCGACCGACCAGCCAGAAGCCGGAGTCGTTGACGTGCGACAACACGGTCGCGCCACCGGCGATCGCGATGACGATGCAGGCCAGGTCGATCGAGGACAGTCCGCCGGTCGCAGCCACCGTCGGCGCCATGAGCCCGGCGGTCGTGGTGAGGGCGACGGTCGCCGAACCCTGCGCCACGCGCAGTGCGGTCGCCACCACGAACGCGGCGACGATGACGGGCAGACCGGTCGACTCGAGCGAGCCGGCCAGCGCCTGGCCGATGCCGCTGGCACGAAGGACGCCACCGAACATGCCACCGGCACCGGTGATCAGGATGATCGCGCAGACCGGGCCGAGTGCCCCGTTGACGATCTCCTCGATGTCGGCCTTCGAGCGGCGTCCCATGCCGAGGAGGATCATCGCGACCAGCACGGTGATCAGCAAAGCGATCGGGGTCTGACCGAACATGCGCAGCAGGCGAACCCACGTCGCGTCACCGTCGATCGTCTTGTTGGTGGCCAACGTGTTCAGTCCGGTGTTGAGGAAGATCAGCACCAGGGGCAGCAACAGCACGAACAGCACGAGGCCGACCGACGGTTTCGACCCACCGGCCTTGCCCTCCTCGACGTCGCCACCGGAGAGCAGCTCCGGCACCGGGATGTGGACGCGCTTGCCCGCCCAGAGACCGAACAGGTAGGAGGAGATGTACCAAGTCGGCAGACCGATGATGATGCCGAGCACCAGGACGAGGCCGAGGTCGGCGCCGAGCAACTCACCTGCGGCGACCGGGCCGGGGTGCGGCGGGACGAACGCGTGCATCACCGCGAACGCACCCGCGGCAGGCAGCGCGTAGGTCAGCACGCTGCCGCCGAAGCGACGGGCGACCGAGAAGATGATCGGGAGCATGACGACCAGGCCGGCGTCGAAGAAGATCGGGAATCCGAACAGCAGCGAGGCGACACCGAGCGCGAGCGGTGCGCGCTTCTCGCCGAATCGTGCGATCAAGGTGTCGGCGAGCACCTGAGCACCGCCGGTCACTTCCAGCAGTCGTCCGATCATCGCGCCGAACCCGACCAGGAGGGCGACGTTCGCGAGCGTCGATCCGAACCCGTCCAGCAAGGTCGGCACGACCTTCTCGAACGGAACCTTCGTGGCCAGGGCGGTCAGGAAGCTGACCAGCACGAGCGCCACGAAGGCGTGCAACTTGAAACGCATGATCAGCAGGAGCAGGACTGCCACCGCCGCTGCGGCGATGAGGAGGAGGACGCCCGAGCTGTATGCGGGCTGCACCTCTTCTGCGGTCAGGAACATCGAGGGTCCTTCGTCGAGTGTGATGAATCACGTGGGGTGGGTCACACGACTGTAGAGTTATTCGTAGTACTTAATCAAGCAATATGAGTATTTTTAATACGGGCGTGGCGCCGCGACGTAGGCTCGATCGCATTCACCAGTCTGAGAGCAGTTGCCGAGAAGCCGAGAGGGGACGCCGATGTCGGGTATCGAGCAGGCCGTCCGGACGCCGTCCGCGCCGCTGCTGCACCGCGCGCCCGCGCGCGAACTCGGCATCGAGATCATCGAGGGCAGAATCGCGGTCGACGCCGGCATGACGCTGGACGACCTGCAACGCCGCTTCGGGATCTCGCGCACCGTGGCCCGCGAGGTCGTCCGCGAACTGGAGACGCTGCACCTGGTCACTTCGCGTCGCCGGGTCGGCATCGTCGTCCAGGACCGCGCCGGCTGGAATGCGTTGCACCCCACCCTGATCGACTGGCGCCTGCATTCGACCGACCGCCCCAAGCAGTTGCGCGATCTCACCGAACTGCGGCACGTCGTCGAGCCGGCCGCAGCCGGTGCGGCCGCCCGCCTGGCAACCGTCGAGGCCCGCGCAGCCCTCCCCCCGCTTGCTGCCCGGATGCGTGAACTGGGCGAGGCCGGACGCCTGGAGGAGTTCATGACCCTCGACATCCGGATGCACCGGATGATCCTGGAATCGAGCGGCAACGACCTCTTCGCCGCGATGGCGGATCTCGTCGAGGTCGTGCTCATCGGTCGCACGCAGTTGTCCCTCATGCCCCAGCAGCCCAAGCCGGAGGCGCTGCACGCGCACGAGGACGTCGCGGACGCCATCTGGCGAGGCGACACCCGGGCCGCGCAATCGGCGATGACAGCGATCACCGCCGAAGTGCTCGCTGCATTCACGGACGCTGCCGACTGACCGAACACTGAAGGACCCGACCAAAACGTGTCGGGTCCTTCAGTGCATGTCGGTGGATGTAAAGGGACTCGAACCCCTGACCTCTCGCGTGTGAAGCGAACGCTCTAACCAACTGAGCTATACATCCGTGCGGATCGCAGCCCGCCCGGGCTGCGAGGAAGTACTTTACCCGCCGTTCAAGTCGCCGCCTAATCGGGCCTGTGCGCTCAGCCGAGGCCGGGCATCTGCTGCAGGAAGTCCTTGGCCGAGCCGGGCAGAAAGCCGGGAATGCCGCCGAGCTTGAGGGTCAGCCAGACGACGAAGCACACGAACGCGAACGTCAGCAACGCGACAATGCCCTTGAACCACAACGGTTTCGGACGCATCCAGTCGTTCCAGGCTGCGACCTTCTCCCGGGCGAAGTTGAGCAGACGCGCGGCCCACATGAACTCGGTCGCCCAGATGCCGAGGCCGAGGAAGACGATCAACCAGCCCGGACCCGGGAACGGGATGGCGACGACGCCGATGCCGGTCACGATGAACCCGGCGACACCGACCACGATTCGGTAGGTGTGGTTGGAGACCGGGTTCGCCGCGAGCTTGCGACGCCAGGCGAACTTGTATGTCTTGGGTGAGAACGGCTCTTGAAAGTCCCCGTCCGCGCGTCGCTCCGGTGCCACGGCGGTGCTCCCCCCGTCGCCACCGGACACGACGTGCTCGTGCGCCACCTGCTCCCCCACTGCAGTCTCCTTCTTCATCACGCCAATGTTGCTGCTCGTGCCCGGAACGCGTCCGCGACCCGTGCTGTGACGGGACCGGGAGCGTCCATGTTCCGTTCGTCAACGCGCGACACGGCTTGCACGTCCCGAGTGGACGAGGTGATGAACACCTCATCTGCAGTCTGGAGGATCGACAGCGGCAGCGCGACCTCCTTGACCGTGATGCCCTCTTCGCGAGCGGCGAGGATGGCGAGGTCGCGGGTGATCCCGGGCAGCAGGCCGGAGTCGGTCGGTGGGGTGAGCACGTCGCCGTCGACGACGACGAAGATGTTGCTGCCGGTGCCCTCGCACAGTTCGCCGCGGGTGTTGGCGAAGATCGCCTCGCTGCCGCCGCGTTCCTTCGCGTAGGCCAGCGCGACGACGTTCTCGGCGTACGAGGTGGTTTTCAGTCCGACGACTGCGCTGTTCTCGTTCCGGGTCCACGGAACGGTCGTGATCGCGGTCGTCCGCGGCGGACGCGGCACAGACCCCGCGAGGACGATGTACGTCGCCTCGGTGTCGTCACGGTCGGAGCCGAGCGGTCCCGGGCCGGCCGTCACGCTGTAACGAACACGCCCGAACTCCAACGGTTCTGACAGGACAGCGGCTATTCCCTCGTCCAGCCGGTCCCGGTCCGCGGGCGGCAGACCGAGGCCCTTGAGCGAGTTGTCGAGACGGTCGTGGTGCCGCTCCCGCGCGAACACCTCGTTGTTCTCGACCTTGCAGGTCTCGAACACCCCGTCGCCGACGGTGACGCCGTGGTCGAGCGCGCTGATGCTGGCTCGGTCGCCGACCAGCTCGCCGTTCACCCACACTCGAACCGTCATGACGTCCTCTCCTCCAACGCGACCTCGGCCAACCCGATCAGTCGTCTCGCCTTGAGCAGCGTTTCACACCACTCCGCCTCGGGGTCGGAGCCCCAGGTGATTCCGGCGCCCGTCCCGAACTTCAGCACCCGGCGTCCGGGCAAGGACTGCATCCAGAAGGTACGAATACCCACCGCCAACCGGGCGGTGGCAGTCTCGTTGTCGACGTACCCGATGGCACCGCAGTACGGTCCCCGCGACACTCGCTCGAGATCCCGAATTGCTTGCAGGGCAGTGATTTTCGGCGCACCTGACACCGACCCGGGCGGGAACGACGCACCGAGGATGTCCGGCCAGCCGACTCCTTGACGCAGCCGCGAACGCACGGTCGAGACCAGGTGGACCAGGCCGGGATGCTGTTCGACCGCGCACAAGCCGTCGACCTCGACCGTGCCCGGCACGCTGACCGGTGCCAGGTCGTTGCGCACCAGGTCGGTGATCATGACGTTCTCGGTGAAGTCCTTCGGCAGCAACTCTTGCTCGGTCGGGGCGGTGCCCTTGATCGGCGCCGATGCAAGCCGGTCGCCGTCCCGCTCGAGGTACAGCTCCGGACTGGCACAGACGATCTCGAGTCCGGCTGTGGGCAGGTCGATCAGGGCGGCGTAGGGGGCCGGGTTTCCCGCCAGCAGGACGTCCGCCAGACGCCCCAGGTCGAACGTCGCCGGCACATCGCGGGACAGCACCCGGCAGATGTTCGCCTGGTAGACCTCTCCGAGGGCGACGCGGCGGCGGACCTCCTCGACCGCAGCCTCGTACTGCGCATGGCTGAGCGAACTGCGCCAGGAATGCTCACCGTTGTCGGCGGCCGGCGTCGACCGGGTCGCTCGAACGGCGGGCCGAGCGACCCGGTCGACATGTTGCATCCGGACGGCGGTGAGTTGCCCCTCGAAAGTGATCACGACCACCCAGACGCCGGGTTCGTCCAGCGCTTCGGCGTCGTGGCGGATCTCCGCGATGCCTCTGGCCGACAGCCCGTCGAACTCTGCGTGTTCACCGGGCACTACCGACCTCCTTGGCGCCGAGCCCATCTGGGTACCCGATCCGGGCCGGGGCGTCGTTGCCAAGTCAACCACCCCTGCGGCCTTCGGGGTATGCGGTTGTGACGAGCAGAGAGGCCCCGGCTCATGCCGGGGCCTCTTGCTGATGGTGGGCGATACTGGGTTTGAACCAGTGACCTCTTCCGTGTCAAGGAAGCGCGCTACCGCTGCGCCAATCGCCCTTGGAAATGAAGAGAGCGGACAACCGGGCTCGAACCGGCGACCTCAACCTTGGCAAGGTTGCGCTCTACCAACTGAGCTATGTCCGCCTGTGCCCTTGCGGGCAACGGGAAAACAATACCCGACAGTTCGCCGACTCTCCAAAACGAGCCCTTCGGGCCCCGGAAGGGTTCAATGGATGGCATGCCCGAACCAGCCGATGCCACACCGGGGCCCGAGACCGAGTCCGGCGCGCGAACCGCATTTCCCCGAGCCGTCGAGTCGATCGGTTCACACGACCTGGGCCGCTGGACGACGTGGCTGGGTCGGCTGCTGCTGCGTGCCTTCCGGTGGCTGGAGCGCACGATTCGCCGGTACTCCGCGGACGGCAGTCTCTCCCTCGCAGCCCTGATCACGGCCGCGCTGGGCGTCCTCCTGCTCGGTGCTTCGCAGGCGATCGCAGCGCAGGTGTACGACAACGTGCTCGACCACAACGGAGTCGCCGGGTGGGACCGCCCGGTGCTCGACCGGATGGTTTCGTGGCGCTCCCCCGGTGCCGACGCTGCAGTCACGCACTTCACCGACATCGGTGGAAAGGTCGGCGGCCCGATCCTCGGCGTGGTGCTGACCGCCCTGCTGTGCCTGCTGTGGCGCCGTCGGACGCCGGCCGTGCTCATGGGAATCGCGATGACGGGATCGCTGCTGGTGACCGTCCTCGGCAAGGAAGCGACCGCCCGCCTGCGCCCGCCGACGCAGCTCGCGGTGCCGCCCTTCGAGTCCTCGCCGTCCTTCCCGTCCGGCCACACCCTGAACATGACGGTGATGATGGGCATCGCGGCGTACGTCTTGCTGGTCTGGTCGCACCGCACCTGGGCCCGCGTCGCCACGGTGCTCCTGACGGCGGCGATGACGATCACCATGGGTCTGTCCCGCGTCTATCTCGGGCACCACTGGCTCACCGACGTGATCGCGGCGTGGTTCCTCGGCATCGGCTGGGTGGTCGCCGTGGTGACCGTGCACCGGCTGACGATCACCGTGCGGCGCACGCGCGCCGACCATATCGCCGGGCGGCGTGAACTCTTCGAGGTCGCCGGGGTCCGACCGCCCGAGGACGAGCCCTCGCACTGAGCACGACATCCAAAAACCCAGCAGGTCCCGGCCGAGAACGACCGGGACCTGCTTGCGTACTGGTGGGCGATACTGGGTTTGAACCAGTGACCTCTTCCGTGTCAAGGAAGCGCGCTACCGCTGCGCCAATCGCCCGAGGTGGCGACGGGATTCGAACCCGTGTAGACGGCTTTGCAGGCCGTTGCCTCGCCTCTCGGCCACGCCACCGGAAATCTCACGACAAGGCGAGATCAGAGCGGACAACCGGGCTCGAACCGGCGACCTCAACCTTGGCAAGGTTGCGCTCTACCAACTGAGCTATGTCCGCGTGCGCCTGAAGGTGCGCTTGTCGAAACGCTTTCAGGTGCGGTGCATGAGGCTAACCGATGGACGCTGCCGAATCCAGCCGGGGTCCTGGCGTGTCTCCGTCGCCGCCGGCCCCGCCCTTCCGGTTCGTCGGCTCCCGGTCGGCGTCCAGGTCCGGCGGCCGCGACGCAGGAGCCGCATTGATCTTCTTGCCGACAGATCCGTTGCGGGTCAGCGGGATCGGTCCCGTCCGGACGTCATTCATCCGGGCACGGGTGCGTGACACACCGTCGCTGAGCAGTTCGCGGGCCCGGTGATGAGCCGGCGAGAACTCTTCGACCGGCCAGAGCTTCATCGTGGCGGCGTTCAGCGCTGCACCGATGAGCACCGCGATGCCGAGGAAGTACAGAAAGATCAGCACCACGATCGCCGCCGCGAGCGGCCCGTAGATGCTGGTGCTACCGACCGACGCACCGAGCAGGAAGCGCAGCGCCATGGCCGACAGCACCCAGATCATCAGGGTGAGAACGGCCCCCGGGAGGTCGCGTACCCAGGGCGTCTTGATCGGCGTGGCGACGTAGAAGAGCGTTGCGAACCCGAGGATCGTCAAGCCGCCGACGAGCGGCCAGTAGAAGACCATCAGCACCTGCAGTCGCGCCGGCAGCCATTCACTGAGCAACTGCGGCCCGATGACGATCAACGGCACGACGACGGCCCCGAAGGCGAGCGTGACGAAGTACAGGCTCAGGCTCATCAACCGGGTGCGGACGATGCCTCGTTTGCCGCCCTGCCCGTACATGATCGAGACGGTGTCGAGCAGCACGTTGAGTGCACGTGATCCCGACCAGAGCGACAACAGGAAACCGGCGGAGATGACGTCGGGTCTTCCGCCGCGCAGCGCGTCGGAGATCGTGGGCATCAGGACATCACGCAACGAGTTCTCGGTGAGGAACTGGGACGAATAGGCCTCGATCGCCTCGGTGACACGAGTCACAGCGTTCTCACCGATCCACCCACCGAGATAACCGACCCCGCCGAGCAATCCGAACACCAGCGGCGGGAACGACAGGAGGGCGAAGAAACCGGCTTCCGCCGCCAGGCCGGTCACCCGGTATCGCATGCACAAACGCACGGTTTCGCGGGTCAGACGTGCCAGCGCGAGTGCCCCTGGGATCCGCCCGAGTGCGCGTCTTGCGCGGCTGTGCGGACTCACCCGCACGCCCCGGACGCCGACCCCGTGAAGCACATGTCACCCACGGTAATGGTCAGAACGGCTCCCGCCGTGCACCACAATGGCGTGCCATGGACATCTGGCCGGGACAGCCCTATCCGCTCGGCGCCACCTTCGACGGTTCTGGCGTCAACTTTGCGATCTTCTCCTCCGTCGCCGAAAGGGTGGAACTGTGCCTGCTCACACCCGGTGAAGAGCCGGGTGAGGACGGCGAACAGACCTGGGACGAGGAGCGTATCGATCTGACCGAGGTCGACGGACACGTCTGGCACGCCTACCTGCCCGGGGTGCAGCCCGGTCAGCGGTACGGCTTCCGGGTGCACGGCCCCTACGACCCAGAGCTCGGCCACCGCTGCAATCCCTCGAAACTGCTGCTCGACCCGTACGCGAAGGCGATCGACGGGCAGATCGACGGCGACGAGTCGCTCTTCTCCTACCGTTTCGACGACCCGGACGCATTCAACGACGACGACTCGCTCGACCACACGATGCTCTCGGTGGTGGTCAACCCCTTCTTCGACTGGGGCCACGACCGTCCGCCCAGGCACGAGTACCACGACAGCGTCATCTACGAGATGCACGTCAAGGGCCTGACGATGACCCACCCGGACGTGCCCGAGGAGATCCGCGGCACCTATGCCGCCGTCGCGCACCCGGCGATCATCGACCACCTGCAGCAACTCGGCGTGACGGCGGTCGAACTCCTGCCGGTGCACCAGTTCGTCCAGGACTCGACCCTGGTCGACAAGGGCCTGTCGAACTACTGGGGCTACAACACCATCGGTTTCCTCGCGCCGCACAACGCGTACAGCGCCGGCGGGAGCGAAGGCCAGCAGGTCACGGAGTTCAAGGCGATGGTGAAGGCGCTGCACGCTGCCGACATCGAGGTCATCCTCGACGTCGTCTACAACCACACCGCCGAGGGCAACCAGCTCGGTCCGACGCTTGCGTTCCGCGGCCTGGACAACGCCCACTACTACCGGCTGGTCGACAGCGACCCGGCGCACTACTACGACACCACCGGCACCGGCAACAGCCTGCTGATGCGCAGCCCGCACGTGCTGCAGCTGATCATGGACTCGCTGCGGTACTGGGTCACCGAGATGCATGTCGACGGTTTCCGGTTCGACCTAGCCGCCACGCTGGCGCGACAGTTCCACGAGGTCGACCGCCTCTCGGCGTTCTTCGACATCATCCAGCAGGACCCGATCATCAGTCAGGTGAAGCTGATCGCAGAGCCCTGGGACCTGGGCGACGGTGGCTATCAGGTCGGCAACTTCCCGCCGCTGTGGACCGAGTGGAACGGCAAGTACCGCGACACCGTCCGTGACTTCTGGCGCGGTGAGCCATCGACACTGGCCGAATTCGCTTCTCGCATCACCGGATCCAGCGACCTGTACGCACACTCGGGACGCCGTCCGATCGCGTCGATCAACTTCATCACCGCCCACGACGGCTTCACGTTGCGTGACCTGGTCAGCTACAACGAGAAGCACAACGAGGCCAACGGCGAGGGCGGCAACGACGGCGAGGCGCACAACCGGTCCTGGAACTGCGGCGTCGAGGGCGAGACCGACGACCCGCAGGTCCGCTCGCTGCGGGCGCGTCAGCAGCGCAACTTCCTCACCACGCTGCTGCTGAGCCAGGGTGTGCCGATGCTCGCTCACGGCGACGAACTCGGCCGTACGCAGCTCGGCAACAACAACGTGTACTGCCAGGACAACGAACTGGCGTGGTTCGACTGGGACCTCGACGAGGACGAGCAGTCGCTGCTGGACTTCGCGAGCAAGGTCATCTCGCTACGTCGCGAGCACCCGACCTTCCGCCGGCGCCGGTTCTTCTCCGGCGACGCCGGACACGGCGGTGAGAGCACCCTCGGCGACATCGGCTGGTTCACGCCCGACGGCAACCACATGACCCAGATCGACTGGCGCAACGGCCTGGCACGTGAGGTCGCGGTGTTCCTCAACGGTGCAGCGATTCAGGCGCCGGACCCCCAGGGGCGACGGGTCATCGACGACCACTTCCTGCTGCTGTTCAACGCCGGCGACCAGGAGACGACGTTCACCGTCCCGACCGTGGTCGAGGACGCGGAGTGGAGCGTCGTGCTCGACACCGCCGACGAAGCCATCGATGAGACCGAGGAGCGCGTGGCTACCGGTGGGTACGAACTCACCCTGGCCGGCCGGTCCATCGTGGTGCTCAGCTGCACCCCGGACGAGGAGCAGTGAACCGGACCTGACAACCCGTGAAGGGCTCCCCGATCGCTCGGGGAGCCCTTCACTGCGGAGTTCGGCTTCAGGACGCTTCGAGACGCGCCTTCTGTTCCTCGACGTCGAAGTCGGCGTCCGGCCAGGGCTGGTCGAGTTCACGCAGGTGCTGCAGCAGGATCTGCTGGACAGCCAACCGCGCGTACCACTTGCGGTTCGCGGGCACCACGTACCAGGCAGCGCTGTCGGTGGAAGTCTTGTCCAACGCGGCCTGGTAGGCCTCCTGGTAGGCGTCCCAGAGCTCGCGCTCATCGATGTCGCCCGGGTTGAACTTCCACCACTTGTCGCTGCGATCGAGCCGCTCCATCAGGCGCGCCTTCTGCTCGTCGGCGTCGATGTGCAACATCACCTTGATGATCCGGGTGCCGTTGTCGGTCACCGACTTCTCGAAGGTGTTGATCTGCGAGTACCGCCGCTGCCAGGTAGTGGCCGGAACGAGATTGCGCACCCGTGCGATAAGCACGTCCTCGTAGTGCGACCGGTCGAAGACACCGAGGATCCCAGGTTTCGGCAACGCCTTGCGGATCCGCCACAGGAACGGGTGCTTGCGCTCCTCGGCGTTCGGCGCCTTGAAAGAGGTCAGCGAAACTCCCTGCGGGTCAATGCTTCCCACGACGTGACGCATGATCCCGCCCTTGCCCGAGGTGTCCATGCCCTGGATCACCAACAGGACGGACGTGCCGTCGCCGTCACGGCCGTTGGCGTAGAGGCGCTCCTGCAGTTCGCCGAGCTCGGCGGCGCTCGCTGCGAGCAGTTCCTCCGCTTCCGCCTTGTCACCCTTGTAGCCGGGAGTCGACGAGGCATCCAGGGAGCTGAGCTCGAACCCTGCTGCGACGCAGAGCTTCTCGGTGATCTTGGCTGCGAGATCGCCGGACTTGTTGAGCTGTTTTTCCGACTTCTTGTCGGACTTCTTCGTCTTCTTCTTGGCCATACGGGATGGTCTCACGATTGGATGACCGACATGAGGAAACTGCTCCCCGACCACGCAGCAATCACGCCCGGTGATTTGCCGGACGCCTACGAATGCGGCGTCGATCGCGGCTGGTTCGTGCGGCTGAACTTTGTTGCGACAGTAGACGGTTCGGTTGTCGGCGGGGATCATAGGTCGGGGTCGATCAACAATGACGTCGACGGGCTCGTCTTCCACATGCTGCGGGCATGGGCCGATGTCATCGCGGTCGGCGCAGGCACCGCACGCGCCGAGCAGTACGACGCGCCGATCACCGACGAGCGGTGGCGATCGCTGCGTGCCGGGCGCCCGGAACACCCCGCGATGGCCGTGCTGAGCACCGAAGCCGAACTGCCGCCGAGGATGGACACGATGGGTCGTGATGACGTCTTCGCGGTCGACAGCAGCGGCCCGGACGGAGTGCGAACCGCTCTGCACCGTCTGCGCCGACGCGGCTACGACCGCGTGCTGCTCGAAGGCGGCCCGACCATTGCGGGCCTCGCCCTCGGGGACGACCTGATCGACGAGATCTGCCTGACCACCTCGCCGTTGTTGGTGGGCGGCTCGGCCCACCGGATGGTCGACGGAGCACCGCTCGACCTGCGCGCGAGGCTGGTCGGACTGATCGAATCCGAGTCGACGCTGCTGGCTCGTTGGTCAGTGCGCTGAGGCCGGCGCACAGAAGTTACGCACGACCTTCTCCCAGCGCTCACTGTCGACATTCCACTCCCGGCAATGCCGTGCCACCTCGAAGGTCTCCAGACGCACCAGATCGGGTCGTGCGTCGGCCAGGTCCTGCGATGGTTCGAAGGGCACGAAGTCGTCGTCGACCGAGTGGATCAGCAGCGTCGGCTTCGTCAGTTCCTCCGCTCGGGTTACCCAGTCGGCCCGGGTGACGTCGAGTGGCTCGGCCAACCCGATCAGGTTGCGGTGCAACGGTCCTCGCATCAAGTCGAGCCCGATCTGACTGACGACACCGGGCATCTTGTTGAGCCCCGCGTGGAAGGCCAGCACATGCCGCCAATTGATCACCGGGGCGTCCAGCACGATACGGCTCACGTGCTCGGCCAGCGGCGATCGATCGACGGTCTGCAATACGGTGGCGCCACCCATCGACCACCCGAACAACTGGATGTCGGCGGCACCCGCGTCCAGGACGTAGCGCATGGCCGCTTCGACGTCCTGCCACTCGGTGAGGCCGAGGTTGTACAGACCGTCGGCTCCGGACGGGACCCCTGGATCGTTGCGATAGCTGATGATCAATGCGTTGATGCCGCAACGTTGCAGGGTCGGCAGCGCTCGCAGACACTCCGAGCGCAGCGCGCCGCGCCCGTGCACCAGGACGGCCCACCGGGTGGAGTCGGGCACGTCCATCCGCCAAGCCGGCATCTCCCCCACCGGGCTGCGATAGACCACCTCGCGCAGATCGATACCGAGGGAGTCCGCCGGCGGTCCGACGAAGTAGCTGCCGTTGACCCGGGCCGGTCCGGCATCGAGCTCACCGAAGTCGACGCCGAGCAGTTCACGGGTGACCTCCTCGCCCTCCACGGCGAGCACGTCCCCGATGCGGGCGTGGGTGTCGTACCCACCGACGAAGAGTCCGTATCGGCCGGGCGCAACCGTCTCGTCGTTGACGTCGAGGGTGATCGTGAGGTCGTTGAACGTCCTGATCACGCTCTTGTCGGCCGGCGGCTCGGGTGTGAGCACCTTGCGGGCGAAGACGGCGGCAGCCGACGTTACGGCTCCGGCCCCCATGAGGGCTCCGGCGCCGAGCATGGAGGCGGCACGAACGATGTGGCGAGGCTGCACCTGTCCATCGTGACATCCGGGCAGCACAATGGCGGGCATGACCGTGCCGTTCGAGACCCCGATCACGCCGATGCTGGCCAAGGCCACTCCCGCGGTGCCCACGCCCGACGACACCAAGCGGTACTTGTACGAACCCAAGTGGGACGGCTT
The DNA here is from genome assembly GCF_054778255.1 of Yimella radicis. Lineage (NCBI taxonomy): Bacteria > Bacillati > Actinomycetota > Actinomycetes > Micrococcales > Dermacoccaceae > Yimella > Yimella radicis. The sequence goes on from NZ_BAAGZR010000009.1 coordinate 135,532, forward strand.
CCGGTGTGTTCTGGTGAAGGACGGGGACGAGGTCGAATTGGAGTCGCGTGGCTCCAAACCGCTCACCCGTTACTTCCCCGAACTGATCGAAGCGGCTCGTCGGCTGCTGCCGCAGCAGTGTGTCCTGGACGGCGAGATCGTCGTTCGCTCCGGCGCACCGGGAGCGCAGCGCCTGTCGTTCGAAGCGCTCGGACAGCGCATCCACCCGGCCGCCTCGAGGGTGACCAAGCTGTCGGTGGAGACACCCGCCGAGGTGATCTTCTTCGACTGCCTGTGGACCGGCGGCGACTCGTTGATGGAACAACCGTTCGCCGAACGCCGCTCCGCGCTGGCGGAGGCACTCGACGGTCTGCCCATCGACGGCCCCTTCCACCTGACCCGCGTGACCGAGGATCCACAGGTCGCGCAGCAGTGGTTCGAACAGTTCGAGGGAGCCGGTCTGGACGGCGTGATCGCCAAGGATGTCACCAGCCCGTACCAGCCGGGCAAGCGCACGATGCTGAAGATCAAGCACAGCCGCACGTGTGAGGCGGTGCTGCTCGGTTATCGAATTCACAAGAGCGGCAATGGAGTCGGCTCACTCCTGCTCGGGCTGTACGACGACGACGGCAACCTGCGCAACGTCGGCGGCATTCTTGCGTTCACCGCGAAGCGACGGGTGGAGCTGATCGACGAACTGTCCGACCTCGTGGTCACCGACGACGAGGGAGAGACGGTTCGTGGCGAGACCGACCGGTCGCGGTTCAGCAGCAACAAGGACGTGTCGTTCGTACGCCTTCGTCCGGAGCGCGTGGTCGAGGTGAAGTTCGATCAACTAGAGGGTTCTCGTTTCCGGCACGGCGTGACGTTCCTGCGTTGGCGGCCCGATCGCGACCCCGAATCGTGCCTGCTGGACCAGGTGGAGCGCGCCCCGGCATACGACCTCGGCGCGGTACTCAGCCGCTGATCATCACCGGACGAAGATCGGCGCCGGACCTCCCCCGAGGATCCGGCGCCGATCTCTTGCCCCCACGAACATCTTGTCGATCGGCAGCCGGGGTGACCATGGGGAGAACTCCCCATGGGCTACTCGGGCAGGCCCGACACAACCCGCCGGTCGAGTGGTGAGGCAGGGTTACCGACCGAGCGCGATCGAGACCTGGTTCCGGTGAACGTGAACCCGGCCGAATCGACAGCTCTTCATCGAAATTCGGGATCCGGCAGGTCGTTGCGTTTCTTGCTCGGTTGGACGCGGCGCGGCTCGCCGGGCATCTTCGGATAATCGGGAGGAAAGTTCAGTTCGCCGAGCCCACGTTCGTGAACGTCTCTGTCCCACAACGCGATCGCGGCAGCGATATCGCCGGGCTCGCCGCGATCGGCCCACGCATCACCTTCGGATTCGACGATGCCGGGAGCGGTGCGCACGGTGAACTCGCGCGGGTCGGCGTCCGCCAGCCGTTCCCAGGTGAGCGGCATGGAGACAGGAGCACCGGGCAAAGGACGTGGCGAGTACGCGCCGGCGATCGTGCGATCCCGGCACGCCTGGTTGAAGTCGACGAAGACTCGCTCGCCTCGTTCTTCCTTCCACCACGCCGTGGTCACCAGATCGGGCAGGCGGCGCTCGAGTTCGCGAGCGATACCGATGACGCCGTGGCGGACGTCGAGGAACTCGTGAGTCGGTTCGATCGAGGCGTACACGTGGACTCCCCGGTTGCCGGAGGTCTTCACTCGTGGTTGGAAGCCGAGTTCGGTGAGCAGGTCGCGCAACGGTAAGGCTGCTTCGACAGCATCCTTGAAACCGCGCCCGGGTTGCGGGTCGAGGTCGATGCGCAGTTCGTCCGGGTTGTCGTTGTCATCGGCGCAGACCGGCCACGGGTGGAAGGTGACGGTGTTCATCTGTGCACACCACACCGCGGCAGCCGGCTCGTCGAGCACCAACTGTGGGTGCTTGCGTCCGGAGGGGTAGGTACACATGACCGAGCGCATGTACTCGGGCACTCCGCGGGGTGGGTTCTTGGAGAAGAACTGCTCCCCCTCGATGCCCTCCGGGAATCGTTCCAGCGCAACGGGTCTGTTGCCGTTGGCGTGGATGAACGCCTCGCCCACGGCGACCAGATACTGCGCCAGATCGAGCTTGGTGATCCCGTCCTGGGGATAGATCAGTCGGTCCGGACTGGAGATCTTCACCGTCCGGACGCCGGTCGGTCCGTCGCCCTCGAGCATCACCGGCTTCGCAGCTGCCATGTATTCACCCTAGGGGCCTGGCACGCTGGCAGCCCAGGTGTTCCGATCCGCGGTTTGCACAGTTGGGCCCGGCGACTTTGCCATTTCATGACCGAACCGTTGCCGGACATTCACCGACACCGGAGGGGACGGACGTCGGGGCGACCTAGCGTCGGAAAAGCCCCAGCCCAAGCCCCAGCCAAATTCCCCCGGAGTGCCCCGATGCCTTCTCGTTCGTTGTTCCGCCTCGCCGTGGCAGGCTCTGCCGCCACCCTCGCCGCCGCAGGCGCGGTGTCACTTGCGCCCTCTGCTCAAGCCGTCTCCTCGTCCGTCGTCATCTCGGAGGTGTACGGCGGTGGCGGCAACTCCGGCGCCGTCCACAACAGCGACTTCGTCGAGCTGTACAACCTCAGTGGCGCGCCGGTCGAGCTGAGTGGCTGGAGCGTCCAGTACTGGTCGGCGAACGGCACCACCGCCCAGCGCACCCCGCTGAGCGGCAGGGTCGCGCCGGGCACGAGCTTCCTGGTCAAGGAAGCATCCGGTGCGAACACGTCGGCCGCTCCCCTGCCCACGCCGGACGTCGTCGGCACCATCCCGATGAGCGCATCGGGTGGACGGGTCGCGATCGTCGACCCCTCGGGCAAGGTCGTCGACCTGCTCGGATGGGGTAGCGCCTCTACCGCAGAGGGCAGCCCGGCTGCCGCCACCTCCAACCCGACGTCCGTCGCACGCACCTCCACGTGCACCGACACCGACAACAATTCGGTCGACTTTGCCGTGGGCTCCCCAAGTCCTCGCAATTCCGCTGCCGGACAACAGGACTGCAGCCCGACGCCGCCCGACGACGGCACCGTCGCAACGGTCGCGCAGATCCAGGGCAGTTCACACACCTCCCCCCTGGCCGGCACGAAGGTCAAGGACGTCGAGGGTGTCGTCACCGCGGTCAAGAGTTCCGGCTTCTGGATCCAGTCGCTCACTCCGGACGGCGACGACTCGACCAGCGAAGGCGTCTACGTCTTCACCCGGACGGCACCGACGGTGAAGGCGGGCGACAAGGTTTCTGTTGTCGGTACCGTCGCCGAGTACCGCCCCGGCGGCTCGGGCGGCACCACCAACCTGACCACCACCGAGATCGACGGTCCGACGGTCACCGTCACGGGCACCGCTGCGCTGCCCGCGCCGGTCGTGCTCGGCGTCGACCGCGTCGCTCCGCAGCAAACGATCTTCGCCGGCGACCCCGGCAACATCGAACTGCCCGGCGTCCCGTTCGAACCCGCGCAGAACGCCATCGATTTCAACGAGTCGATGGAAGGAATGCGTCTGGCACTGAAGGACGCTCGCGCTGTGGGACCGACGAACACGCGCTACGGCGAAACCCCGGTCGTTCCCGGCCAGAACGTCGACGCGGTCAACTCGCCCCGCGGCGGCGTCGTGTACAGCTCCTATGCCCACCCCAACGCCATGCGGCTGATCCTCAACGACTCGCTCGTCAAGGGTCAGATCGGTGCGGCGAACGTCGGCGACGTGTTCAGCGGCACCACGACGGGCGTCCTGGACTACTCGTTCGCCAACTACACCCTGCTCGCGACCGACCCCGGCACGCTGACCGACAATGGCCTGCAGCGTGAGGTCACCGCGTCCCCGCGCGGCAACGAGATGGCTGTCGGGACGTTCAACGTCGAGAACCTCGCGCCGTCCGACCCTGCGGAGAAGTACTCACGGCTGGCCGGACAGATCGTCACCAACCTCAAGTCGCCCGACATCCTGGCGCTCGAGGAGATCCAGGACAACAGCGGCTCTCGCAACGACGGCACGGTCGACTCGACCGCGACCAGCGACACGCTGATCGCCGCCATCAAGGCGGCCGGCGGACCGGCGTACGAGGCCAAGTGGGTCAATCCGAACAACCTGACCGACGGTGGCCAGCCGGGAGGCAACATCCGCCAGGTCTTCCTGTTCCGCACCGACCGAGGCGTCTGGTTCGTCGACAAGTCCGGTGCAACCGCGAACACCTCGACGGACGTCGTCGGCACCGGCCGCGGCACCTCACTGACCCAGTCTCCGGGACGCATCGACGTCGGCAACGCCGCGTGGGACAACTCGCGCAAGCCGCTGGTCGGACAGTTCAGCTACAACGACCGCAGTGTGTTCGTCATCGCCAACCACTTCGCATCCAAAGGTGGCGACGACCCGCTGTTCGGCCGCTTCCAGCAGCCGGTGCGTGGTTCGGAGGCCCAGCGACACAGCCAGGCACAGGTCGTGCGTGGATTCGTCGACAAGCTGCTCGCCGCCGACCCGAACGCGAACGTCATCGTCCTCGGTGACATCAACGACTTCGAGTTCAGCCGCACCACCGACATCCTGGTGGGGTCCGGTTCGAGCGCACTGACCGATCTGCCGCGGACGCTGCCGGCGCCCGAGCGGTACACCTATGTGTTCCAGGGCAACAGCCAGGTGCTCGACCACATCCTGCTCAGCCGGAACCTGGTGCGCACGATGGCCAACAAGCGCTACTCCTACGACATCCTCCACACGAATGCCGAGTTCCACAACCAGGATTCCGACCACGACCCGCAGATCGTCCGTCTGCCGGTGCAGGTGACCCGCTGACCCGCAGTTGCGACACATCGACGCGGGCCGGGCGGAATGATCCGCCCGGCCCGCGTCGTTGACGCAGAGGCAGACCGGACAAGGAGAGTGGACCAATGACGAAGGTGACCAAGTCGGAGCAGGAGTGGCGTGAGCAGCTGAGCCCGATGGAGTATGCGGTGCTGCGCGAGGGCGGTACCGAGCGCGCGTTCACGGGCGAATACACCGACACCGAGACCAAGGGCATCTACAACTGCCGGGCGTGCGGTGCGGAGTTGTTCCGCTCGACGACGAAGTTCCACAGCCACTGCGGTTGGCCGTCGTTCTACGCGCCGTCGGGCGACGACAACGTGCGCCTCATCGAAGACCGGTCGCACGGCATGGTGCGCACCGAAGTGCGTTGCGGCAGTTGCGATTCCCACCTCGGGCACGTCTTCGAGGGCGAGGGTTACGCCACCCCGACCGACCAGCGCTACTGCATCAACTCGGTGTCGCTCACCCTGCAGCCGAACGACTGAACGACCGCATCGACGATCAACACCGACGAACAGCAGAGCCCCGGACGATCCCGGGGCTCTGCTGTTGGTTCGGTGTGGTGCTGGTCGTCAGCGCAGTCGCTGCGCGAAGTTGGTGATCGTGGTCTGCGGACCGGTGAAGAACGGCACTTCCTCGCGCACGTGGCGACGCGCGTCGACCGCGCGCAGTTCGCGCATGAGGTCGACGATGCGGTGCAGTTCGTCGGCTTCGAACGCCAGCAGCCACTCGTAGTCGCCGAGGGCGAACGCCGAGATGGTGTTGGCGCGCACGTCGCCGAAGTCGCGGGCGGCCTCACCGTGTTCGCGCAGCATGCGGCGCCGCTCGTCCTCGGGCAGCACGTACCAGTCGTAGGAGCGCACGAAGGGGTAGACGCAGATGTACTTGCGCGCAGCCTCGCCGGACAGGAAGGCCGGCACGTGGCCGCGGTTGAACTCCGCGGCACGGTGCAGCCCGACGTTCGACCATACGCCGTCGAAACTGCGACCGAACTCGGTGGCTAGGAAGCCCCGGTAGGCGTCCTGGAGTTGCTCGACGGTTTCGGCGTGCCACCAGACCAGCAGGTCGGCGTCGGCGCGCAGGCCGCCCACGTCGTACATGCCGCGGACGGTGACACCCGACCTCTCCAGGCCGGCGAAGAACTTCTCGGCCTCCTTGACGGCCTTCTTGCCCTCCGGCTTCGGGCGCTCCGCCTTGAACACCGAGTACATCGCGTAGCGGATGCTGGCGTTGATCGCTTCCGCCTCGGCCTCGGTGGGCTGGCGGTGCACGTCGTGTTGCTGGTCGGTCATGAGCGTCCTTCGTTGGGTTCGGATGGGTTCAACTGATCCAGCACAGTACGGGCAGCGGTGCGACCCGAACCGATGCAGGCCGGGATGCCCACACCGTCGTAGGCTGCCCCGGCCACGGAAACCGCTGGAAGACTTGCGAGTTCGCGTCGCAAGCGGGCGACGAGGTCGATGTGCCCGGTGGCGTACTGCGGCAGGCCGCCGCCCCAGCGCCGCACGTGCGCGGCCACCGGAGTCGGCAAGGGACCGAGCGCCGTCCGCAGTTCGGCGAGGCCGTCGGCGGCGAGCAGCGCGTCGGGGCGACGCAGTGCCTCGGTCTCGCGGAAACGGCCCGCGGAGACCCGAACGAAGACCAGGTCGGGGCGTTCCTGCGCCAGCCAGGGCCACTTCACCGAGCTGAACGTCGAGGCCTTGATGCGGCGCCCGTCGACCGGCGGCACGAGGAAGCCCGACTGCTCCCCCAGCAACTCGCGCGCCGACGCGGGGAAGGCGTACGTGACCACGGCCATCGACGCGTACTCGATGGCGCGCAGTTCGTCGCACGCCCCGGGTGCGAGGGTCGCCAGCAGCTTCGCGGACGAGGGTGCGGGGGTGGCGAGCACGATCGCGTCGGCGTCGAAGGTGGTGCCGTCGCCGAGCACGAGCCGCCAGCGTCCGGCCTGCTCGTCGCGGTCGATGCCGGTGACCAACGTGCCGACCCGCACCTGCGCCCCCGCCGCGCGCAGCGCCTCGCTGAGCCGGGTCGGGAGCGAGCCGATTCCACCGCGCAGTCCGACGAAGACCGGCGGCTGGTCGGCTGCGGCGACGGCGGGTTGGCGGGAGACCGCAGCGGCCGTGCCCCCCAGCGAGTTGCCGTGCTGCACAGCGTCGTACAGGGCAGGAACACACGCCCGCAGCGACAGATAGCGGGCGTCGCCGGCGTAGACGCCACCGAGCAACGGCTCGACGAGTCGGTCGACCACGGCCGGTCCGAAGGCCTGCTCGACGGCATCGCCGACCGAGATGTCGCCACCGGTGTCGAGCCGGACGGTCTGTTCGTCGGCCGCGCGGGCGACCTCGGCGTCGCCGAGGAGGCCGGCGAGCGTGCTCGCATCGGAGGGCACACCCATCAGCGTGCCCTTCGGCATCGCACGCAGCGCGCCGCGGCTCCAGATCGACGCACCGACCTGGGCGGGCGGGCTGGGCGTGAGATCGAGTTCGGCCAGGAGTTGCTGCACCTCCGGGCGACGACCGAGCATCGACTCGGCGCCGACGTCGACGGGCGTGCCCGCGACGTTCTCGGTGCGCAGTTTGCCGCCGACCCGGTCGGTGGACTCGAACACTGAGACGCAGGCTCCGGAGCCGACAAGCTCCCACGCGGCACTCAGGCCCGCGATTCCGCCTCCGACGACGGCTACATCGACCACGTGACTCAGTTTCCCACGTCCGGCGAACGACTCCGACACGGGGTAGTAGCTACTCGACGCACCCGCTGTTCTCGGCCGCCGTACGCAGGGCCGGCAGCACCTTGTCGATCTCATCGGGACGCAGCGTGAACGGCGTGCGCAGGAAGGAATCGAGCCCGCGACCGTCGACCGCGAAAGCCGAACCGGGCAGCATCAGCAGGCCCTCGCGTTCGGCGGCAGCGGCGAGCGCATTGCCGCGTGGGCGCGGCAGACGCCACCAGATGCTGAGTCCGCCGGACGGCGCAACGGCCCGCCAGCCGCACTCGATTCCGAACTGCCACAACCGATCCCGGCTCCCCCGCAGCATCACGCGCATGTCGGGGTGCAGCCCGGGCCGGGTGCGCAGCAGCTCGTCGAGGGCAAGTTGTTCGAGCACCGGCGACCCCAGGTCGAAGCTGCGCCGGGCGGCCGACAACGCACCCACGAGCTGACGCGGCGCCCGGATCCAGCCGAGTCTCAGCCCGCCCCAGTGCGTCTTGCTGGCCGATCCGATGGTGATGACACCCGGGTGGTGCGCCGCCATCGGGCGCACCTGCGGTTCGTCGTCCAACCAGGTCTCGACCAGCGTCTCGTCGACGATCGCGGTTGTGCCATGACGTTTCCAAATGCAGGCAAGCTCGGCTCGGCGCTCCTCGTCGGCCAGCAGGCCCGTCGGGTTCTGGAAGTCGAGCACGACCAGGCACGCGTTCACCCGCGCCAAGGCATCGTCCATGGCCGCCGGGTCGGCCACCGGCACACCGACCGGGCGCCGCCCGACACCTCGCATGGCCTGGACGGTGTTGGGGTATCCGGGGCTCTCGAGCAGCACCGCCGAGCGCGGGTCGGTGAGCGCGGTGAGGGCGATGCCGACCGCGGAACTCGCGCCCGCCGTCACGACGACCTGGTCGGCGCCGGTGGGCACCCCGCGGTCGGTGTAACGCTGCGCGATCGCCTCGCGCAGGTCGGGGATGCCGAGCGAGTAGTAGCCGCGGCCGGCGGTGAAGCGCGGCAGTTGGTCCAGACCCTTCTCGAAGGCCGCCTGCAGACCCGGGGTGGCCGGGGGCGCGGCCTGCACCAGGTTGAGCAACCGCGGGTCGGCCGGACGGTCGTCGAGCGGTTCGGCGTCACCCTCGTCGGGCCGGCCACCGGGCAGCACGATGGTCGTGCCGGAACCCTGGCGAGCGCGGGTGTATCCGCGTTCGGCGAGCACGGCGTAGGCCTTGGTGATCGTGGTGCGCGAGACTTGGAGCGCCGGTGCGAGGTCGCGCTCGCCGGGCAGTCGGGTGCCGTGCATGACACGTCCGTCGGCGACGGCAGCGCGGATGCCGTCGGCGATCCACAGGTACGCCGGGCCGTCGCTGCGATCATCGCCGAGAATGGAGCCGAGCCGGCTCGCCGAGATGCGCATGCTCACAAAGCCACTGTCACACAAGTGGCTATGTAGAACAAGGCCACTTTCGGTCATGCTTGTCGACATGAGCACGACCGCTGCTGCGGACCGACCCGCACCCCGCCAGTTGGCGAACCTCTCCCCCTTGGCGCAACTGCGTGCCGGACGGCTGACCCGCCGCCTGGCCCAGCTCTTCGTGGGCCTGTCGATGTACGGCCTCGCGATGGCCATGATGGTGCGCGCCGGCGTGGGCCTCGACCCGTGGGACGTCTTCCACTACGGCGTCTCGTTGCACACCGACTGGTCGCTCGGTGTCGCGGTGATCGTGGTGAGCATTCCGGTGCTGCTGCTCTGGGCGCCACTTCGTCAGTGGCCCGGCTTCGGCACCGTCGCCAACGCCCTCTGGATCGGTGTTGCCACGGATATCTCGCTGCGGCTGCTGCCCACCGCGCACGGCCTCGCCGTGCAGGTGCCGCTGTTCGCGGCGGCCCTGGTGATGAACGCTCTCGGCGGCGCGCTCTACATCGGCAGCCAACTCGGCCCCGGGCCGCGCGACGGACTGATGACCGGTCTGCACCGTCGCACCGGCATCAGCCTGCGGGTGGTGCGCACCGGCATCGAGCTCAGCGTGCTCGGCATCGGCTGGCTGCTCGGCGGCATCGTCGGCGTGGGCACGCTCGCCTACGCGCTGCTGATCGGCCCGCTCGTGCAGTTGTTCCTGCCGGCCTGCATCGTCGACCTGCCCGAGCGACACACACCGACCGAGATCGAGTTGGCCGAGCGCGGCGACTGAGGATCACCGGCGGTCGTCGGCGGACCAAGCCTGCCGTCAATCGCCCGGTGGATACGTGACGTAGGTCTGCCCGGTGCGGCTGGTCCAGGCGTAGACGCCCTCGTCGGTCATCTCGTAGTCCCAGACGCCTCTGGTCTTCGCGTCGACGAACACTCCGGACTCATTGCGAACGGTACGCCGACGCGCCTGCTTGAGAGCGCCAGGCTCGAACTTCAGCAGCACCGCCTTCTTCGTGCCCTTGAGCCGCTGCGAACCCCATGTGTCGAAGCCGCGAGCGCTCAGCAACTGCCGTTCGATGCGCCCCGCCGTCTCGGTGGACGCGTTCACGAGTTCGGCGGCGACCGTCCTGTGCGGCCTGCGCCATCGACAACCTCGTTCTGGTTGTCTTGGGGCATGCAACCGATCGTCGACCGAAGCCTGCGCACCACCCTCGCGCTCGTCTCGGCGGGAGTGCTCAGCGTGTCACTCAGCGCTTGCGACCAGTGGAGCGCGAGTTGCGAGACCGACAACACCTGCAAGATCGAGATCACCGGAAACGACTTCTACAAGTTCCCGCGGCCGTACGCGGCCGACGACGGATCGGGGAAGGTCTTCGGCAAGAACGACCGCATCCGGCTCGTTCGCGCGAAGAAGGGCGGCGAGGCACTCATCCAAGCCGGCGGCGCCGACAACACCTGCGCCCAGGGCAGCAGCTTCAAGGTGGTCGACACCACCATCACCTGCGACGTCGTCGACGACGACCACGTCGAACTCACCAGCCGGCGCGCCTGACGAGCGCGGCTCACCCGCCGCTGCGTTGACTCAGCGTGCGGAGTGCTCGTGCACCAACTCGACCACCCGGGTGAGCATGTCGGGGTCCGTCGTCGGGAGCACGCCGTGGCCGAGGTTGAAGATGTGGCCACGCGCGGCCAAGCCGGCGTCGAGGATCTCGATCACCTTGTCGCGCAAGGGTTCCCACGGCGCGAACAGCAGCGCCGGGTCGAGGTTGCCCTGCACCGAGTAGTCGGGGCCGATCCGCCGGGCCGCCTCGTCGAGCGGCAGACGGAAGTCGACGCCCACGACATCGGCGCCTGCTGCGCCCATCGCCGGCAGCAGTTCTCCGGTACCCACTCCAAAGTGGATACGGGGGACGTCGAGCTCACCCAACGCCGACAGCACGGCCGCCGAATGCGGCTGCACGTACGTCAGGTAGTCGACGCGGCTGAGTGCACCGACCCACGAGTCGAACAACTGGATCGCGGAGGCACCGGCTTGCACCTGCACCTTCAGGAAGGTGGAGGAGATGCGGGCGAGCTTGGCGCACAACGCATTCCACGCGTCCGGGTCGCCGTACATCATCGCCTTGGTGTGTTCGTGGTTCTTGGACGGACCGCCCTCGACCAGGTAGCTGGCGAGCGTGAACGGCGCACCGGCGAAGCCGATCAGCGGAGTGCCGCCGAGTTCGGCGGTCAGCATGCCGACAGACGTCGCGATGTCGTCGATCTGCGAGGGGTCGAGTTCCGGCAGTGCGTCGACATCGGCTCGCGAACGCACCGGCGACGCAACGACGGGGCCGGTACCCGGAACGATGTCGAGGTCGATCCCGGCTGCGGCGAGCGGCACGACGATGTCGCTGAAGAAGATCGCCGCGTCCACCTTGTGCCGACGCACCGGCTGGAGCGTGATCTCGGTGACCAGTTCGGGTGTGCGGCACGACTGGAGCATCGGGACGCCCTCGCGCACCTTTCGGTACTCAGGCAGCGAGCGCCCGGCCTGGCGCATGAACCACACCGGGGTGTGGTCGACGGACTGGCCGCGAGCGGCACGGACGAGGGCGCTGTCGCGCGGGTCAGACGATGCAACGATCACGCCGCCGATCCTCCCACGACCGCAGTGGTGCTCAGCCCACGACCAACGCGATGCCGCCGAGCGTTGCTGCCACCCCCGCGACCTGGACCGGACGTAATCGCTCGTCCAGCAGCACCCGTGCCCAGATGAGCGTGACGACCGGGTAAAGCGATCCGAGAACACTGACCACGCTCACCATTCCCTGCGCAGCGGCGAAGCTGAACAGTGCGTTGGCTGCCAGATCGCCGACTCCGACGAGCATGATCATCGGCACATCACGGCGAGGCACCCGTGCGCCCACCGGGCCACCCGGCCAAAAGCGCCAGGCGAGCAGCAGAGCCGACACGCTCGCGATCCGCATCGCCCACAGTGCGGGGACGACGTCGACCTCGGCGGCGCGATCCATGCAGAACAGCGACAACCCGAACGCGACGGCCGCCACGAACGCGAGCAGCACCGGCGTCCGTCCGGCGCCGCCACCGAGCTCAGGACCGGATGCGAGCACCACGCCGAACAGCATGAGTGCCAACCCGATTCCGACCGCCACGCCGATCCGGTCACCGGTGGCCAGGCCCGCCGCGACCGGCACGACCGCACCCATCGAGGCGATCGGCGAGACGACGCCCATGGTGCCCATCGACAGCGCGGCGTAGAAGCAGACCAGGCCGACCGCGCCGGTCAGGCCGGCCAACGCCCCGTAGAGGTGCCAGGGCCCGTCCGCGATCGCGGCGCCCTGCGCGACCCGGACGCCGAGCACGACACACATCGTGAGCAGGCCGCCGATCTGCGCCACGGCGACGACCCGGACGGCGGCGATGCGCTTGGCGAACAGACCGCCCGCGAAGTCCGAGGTGCCCCAGACCAGACTGGAACCGAGAGCCAGGAGAGCGACCATCCGCCCATCCTGCTGCACCCGTCCGGGCTCACGGCGTGCCGTTCCGCGATTCGTAGGCATGTTCGACATACCCTCGACGACGTGGGTTCGAAGAATGCCAGCAGCGACATCGGGTCGCACTTCTCTCGCGTCGTCCGCGAGCTCGAGACCGTGCGCCTTCGGCCCGAGGTCAGCCTGACCGAGGTTCCGGCGCCCGGGCGCATCGCGCCGTACTCCGTCGCCATGACCGCCGAGGTGGCGAACTCCCCCGACGACGACGAACTCGCCTCGGGACGCTTCGTCGTGCTGCACGACCCCAGTTGCCCCGAGCCCTGGGCAGGCGCCTGGCGCATCGTCACCTTCGCGCGCGCCGAACTGGAACCGGAACTGGCGTCCGACCCGATGCTCGGAGAGGTCGGCTGGACCTGGCTGATCGACTCCCTGGCCGAGGCCGGCGCCGAGTTCACCGCCGAGGCCGGCACCGTCACCCGCGTCCTGTCACAGGGCTTCGGTGGCCTCGCCGACAACGGCACCACGGTCGAGATGGAGATCCGCGCCTCGTGGACCCCCACCACCGAGGACCTCACGTCTCACCTGCAGGCCTGGGGTGCGATGTTGTGCACGATCGCCGGCCTGCCCCCGCTGCCCGAGGGCGTCGTGGCGCTGCCGGGGCAGCGTCGATGACCGACGACGTCGCCGAACCCGCCACCTACCCACTGCTGGCCGCCCCCGCTGACGGGGTCCCGGCGGTCGTCGACACCGAACGCGCGCTGACGCAGACTGCGAAGGCGCTCGCCGGCGGTGAAGGTCCGGTCGCGATCGACGCCGAGCGGGCGTCCGGGTTCCGCTACGGAAACCGTGCCTATCTCGTCCAGATCCGCCGGGAAGGATCCGGCACTCACCTGATCGACCCGATCGCCTGCCCCGATCTCAGCCCGGTGCAGGACGCGATCGCCGACGTCGAGTGGGTCCTGCACGCTGCGACGCAGGACCTGCCGTGCCTGGCCGAGGTCGGCCTGAAGCCGAGCCGCCTGTTCGACACCGAACTCGGCTCGCGGCTAGCCGGCATCCCGCGGGTCGGTCTTGCCGCGGTGATCGAGCACTACCTCGGCATGACACTCGCGAAGGAGCACTCGGCCGTCGACTGGTCCGAGCGGCCGTTGCCGCAGCCGTGGCTGTCGTACGCGGCACTCGACGTCGAAGTGCTGGTGCAGGTGCGTGACGCCCTGGCCGCCGACCTGCAGGAGCAGGGCAAGTGGGAGTGGGCTGAGCAGGAGTTTCACGCGCTGACCTCCTTCACCGGTCCCCCGGCGCGTCAGGATCCTTGGCGACGGACCTCCGGCATGCACAAGATCAAGAACCGTCGCGCGATCGCCCGGGTGCGCGAGCTGTGGCTCACCCGCGACACGATCGCCCAGCGCCGCGACACGTCGCCCGGACGCGTCCTGCCCGACGCACTCCTGGTCGAGATCGCCAACACAGCCCCCAAGACTCCGGCCGAGTTGCTTGCACTGCCGAGCGCCACCAGTCGGCGTGGACGCCCGCACACCGGCGTAGCCCGTCACCAACGCGATTGGTTGGAGGCGGTCCGCCGAGTCGGTTCGATGGCGGACGCCGACCTGCCGCCGGCGACCGTCCGCAGCGACGCACCTCCGCCGCCGCGGGTCTGGGCCGACCGCGACCCCGTCGCAGCAGCCCGCCTGACCAAGGTGCGTGACGATCTCGCGGTCTTCGCCGAGGAGCACAATCTGCCGGTCGAGAACATCCTCACCCCCGACCACCTGCGCCGAGTGCTCTGGGATCCCGCGAATCGCCTTGATGCACAGACGATCTCGGCCGAGTTGACCCAGCTCGGAGCGCGGCCCTGGCAGATCGAGGTCGTCACCCCGATGATCGTCGACGCGGTTTCCGCCGACCTGCCTACCAGCCAGTAACAAATCGGGTTAGAGTCGTCCTGACCTATCGACTCATCCCGGGAGGCACTGTGCCCCGCACGCTTTCCGAGGTCGTCTTCGTCGACGGCGTTCGTACGCCGTTCGGCAAGGCCGGCGAGAAGGGCATCTACGCCCAGACCCGCGCTGACGACCTCGTCATCAAATGCATCCGCGACCTGCTGCGCCGTCAGCCCAATCTGCCGCCCGAGCGCGTCGAGGAGGTCGCGATCGCGGCCACGACGCAGATCGGTGACCAGGGCCTGACCCTCGGCCGCCTGGCCGCCTTGCTGGCCGGCCTACCCAAGACCACTCCCGGCTACTCCGTTGACCGCATGTGCGCCGGTGCGATGACGGCCGTCACCAACACCGCGTCCAGCATCGCCTTCGGCGCCTACGACATCGCCATCGCCGGCGGCGTCGAGCACATGGGCCGCCACCCGATGGGTGAGGGCGTCGACCCCAACCCGCGCATCGTCGCCGAGAAGCTGGTCGACACCTCTGCACTCGTCATGGGCGAGACCGCCGAGAACCTGCACGACCGCTACCCCAGCATCACCAAGGAGCGCTGCGACAACTTCGCGGTCGCCAGCCAGAACAAGCTGCAGCAGGCGTACGAGGACGGCAAGATCCAGCCCGACCTGGTGCCCGTCGCGACGCGCCACGCCGACAAGGGATGGGGCCTGGCCACCGTCGACGAGCCGCCGCGCAAGGACGTCAAGCTCGAGGACCTCACGTCGCTGAAGACCCCGTTCCGTCCGCACGGAAACGTCACCGCCGGCAACGCGGCCGGCCTGAACGACGGTGCGACCGCCTGCCTGCTCGCCTCCGAGCGTGCAGCCACCGAGCTCGGCCTGCCGGTCGGCATGCGCCTGGTCACCTATTCGTTCGTGGGTGTGGAACCGGAGGTCATGGGTATCGGTCCGGTGCCGGCCACCGAGAAAGCACTCGACCACGCCGGTCTGAGCATCGACGACATCGGCCTGTTCGAGCTCAACGAGGCGTTCGCCGTGCAGGTGCTCGCCTTCCTCGAACACTTCGGCATCGCCGACGACGACAAGCGTGTCAACCCGTGGGGCGGTGCGATCGCGACCGGTCACCCGCTGGCCTCGTCCGGCGTCCGGCTGATGACGCAACTGTCGCGTCACTTCGAGGAGCACCCCGAGGTGCGTTACGGCCTCACCGCGATGTGCATCGGAATCGGCATGGGTGGGGCGGTCATCTGGGAGAACCCGCACCACGCCGAGTACGCCAGCTCGGTCGACAGCGAGGTCTCCAAGCTCCACTCGAACAACTCCGAAGAGGGTGTTGCCTGATGGCCGAGAACCAGAACCAGCACGCGGACGAGGTCGTCACCCACGTCCGTAGCCAGGACGTCGAGTTGCCCGGTGGTGCAGGCACTTTCGTGCTCCTGACGCTCGACAACGGGTTCGACCACACCAAGCCGAACAGCTTCGGCCCGGCCGGTCTCACCGAGCTCTCGGACGCGCTGGACGAGGCCGCCCGCCGCGCGGACGCAAAGGAGATCGTCGGCCTCGGCATCACCGGCAAGCCGTTCATCTTCGCCGTCGGCGCCGACCTCAAGGGTGTCGGCACGATCACCTCCCGCGACCAGGCGCTGGAGATCGCCCGTCAGGGTCACGAGACGTTCAGCAAGATCAGCGACCTGTCGGTGCCGACCTTCGCGTTCATCAACGGCGCCTCCATGGGTGGCGGCGTCGAGATCGCGTTGTACGCCGACTACCGCACGATCTCCTCGGACGTGCCCGCGTACGCCACGCCCGAGGTCTTCCTCGGTCTCGTGCCCGGTTGGGGTGGCACCTACCTGCTGCCGAACCTCATCGGTGTCGAGAACGCGCTCAAGCTGATCGTCGAGAACCCGCTCAACCAGAACCGCATGATCAAGGGCAAGGACGCCTTCGCCCTGGGTTGCGCGGACCGCCTGCTCGAGCCGGTCACCTTCCTGGAGGACTCGCTGGCGTTCGCCGAACGTGTCATCTCGGGCGAGGAGAAGGTCGAGCGCGGGTCGGTCGACACCGACGAAACCGCTTGGGACGCAGCCGTTTCGAAGATGCGCAAGACGGCGGACCAGCGCACCGGTCGCGCTGCCATCTCGGCGTACCGCGCGCTCGACCTCGTCGCTGCCGCTCGAACGGCGTCGCGCGAGGAGGCTTTCGAGGCTGAGAACCAGGCTTTGGCCGACCTCATCATGAGCGACGAACTGCGTGCCGGCCTGTACGCGTTCGACCTGGTGCAGCGCCGCGCCAAGCGTCCTGCCGGTGCGCCGGACAAGTCGCTCGCCCGCAAGGTCTCCAAGGTGGGCATCGTCGGTGCAGGACTCATGGCCAGTCAGATGGCGATGCTGTTCATCCGTCAGCTGAAGGTGCCGGTCGTGATGACCGACCTCGACCAGGAGCGGGTCGACAAGGGTGTGGAGTACGTCCACGCAGAGATCGACAAGCTCGCTGCGAAGGGACGCATCTCCCCCGACGGCGTGAACCGCTTCAAGGCGCTCGTCACCGGTTCCACCTCCAAGGACGGATTCGTCGACGCCGACTTCGTCATCGAGGCGGTGTTCGAACAGATGTCGGTCAAGAAGAAGGTCTGGGCCGAGGTCGAGGAGATCGTCACGCCGGAGTGCGTGCTGGCCACCAATACCTCGTCGCTGTCGATCACCGAGATGGCCGAAGACCTCAAGCACCCGGAGCGGGTCGTGGGCTTCCACTTCTTCAACCCGGTGGCCGTCATGCCGCTGCTGGAGATCATCCGCGGCGAGAAGACCGACGACGCTACTCTCGCAACGGCGTTCGCTGCAGGAAAGGGCCTGAAGAAGACCTGCATCCTGGTGAAGAACTCGCCGTCGTTCGTCGTCAACCGTCTGCTCGGGCGTTTCATGGGCGACGCGGGTCGCATGGTCGATGAGGGCACGCCGATCGAGACCGTCGAGAAGGCGTTCGCCGGCCTCACCCCGATGCCGCCGTTCATGCTGATCTCGTTGGTCGGTCCCCCGATCGCGCTGCACAACAGCGAGACCCTCGCCAAGGCCTTCCCGGACCGCTTCCGGGCGAGCAAGAACCTGGCGAAGGTCGTGGAGGCGAAGATCCCCTCGTTCTACGGCGCCGACGGGAAGATCGACCCGAAGGTCATGGAGCTGTTCGATGCTCCGTCCGACCCGAAGGAGCTCACCGCCGAGCAGGTGCGCGAGAGCGCGCTGGCCTCGATGGCCGACGAGATCCGCCGAATGCTGGACGAAGGCGTCGTTGCCGAGGTGCAGGACATCGACCTCGCCATGATCACCGGTGCGGGTTTCCCGTTCTGGAACGGCGGCATCTCACCGCTGTTGGACCGCACCGGCACCTCCGAGAAGGTCACGGGTTCGCGGTTCCTGGCTCCGGGCGTTGCCAGCGTGCCCACGTCCTGATCACATCTCGAGCGCGAAGGCGCGACCTGTCCCCGTGACGGGTCGCGCCTTTCGTGTCGAAGGGGTGATCAGCGTTACGCTGAACAAACTGCTCTGCATCCCGTCGATATCTCATATGTGAGATAGGCTCGCGGGGTGACTGAGGACTATCTGGTACGCGTCGGCCGCATCATTCGCGACGCGCGGCGCCACAAACAACTGACCCAGCACGAACTTGCAGCATCCTTGAACACCAGTCAGAGCGCCGTCGCGCGCATCGAACAAGGCAAACAGAACTTGAGTCTGGAGACGCTCGCGCGGATCGGACAGGCTCTCGACACCGAGGTGGTAACCGTGGCATCGAACACTCCCCTGAACCTTCGCATCGAAGGCGGGCGTCAGCTCTCGGGTGAGATCGACGTACGCACCAGCAAGAACGCCGCAGTCGCGTGTCTGTGTGCGGCCCTGCTGAACAAGGGGAAGACGACGCTGCGCAACCTTGCGCGCATCGAAGAGGTCAACCGCATCACCGAGGTGCTCGACTCGGTCGGCGTGAAAACCCGCTGGCTGCCGAACAGCTCCGACCTGGAGATCGTCCCGGGCGACACCATCGACCTCGATTCGATGGACGAGGCAGCTGCCCGCCGCACCCGCACGATCCTGATGTTCCTCGGCCCGCTGCTGCACGAGTACGAGAAGTTCAAGCTGCCGAACGCCGGCGGCTGCGACCTCGGTGAGCGCACCGTGGAGCCGCACCTGCACGCGCTGCGCCATTTCGGTCTCGACGTCGTCGCGACGCACGGTTACTACCACGCGACCGTCGACCGCGAGGTGCGCCCCAAGCGTGCCATCGTGCTCACCGAGCGCGGCGACACCGTCACCGAGAACGCACTGTTCGCGGCCGCCCGCCACGAGGGCACCACCATCATTCGCAACGCCAGCCCGAACTACATGGTTCAGGACCTCTGTTTCTTCCTGCGCGAACTCGGTGTCGAGGTCCAGGGCGTCGGCACGACAACCTTGACCGTCACCGGCGTCAAGGAGATCAACAAGGACGTCGAGTACCACCCGTCCGAGGACCCGATCGAGGCGATGTCGCTCATCGCAGCCGCGATTGTCACCAAGTCGCAGATCACCGTCAAGCGCGTGCCGATCGAGTTCATGGAGATGGAACTGGCTCAGCTGGAGGTCATGGGCTTCCAGTACGAGATGAGCCAGGAGTACCTGTCGAAGAACGGTGAGACCCGTTTGGTCGACATCACCACGATCCCGAGCGATCTGGTGGCGCCGAAGGACAAAATCCACCCGATGCCGTTCCCCGGCCTCAATATCGACAACCTGCCGTTCTTCGCCGTCATCGCGGCGACTGCGACCGGCAGCACCACGATCCACGACTGGGTGTACGACAACCGGGCGATCTACCTGATCGACCTCAACGCGCTCGGCGCGAAGGTCAAGCTGATGGACCCGCACCGCGTGCTCATCGAGGGCCCGACCCGTTGGCGCGCGGCCGAGGTCATGTGCCCGCCGGCGCTGCGTCCGGGAGTCGTCATTCTGCTGGGCATGCTCGCCGCACCGGGCACCTCGGTGCTGCGCAACACCTATGTCATCAACCGTGGCTACGAGGAGCTCGCCGAGCGCCTCAACGACCTCGGCGCGAAGATCGAGTCCTTCCGCGACTGAGCAGCGCGCCCATGGCTCGTACGGCGTATTTCGATCACCCGGCCCCGATCGCGATGGCGCATCGCGGCTTCTCGGTCGACGGCCACGAGAACACCCTCGCTGCCTTCGAGCAGGCGGTCGATCTGGGGTTCGCCTATGTCGAGACCGATGTGCACGTCACGTCTGACGGCATGCTGGTCGCCTTCCACGACGACACCCTCGACCGGGTTACCGATGCGCAGGGGCTGATCCGCGAACTACCTTGGAGCACGGTCGAGCTCGCCCGTATCGGCGATCATCCCGTGCCCCGCCTCGACGACGTGCTGGATGCCTGGCCCGCCCTCCGTCTGAACATTGACTGCAAGCACATCAGCGCCGCTGAGACCCTTGCCGACACGATCGAGAAGCACGCGGCGCACGACCGCGTCCTTGTCGCGTCGTTCGACGACCACACGCGTCACGAGGTGCTCAAGCGACTGTCGAGACCGGTGGCGACCTCGGCCGGCAAGAGTCGGACTCGCACCGCTGTGCTGGCCGCAAAGGCCCGGTTCTCACCGCTGGCGCGCCGAGCACTCGGCCCGGTCGACGCTCTGCAGATCCCCCATCACTATGGCCGGGTGACCGTGGTGACCAGAGCGCTGGTGCAGCGGGCGCACAGCACCGGGGTACAGGTGCATGTCTGGACGATCAACGACCCCGAGGAGATGCACGAGTTGCTCGACCTCGGCGTCGACGGCCTGATCTCCGACCGTGCCGACCTGCTGAAAACCGTTCTGCAGGAACGCGGCCAGTGGGCCTGAGCGGCCAGGTCGTTTGTCGACGCTGAGTACCGGCCGGGGACGCACCGGCCGTTCTAGGATCTCAGCGCACCTCCCACCTCAGGACAACCAGGAAGTGATCGCGGATGCGACGGATAACGCTACCGAGCGGGGAGTCCATCCCTGTGCTGGGCCAGGGCACCTGGGGCTGGGGTGAGGACCCCGGCCGACGCGGCGACGAGGTCGCCGCGCTGCACGCCGGCCTCGAGCTGGGCATGACACTGGTCGACACCGCCGAGATGTACGCCGACGGCGGCGCGGAGGAGGTGGTCGGTGAAGCATTGGCGGGTCGCCGCGACGAGGCGTTCGTGGTCAGCAAGGTCCGGCCGTCCCAGGCCTCCCGTTCCGGCACGATCGCGGCCTGCGAACGCAGCCTGAAACGCCTGGGCACCGATCGGATCGACCTCTACCTGCTGCACTGGCAAGGCAGGTACCCGCTGCAGGACACCGTCGCGGCCTTCCAACAGCTCGTCGCGGACGGGAAAATCCGATACTGGGGCGTCAGCAACTTCGACCACCTGGCCCTCGCCGACCTGCGGGACGTGCCGGGCAGCGGCGGGCTGGCCACGGATCAGGTGCTGTACAACCTGTCGCGGCGAGGACCGGAGTACGACCTATTGCCGTGGTGCACCGACCACCAGCTGCCGGTCATGGCGTACTCGCCGATCGAGCAGGGCCGGATCCTTCACGACGCGAGGTTGAACGACGTCGCGGCCGGCCACAGCGTCAGCCCCGCGGCGGCGGCCCTCGCCTGGGTGCTGCGCCGCGACTCGCTCTGCACGATCCCCAAGGCGAGCAGCCCGCAACACGTGCGCGACAACGCCACAGCACTGGAGGTGGAGCTGACCCGCGAAGACTTGGACGCTCTGGACCGTGCGTTTCCGCCGCCGAGCGGACCGCGGCCACTAGAAATGCTGTGACCCGAGGGTGGCAGCCGAGGAGCGCTGGATGAACCACGCGATCGAGGGACTCGTGGCCACTGGACGACCACTACCCAGCACGGATGCGGCTCGCCTCATCGCCGGCGTGCAGACCGTACGGCTGCGACGACTTCCTTCACCCATTGCATCGGGTGGTCCGACCACTGCCGCTTCTGGGCATCTGTCGCATTCGCCAGCGCTCGGCGCCACCCGATGATGCGACCGACCCGGGCCAACAGCAGCGCGTCGGGAAGTACCTTCGACAATTCGGCCGACGACGCGAGGTCCGACCAGCACGCCAGGTAGGCCCGCACGATGCGAGCGTCGCGCTCTGGGTCAGCGGGCAGATCGAAGTGGTACGACGGGCCACGCAGCGGAATCAGCAACGAGCACAACGGATTTCCGAGATAGGTGTCACCCCAGTCGAAAATGCGCGAGTCATGCATGCTGGCACTGGCCGCATCGGCGACAAAGACATTGCCGGCATGCAGGTCGTCGTGCTGGACGGTGGTCGGCAGGCCGACCGCGTCGAGGCGCGCCGCGGCATCACGTAACGCGGGTGTGGCCTCTGCGGCCAGGCCCTCACTCGTCCACTCCTGCACCAGATCACCGGGACGGAGCGTGGGCACCCCGGCCGCAGCCATCGCATCGACCGCCTTGACGGACGCTCGTTGCGCCCGGGCATATCGGCGAAGCACCGCCGAGAGGTGCCCCGTGATGTTCTGCGCGTCGGCAACGTCGCGCAGGGTCGGCCCCTGATCCGGCACGAGCAACCAACCCCGCTCGGCATCGGCGGACCACAACGTAGGGACGAGGTCAGGCGCGACGTCGGTGAGTGCGTCGAGCACCGGCACCTCGGCTCGTTGCTGCGGTGCGCATGCCTTGAACCACACGCGTCCGTGATCGGTATCGACCACAAGAAGGGTCGACCATGGGCGCAGGCGCGGTTGCCGCGGTGACGTGGGTATGCGCGTGACACCGCGGCGTTCGAGGTTGTCGTCGATCCAGGCCGTCGCATCGCGCAACCAGTCGCGCGAGGACCACAGATCAGTCGTGAAGTACTCGCCCAACGATCAGTGGGACGCGATACGGGCCAGGACGTCGGTCGTGATGACGTCAGGCGTCAGGCCGATCGACTCCAGCACCTGACCGCGCGACGCGTGATCGAGGAACCGATGCGGAATGCCGTAGGTGTGAACCGGTACGTCGACACCCGCGGATCGCAGCGCATGCGAGACGGCGACGCCGACACCGTGAGTAACCAGGTTGTCCTCGATCACGACCACGCGCCCGACCGACCGCGCTTGCTCGACGATCGCTTCGTTCACGGGGATGACCCATCGCGGGTCGATCACCAGAGTCGAATGCCCTTGTGCTTCAAGCTTTTCCGCGACGCTGATCGCGGCCGCGCACATCGAACCGACCGCCACCACCAGTACTTGTGGCGCGGACGCGTCGTGCAGCACGTCGAGACCATTGATCTGCCGAACAGCAGTGAGCGGTTCGGCGACGTCGCCCTTCGGGAAGCGGATGACCGTCGGGGCATCGTCGACCTCGACCGCCTCGCGCAGCTGCGCCTTGACCTGCTCCCCGTCGCGCGGTGCGGCCAGGCGCAGCCCGGGCACGATCGAGCAGATCGCCATGTCCCACATGCCGTTGTGCGACGGGCCGTCCGAGCCGGTGATGCCGGCGCGGTCGAGCACGAAGGTCACGCCCTGCTTGTGCAGCGCGCAGTCCATGAGCAACTGGTCGAAGGCCCGGTTGAGGAAGGTGGCGTAGATCGCCACGACCGGGTGCATGCCGCCGAACGAGAGACCGGCGGCCATCGTGGCGGCGTGCTGCTCGGCGATGCCGACGTCGAAGACCCGCTCGGGGTACTTGGCGGCGAACTGGTCGAGGCCGACCGGGATGAGCATCGCCGCGGTGATGGCGACGATGTCGTCGCGTTGGGCTCCCAGGCGCACCATCTCGTCGCTGAACTCATCGGTCCAGATGCGCCCGGACACCTCGAACGGTAGCCCGGTCTCTGGATTGAACTTGCCGATGCCGTGCCATTGATCGCCCTCGTGTTCGGCCGCCGGCGCGTAGCCGCGGCCCTTCTGGGTGATCACGTGCACCAAGCATGGGCCGCCGTAGGTCTTTGCCTTCTCCAGCGCATGTTCGACAGCTTGCTCGTCGTGGCCGTCGACCGGTCCCACGTACTTCAGACCGAGGTCTTCGAACATGCCACGCTGCGGCGAGAGGACATCCTTGATGCCCTTCTTCATGCCGTGCAACGACTGGTACATCGCGTTGCCGACGACAGGGGTCTGCTGTAGCCGCGCCTTGCCCCAGTCGAGAACCTGCTCGTACTGGCGGGTGGTGCGCAGCGTGGCGAGATGTTCGGCAAGACCGCCGATGGTCGGGGCGTAGGACCGCTCGTTGTCATTGATCACGATGACGAGCGGGAGTTCGCGGTCGACCGCGATGTTGTTGAGCGCTTCCCAGGCCATGCCGCCGGTGAGTGCACCGTCGCCGATGATCGCGACGGTGTGGCGATCCTCGCCCTTGAGCTTGCGAGCCCTGGCGATGCCGTGCGCCCAGGACAGGGACGTGCTGGCGTGAGAATTCTCGACGATGTCGTGCTCGGACTCCGCGCGACAGGGGTAGCCGGAGATACCTCCCTGCTTCTTGAGGTCGGAGAAGTCGTGCCGCCCGGTGAGCAGTTTGTGGACGTACGACTGGTGACCGGTGTCGAAGACGATCGAATCGCTCGGTGAATCGAACACGCGGTGCAGCGCGATCGACAACTCGACGACCCCGAGGTTCGGGCCGAGGTGTCCGCCGGTGCGGGAGACCGAGTCGACCAGGAAATCGCGGATCTCCCGCGCGAGTTCGTCGATTTGCTCGACCGGGACGTTCTTGACGTCGCCCGGTGCGTGAATGCCGGAAAGCAGTCCCACGGGTGTGCACGTTCCTTCCACAGGGGGTCAGTCGAGTCTAGGCGATCCAGGGCTCCAACGAACGTCGGACGGGCTGTCGTTCCGGATCAGCCCCTACGGTGGCGGCATGGGTACAGCAGGCAAGGATCGGTGGAAGCGCAAGGACTGGTGGGGTGTCGTGCTCGATGCTCCTGATGTCGCCGAACTGACCAGGTTCTACAGCGAGTTACGCGACTGGGCTATCTACAAGATGGACGAGGACGACGCGGCCCTTGATTGCGGTGAGGGCGTGGCTTACCTGGCCGTTCAACGCAATCCCGACTACGTGCGGCCGATCTGGCCGTGCTCCCCCGGCAGTCAGCAGATGCAGTTGCACCTCGACTTCGAGGTCGAGGATCTGGCCGCCGAGACCGAGCGCGCAATCTCGCTCGGCGCGACGTTGCCCGACCACCAGCCGCAGGACGACGTGCGAGTGCTCCTCGACCCCGCCGGTCACCCCTTCTGCCTGTACACCTGATCGCCACCCGCGTCCGCTCGTCCAGCCGAACGCCCGTCACCGCTGGTTGAGCCGGACGCCCGAGGCACGAGGGTGTACGCGCCGAAACCAAGGCAACCATCAACGGCCACCCGACCCACGCGTTCTCCACAACCGGTGAGTAACCAATCCGGTTGTCCACAAACACAATTGATCCGTTCGAACCCTTCAACTGAAGTTCGAACAGGTGTACGATGAAGGCATGTCGAACACCACGGCGAAACCCCTCGGACAGGACGCGATCACCCCACGCGATCTGCTCGAAGCCGTGATGCTCGAAGACGGCGTCGACGCAGCCATCGAACTGGCATCGCACCCCGAACTGGTGCCGGGTGCGAACCCCGCCACCATCCAGTTGCTCATCGCACAATTGCTGACACACAACGCGTTCGAACGCCTCAACGGAGAGGACCCGTTCACCGTCCAGCCCGGTGGGGACCGGTTCTTCACCGAAACCGACCTCAACGGGATCGACCAACAGGTGGGCGGTGACCAGGGTGATGCCGAGGATCACTGGGTGACACAGACCCGGCAGTTCGAGGAATCCATCCGGGTGGCGCACGCGGTGATGAACACCGCCGGCGCCGTGCGGGCGGTGTCGATCAGTCAGTACGCCCGCTGGGACGCCACCGACGTCTCCTGCACACGGTTCGCCCGGCATGAGCCGGGGCATGTGGGTGAATTCGCCGCTGACGGTGTCGCCGCCGAACTCCGCCTGTCCTCGATCGCCGCGTCGCAACTGGTGCGCACATCGGTGTGGACAGCCACCAAAACACCCGCCCTGTTGGGTGACGCGGCTTCGGGTGTGGCGAACCTGGACACCGTGACCGCGGTCGCGACCGAACTGCAGGACGCCCGCCCCGACACCTGCGAACTCATCGAAGACACGATCCTTCAACGCAAGATCCACTGCCGGGATGCGGCGTCCGCGCGCCGCTCGACCCGCACCCTCGTCACCAGGTTCGAGGCAGCAGCCGCACGGAAGACGCACAAGCGCACGAAAGCGCAGCAGACCGGGGTGTGGTTCGACCCCCACCCCACCCCCGGGTTGGCGTCCTTCACCGCGGTCCTGCCCGATGCGCAGGTCGCGGAGATCTGTGACCTGGTCGAGAAACGCGCCTTCGATCTCAAACGGTCCGACACCAGTGAAGACGCTGCCGACAAACTCCTGGGTGAGTACCGGGCCGACGCGTTGTACGAGATCGTCACCCGCAACCTGAACTACACCCTCGACATCCAGATCCTCACCCCCACCACATGCACCGGTTGCACCGACAAGCCGGCCCGCGACGACGGTGCCGGTCCCGACGAAGGCGGCGACAATCCCGGCGGTGGCAGCCCAGGCGGTGGTGGGACCGACCCTCGGCCTGCCAGCGGCAGCGATACCGGTGGTGCTTCGACGCGCCGTCCAACGACGAAGACAGATGCACTCGGCCTGTTCACCGCCAAGAGCAGCGGCACGAACAGCACTGCGTTAGGGATCCATCACCGCGCCGGAGCACTGTCCGGCTACGGAATCGAAGCACTCATCCAGAACGCCACCACGATCACCACCACCGGTGTCGAATTCGACCCGCACACCGGCGAACTCATCCACCAGGACACCTCACAGGCATACCGGCCACCGGACACGATGCGCCGACGAATCCAAGCCCGCGACCAACACTGCCGAGCCCCCGGCTGCGCACGGCACGCAGTGTTCACCGACACCGACCACGTCACCGCCTACCAACGCGGCGGACCCACCACCGACACCAACCTGCAATGCCTATGCCGACACCACCACAAGATGAAACAGAGCGGCTGGAAAGTCGAAATGAACACCGCAGGCGTGTGCACCTGGACCTCACCCACCGGCCGCACCTACACCACCGAACCCGGACTCCTGCAGACCTACTGGGACACCGAAGGACCCTGAGTCAGAGCCCGTAACGGACCGGTCGCGATCTGGTGGCCGTCACCCGTTGCAGTGCCGTTCACGATGAGGTGCGCACGCGTCCAGGGACGCTCCGCGGCAAGGAACGGCTCCTCCGACAGCGTCCACTCGTCCCAGAACTGTTCCGCCTCAGCGGGTTCCCGGCCAAGTTCGATGTCGCGTGCGATCCCCCGCCGGCGCGCCTCGTCCCGATCGGACTGAACCCAGATCAGGAGGTCGGCCTGCTCGGTCAGCGACTCCCGACCGGCGCCCACGCCTTCCACGATCAACACCCCGGCCGATGCAGGCACCTCCACCGCCCCCGGGCGACCTTTCGCGATCCAACCCGGCGGGCGGAAGCGCACACACTTGCCCGCGCGCCAGGGCGCGATCACACCGCGCACGAGTTCGTCGTCCCACTCGGTCGGGTGCAGGTGCCAGGCCACATCGTCAGTGTGCACGACCGTCCCACTCAACAGGACGGCCAGCGACTCGGCGAGCGTGGTCTTGCCGCCTGCGCTCCGACCGTCGATGAGGATCAACCGTCGCTCCCCTGAACCCGACAAGCGCCACACCTGTTCACGAAAACCGTTGTCGGACAGGCATTCCCACGCAGGGACGGCCGGCTCTTCCGGATGCAGTCTGGGCACACGACAATCGTGACAGCCTCCGTGACAACACGCCAGATCATGTTGTGATACAGGTCACCCCCGCTTCGGGACCTTCGTCCCAGGAGCGACGAACGCGCCCTGATTAGCGTCGAGGTGGGCCCGGACGGACCCGTTCTTGCCTCACCGAAGGAGTCGGACGTTGCTTCACCCGGACAACGCAGAGATCGTCAAGGCCACCGCACCGGTCGTGATCGAGCAAATCACCGAGATCACCAAGGCCTTCTACCCGAAGATGTTCTCCAACAACCCCGAGTTGCTGAACGTGTTCAACCAGGCCAACCAGGCCATCGGTGAGCAGCCGATCGCGCTCGCGTCCAGCATCGTCGCGTACGCCCACCACCTGCTCGGCGACACCGACTTCAACTTCGACGCGATCATCGAACGCATCGCACACAAGCACGTCGCCCTCGCGATCGCGCCGGCCGACTACACGATCGTCGGCCGCAACCTGCTCGAGGCCATCGGCGACGTCCTCGGTGACGCCGTCACTCCCGAGGTCGCCCGTGCGTGGGGTGAGGTCTATTGGCTGTTCGCAGTCGACCTGATCAGCGCCGAAGCCAAGATCTACCAGCAGATCGAACGCACTCCCGACACCGTGCTCAGCGACCACAAGATCGTCGCGATCGACGAGGTCGGCACCGACGTCCGCACCTTCCGCCTCGCCGCGGTGGACGGCTCGAAGCCGCCGGCATACATCCCCGGTCAGTACGTGTCGGTGGTCGTGCAGTTGCGCGAGGACTACCGCCAGCCGCGCCAGTACACGATCAGCAGTGCACCCGGCGGCGACACCATCGACATCACCGTCCGCCGCGTCTTCGGCACCGATGGCCACCCGGACGGCGCCGTCTCCACCTTCCTGTTCGAGCGGAAGGTCGGCGATGTGGTCCAGGCCGGGGTGCCCGTCGGTGACATCCGGGTTGCCGAGAGCGACCGTCCGCTGGTGATGTTCAGCGCCGGAATCGGCATCACGCCGATGGCCGCGATCCTGTCCGACGCACGCGCGCAGAACTCCGATCGCCGCCTGATCCACGTACACGCCGACGCGGACGTCACCCACCACCCGCTGCGCGAGCAGGTCGCCGCCGACATCGCGGCCCTGCCCAACGCCACCGGCGTTGTCGTCTACGAACTCAACGAGGACGGCACTCAGGGCGGGCTCGTCGACGTCGCGTCCCTCGACCTGCCGCAGGACGCCCTGTACTACCTGTGCGGTTCGGTGCCGTTCATGCAGTACGTGCGTTCGGAACTCATCGGCCGCGGCGTCGACGGAGGGGACATCTCGTATGAGATCTTCGGCCCCGACCTGTGGCTCGGTGGATCGAAGGCAAGCCAGGCGTCCGAGGACGAACTCGCCCACGCTTGACCGAACGTTCCACGACGCGCAGCACGTCGGGCCCGTGGGCCCACGTGCTGCGCGCGTTCGGTGACAATGCCGACATGACGACTCGCGACGAAGCGCAGGCCATCATTGCGGCCGAGGGTCTGCACGACTGTGTCTGGTTCGCTGACCCGACCAACCGGACGGAGATCGTGGGCATCGGCGCGGACGCCGACGGCTGGTACACGTACGCAACGAACGAACGGGCGACGGTCTCGGGCGTGGCCCGCTTCGAGCAGGAGTCCGATGCGCTCGACAGCCTCGTCCACCGGCTACGCGCCGGCAAGAGCGCGCGGCAATACCGAGCGAAACGGGCGGCGGAGCACGGCCAAAAGCATTCGGCGCCACCCACTCAGCACGTCGCAGAACCGCAACCGGCGGCGCTGGAGCAAGCGGCCGTCATCCGCGAGATCGCGCAGTCCGTCGGATCCAATGCGACAGGTGACTGGCGCACCGCTCGCTTCGTGGCGCACATGACCGCTGCGGTGAGTTCGTGCGCGGTGTTCATCAGCGACGGCGGTGATGAGCGGCGGACGTTGGCGGCCCGCGATGCCAAGTTGGCCGCCGAAAGGCTACGGACGCTCATGTACAAGCCAGGAGCCGGCACCTGGTTCACGATGGAAGTGCTCGTGCGGCGCGAAGGCACCGCCGACGCACGCTTCGACTACGACTCCGAGCCCGCATTCCACGTCCCACCGTCCGACCTGGCGTACGTCGAGGACGCGAGGGTGTTCCCGCGCGACGCCGCCCACACGCCCGACTGGCTCGCGGCGAAACTGCACGCCTGATCCTCGACCTGCACGACGAAGCCCCGGTCCGAATCGAACCGGGGCTTCGTATTGCCTTGCGTTACAGGCGAATCACTTCACCAGGCTGCGAAGGACGTACTGCAGGATGCCGTCGTTGCGGAAGTACTCCGCCTCACCCGGGGTGTCGATGCGGACGACCGCGTCGAACTCGACCGTGTCGCCGCCTTCCTTGGTGGCGGTGACGTGGACCGTCTTGGGGGTCTTGCCCTCGTTGAGCTCGGTGATGCCCGAGATGTCGAAGGTCTCCGTGCCGTCCAGGCCGAGCGAGTCGGTCGACTCACCCTTCGGGAACTGCAACGGCAGCACGCCCATGCCGATGAGGTTGGAGCGGTGGATACGCTCGAACGACTCGGTGATCACGGCCTTGACGCCCAGCAGACGGGTGCCCTTGGCGGCCCAGTCACGCGAGGAGCCCGAGCCGTACTCCTTGCCACCGAGAATCACCAGCGGGGTGCCCTCCTTGGCGTAGTTCTCGGCGGCGTCGTAGATCGCGGCCTGCTCGCCACCGGCGGTGAAGTCGCGGGTGAAGCCACCCTCGACACCGTCCAGCAACTGGTTCTTCAGGCGGATGTTCGCGAACGTACCGCGCACCATCACCTCGTGGTTACCGCGACGCGAGCCGTAGGAGTTGAAGTCCTTGCGTTCCACACCGTGTTCGTTCAGGTAACGACCGGCCGGGCTGTCGGCCTTGATCGCGCCGGCCGGGCTGATGTGGTCGGTGGTGACCGAGTCGCCCAACTTGGCCAGCACGCGAGCACCGGAGATGTCCTCGACGGGAGTGGTCTCCAGCTTCATGCCCTCGAAGTACGGGGGCTTGCGGACGTAGGTCGACTCGCCGTCCCACTCGAAGGTGTCGCCTTCGGGGGTCTGCAACGACTTCCAGCGCTCGTCGCCGGCGAACACGTCGGCGTAGTCCTTGACGAACAACTCCTTGTTGATCGCCTGCGCGATCGTCGACTCGACCTCGGCCGGGTCGGGCCAGATGTCCTTGAGGAAGACGTCGTTGCCCTCGGCGTCCTTGCCGAGCGCGTCGACATCGAAGTCGAAGTCCATCGTGCCGGCGAGCGCGTAGGCGATGACCAGCGGCGGTGAAGCCAGGTAGTTCATCTTCACGTCGGGGTTGATGCGGCCCTCGAAGTTGCGGTTACCCGACAGCACCGAGACGACCGAGAGGTCGTTCTCGTTGATGGCTGCGGAGATCTCGTCGGCCAGCGGACCGGAGTTACCGATGCAGGTGGTGCAGCCGTAACCGACCAGGTGGAAGCCGAGCTTCTCAAGGTAGGGCCACATGCCGGCGTTCTCGTAGTAGCCGGTGACGACCTGCGAACCCGGCGCCATCGAGGTCTTGACCCACGGCGGCACCGTCAGACCCTTCTCGACGGCCTTCTTGGCCAGCAGGGCGGCGCCCATCATCACCGAGGGGTTCGAGGTGTTGGTGCACGAGGTGATCGACGCGATCACGACCGCGCCGTCCTTCAGCTCAAAGGTGTCGCCCTCCTTGTTGACGGACGCGGAGCGCAGATCACCATCGACGCCGTAGTTCTTGACGTCGAGCTTGAACTGCTCCTTGGCCTCCGAGACCACGATGCGGTCCTGCGGACGCTTCGGGCCGGCGATCGAGGGAACGACGGTCGACAGGTCGAGCTCGAGGTACTCCGAGAAGCGCGGCTCGTGCGACGGGTCGTGCCAGAGGCCCTGCTCCTTGGTGTAGGCCTCGACGAGCGCGACCTGCTCGTCGCTGCGGCCGGTGAGGCGCAGGTAGTCGAGGGTCACGTCGTCGATCGGGAAGATCGCGCAGGTCGAGCCGAACTCCGGGCTCATGTTGCCGATGGTGGCGCGGTTGGCCAGCGGCACCGCGCCGACACCGTCGCCGTAGAACTCGACGAACTTGCCGACCACACCGTGCTGACGCAGCATCTGGGTGATCGTGAGCACGACGTCGGTGGCGGTGGCGCCGGCCGGGATCGAGCCGGTCAGCTTGAAGCCGACGACGCGCGGGATGAGCATCGAGACCGGCTGGCCGAGCATCGCGGCCTCGGCCTCGATGCCACCGACGCCCCAGCCCAGCACGCCCAGGCCGTTGACCATCGTGGTGTGGCTGTCGGTGCCGACGCAGGAGTCGGGGTAGGCGACGCCGTCGCGCACCATCACGGTGCGGGCCAGGTGCTCGATGTTGACCTGGTGGACGATGCCGGTGCCCGGGGGCACGACCTTGAAGTCGTCGAACGCGGTCTGACCCCAGCGCAGGAACTGGTAGCGCTCGCGGTTGCGTCCGTACTCGATCTCGACGTTCTTCTCGAACGCGTCGGGGCGGCCGGCGACGTCGATGATCACCGAGTGGTCGATGACCATCTCGGCCGGTGCGAGCGGGTTGATCTTCTTCGCGTCGCCACCGAGCTCGGCGACAGCCTCACGCATGGTGGCGAGGTCGACCACACACGGAACACCGGTGAAGTCCTGCATGATCACGCGTGCCGGCGTGAACTGGATCTCGGTGTCGGGCTCGGCGTTCTCGTCCCACTGACCGAGCGCGTTGATGTGCTCCTTGGTGATGTTCGCGCCGTCCTCGGTGCGCAGCAGGTTCTCCAGCAGCACCTTGAGGCTGAACGGGAGGTTGTTGCTGCCCTCGACCGTGTTCAACCGGTAGATCTCGTAGGACTGATCCCCTACCTCGAGGGTGCCCTTGGCCCCAAAACTGTTGGTGCTCACGCCAACTCCTTCATCGCATCGGTCTGGCTGTCACGGGCAACAGCCCGATTATCTTGACGTCAAGATAATCCAATCACACCGGATCGGCGCGGAATTACGAAGGTTCACCTAACTCACGCGCGTGGTGTGCCTGCTCCGATTCAACACCGTTCGACCGCGCGACACGCCCCTGCCGGGCAAGATCCTCGTGAGCGCCCGACCCGGTCTCACCGCGGTTCGAGGATCGCGATCGTCTCGACGTGATGGGTCATGGGAAAGGCATCGAACGCCTCGATCGAGGTCGGCGCGTAACCGACCTCGGACGCGTACGCCAGGTCGCGCGCCAACGCTGCGGGATCGCACGCGACGTACGCGACGGCCCGCGGCGCACGGGCTGCGATGGCTTCGATGACCTCACGCCCCGCGCCCGTGCGTGGCGGGTCGAGCACGACCAGATCGGCCTCGGCCTCCAGGAAGTCCAACTGCTCTCGCACGTCACCGGCGATGAAACTCGCGCCGGGGACGTTCGCGTGCGCCTGCTCCACGGCCGGCTCCGAGCCCTCGACACCGAGGACGTTCGGCGCGCCGACGACGTCTGCGAAGAACGCGGAGAACAAGCCCACACCGCAGTACAGATCGAGCACCTTCTCGCCCTCGACCGGCGCCAACTTCGACAGCACGTGCTCGACGAAGGTCGTGGTGGCCCCCGGGTGGATCTGCCAGAAGCCGCGCGCGCTCACCTCGAACTCGTGTTCGCGTCCGTTGGCCGCGACCACCTCGCCCAGCACCGGAATCTCGTCCCCCGACTCCAGCGGCAACTCGACTGCAATCACTTCGTTCTCAGAGGTCACCGCAACGTCGAGACCCGACAGACCGGGCTTGAAACGCTCCTCGTAGAGACCGACCTGACCGATCAGCGGGTGCGCGATCCGGCAGTTGTCGATCTTGATGATGTCGTGCGAGCGGTGGCCACGCAGGCCGAGACGCCCTCCCCCGCTGATCGTGAACTCGACCCGGGTGCGCCAGCCGGCACCGTCGTCGTCACCCGGCACGGCCCGCACCTGACCGTTCCATTCGATGCCGGCCAGCCGCTGCAACTGTTCGCGCACCACGGCGGTCTTCAGATCGCGCTGATAGGCGGCGGTCGTGTGCTGCCAGTCGCACCCGCCACACTTGCCCGGACCGGCGAACGGACACCCGTCGTCCACTCGCTCGTCCGATGCTTCGAGCACCCCGACGGCATCTGCCCGCAGAAAGCTCGACTTGTCTCCCCCGTCGGTCACCCGCGCGATCACGCGCTCGCCGGGCAACGCGTGCCTGACGAACAACACGCGTCCCTCGTGGCGAGCCACGCAGTGACCGCCGTGCGCGACCGGACCGATCTCGACCTCGAACTCCTGACCGACCAGCGATCGGCCTTGGTTGGAACGCGACCGCGGACGGCGCTGGTCGCCACGTCGACGCCCACGTCCCGAACCCGACGGACGGCTCATCGCGCGACCCACGCGGCGGTGCACGGGCAGGACGGGCCGGGGATGCATGGAAGGGACATGTTCGGAGCATAGGCAGCAGGTACGGCACGGGGCGAACCGCCGAGGTTGGGAGTGCACCCACCTGCTCCGGTAGCGTCTGCTGAGTGCACTACGTGATCATGGGCTGCGGCCGTGTGGGCTCCACCTTGGCGATGTCGCTGGAAGCACAGGGACACTCAGTCGCCGTCATCGACCAGAACGAGGCCGCCTTCCGGCGCCTCGGCGCAGCGTTCGAGGGACGACGCATCACCGGCGTCGGATTCGACCGCGACACCCTGCGTGCAGCCGGCATCGACCGGGCGTACGCATTCGCGGCAGTCAGCAGCGGTGACAACTCCAACATCCTGTCCGCCCGGGTGGCCCGTGAGACGTTCGACGTCGAGCACGTGGTCGCCCGTATCTACGACCCGGGCCGCGCGGAGATCTATCAGCGGCTCGGCATCCCCACGGTGGCCACCGTGAAGTGGACCGCCGACCAGGTGATGCGCCGGCTGGTGCCTGCCGGAGCCGTCCCGGTGCACACCGACGCGAGCGGCGCGGTGACACTGGCCGAGATCCCGACCGACCCCAGCTGGGTCGGCACTCCGCTGGTCAAACTGGAGGCGATCACCGGCGCCCGCGTCGCCTACCTGACGCGGCTGGGTGAAGGGATGCTCCCGGTCAAGAACACCGTCCTGCAGGACGGCGACCTGTTGCAGATGCTGGTGCGCACCGACCGTCTCGCCGCCCTCGAGCAGTTGCTCGCGGGTCAGCGTCCGACCGAAGTCTGAGCGAGGGAATTTCGATGCGAGTCGTCATCGTCGGAGCAGGTTCGGTCGGCCGTTCGATCGGTCGTGAATTGCTCGTCAACAAGCACCAGGTGCTGTTCATCGACAAGTACGCGGACGAGGCGAAGAGCCAGTCCGTGCCCGAAGCGTCCTGGTTGCTGGCCGACGCGTGCGAGACCAGCACACTGCACGAGGCCGGCCTCGAGGACTGCGATGTCGTGGTCTGCGCGACCGGCGACGACAAGGTCAACCTCGTCGTCTCGTTGCTCGCGAAGACCGAGTTCGGCGTCGGGCGCACGGTCGCCCGCATCAGCAACCCGAAGAACGAGTGGATGTTCGACGAGAGCTGGGGTGTCGACGTCGCGGTGTCGACCCCGCGCCTGATGACCGCCCTGGTCGAGGAGGCTGTCTCCGTCGGTGACCTGGTCCGGCTGTTCCAGTTCCAGCAGGGTCGCGCTGCGATGGTCGAGATCACCGTTCCCGCCGACGGACCCGTCGTGGGCAGCACCATCGCCGAGTTGGAGCTGCCGAAGGACACCGTGCTGGTCGCGATCATTCGCGACGAGACGCCGATCGCGCCGAAGCCGCACGACGTCGTCGAAGGGTTCGACGAATTGCTGTTCCTCACCACCCCCGCGTCCGAGCCGTTGCTCGGCACCGCGCTCACCGGTCAGGACGCGTCCGAGATCCGTCTGGTGACCCCAGACGTCCTTTGACCTTGGAGATGGGCGGCAGTGGTCAGCGGTCGCTGCAGGGGATGATTTCGTAGCGCGGGTTGAACATCACCGGCAGGCTGCGTTTGAACGACACTCGACCGTGCGCGGTCAGCATCACGCCTGGTTCGATTCCGGCGATGCTGCGCCGACCGAGCCAGCTCAGCGTCAGCACGCCCGAACCGTCGTCGACGGCAGCGAGCAGGGTCCAACCGTCCTCACCCAACTGCTGAGCAGAGACCTCGGTGATCGTGCCCGTGCAGGTCGCCGATGAACGGTCGACGAGCTCGGCGACACGAATGCTGCCCGAGGCAAGGGCGTTCTGCTGCAACGCTTCTCGGTCGTGTTCAACGCTCGAACCCGAGATTTTTCGGGCCCAGCGACGCAGGCGGGAATCCATCAACGGATCTCGGTGATCTCCGGACCGCGGTCGAACGGGTTCGGGAGTTGCTCGCCCGCCTCGTCGTACTCGCGCACCGGCTCGGTGTTCTCCGGCAGTCGAAGCGGCAGGAGTTCGCGGGGAGCGCGCGGCTCACCGCCACGGGTCACGACCACGCCGCGGATGAACTCCAGCATCTGCTCGGCGGCCTCGTCCTCCATCGCGGCTTTGCCGGATAGGACGGCGCGCAGGAACCAGCGTGGGCCGTCGACGCCGACGAAGGTCGCGGCGGAGTGCGTGGTGCGACCGTCAGGGCCGGTGGCCGGCATCCGGACGTGCAGTTCGTACCCCAGTGCGCCGACCATCTCCTGCGCGGTACCGCCGGTGCTCAGCAGGTTGTCGTGGATCTCGCCACGGATTCCTTCCCACACACCGCTGGACTTCGGTGCAGCGAAAACCTGCATCTGACACGCAGATTCGCCGACGATCGCAGTCAGGCCGGTGATCTCCTGTCCCGATTCGTCGACGTCCAGGCGAAGTTCCATCTCGGCGATCGGGACGATGGCGATCGAACCGAAGTCGACGCGGCCCTCGAGGTCGTCGACCTCCGTGCGGTCGAACGGGCCATTGCTGCGGTCGACCTCACGCGAGTTCAGGCGCGGGGTGCGGGCAAGCTTGTCGGCGTTCTCGTCGGCGGCAACAGCCGGGTCGGTGCGTGCGTCGTCGGCGCTGTCGTCAGAGGTCCCGGTCACCGGTTCGCCGACTGCGGCGTCCGTCTCGACGTCACGCACCTCTTCGGTGTCGACCTCGGTCACGGCTGGCTTCTCGACCTCGGCCGCCTTGTCCTTGCGACGGAAAATACCCACGGTTCTCAGTCCTTGATCGTGCTGTCGGAAGTCGTGCTGTCGGACGGTCGGTCCGAAGGGCGATCTGTCGGTGTCGTGGACGAACCGAAGCCACCACTGGCTCCGTGTCCCCTCACACCTCTCACGCTATCGGGAAGGGCATCCACGGGTTCCCACTCGACCCGGGCACATGCCTGCACCACGAGTTGGGCGATGCGGTCACCCCGCTGCACCTGGAAGGTGTCGCGCGGGTCCAGATTCATCAGGTTCACCAGCACCTCGCCGCGGTAGCCGGCGTCGATGGTGCCAGGAGCATTGACGATGGTGATGCCGTGCTTCGCGGCCAGCCCCGACCGCGGGTGAACCAGGCCGACGAAGCCGTCGGGTATGGCGAGCGCGATACCGGTGCGCACCAACGAGCGCTCACCGGGTGGCAGTGAAACCCCTTGCGCCGCATACAGATCCATGCCCGCGTCGCCGGGTTTGGCGTACGCGGGCAGTGGCAGCTCCGGGTCGAGCTGCTGGATCATCAGCGGCAGTCGGTCAGGCACAGCGCTCAGGCGCAGTCCTTGCAGATCGGCAGGCCGTCACGCTCGCCGGCGTGCTGACTGCGGTGGTTGACCAGGAAGCAGCGTGAGCAGGTGAACTCGTCGGCCTGACGCGGGACGACGCGGATCTCCATCTCCTCACCGGAGAGGTCCGCACCCGGCAGCTCGAAGCCTTCTGCCTGCTCGGTCTCGTCGACGTCGACCTGACCGCTGGTGTCGTTGCGACGCGACTTGAGTTCCTCGAGGCTGTCCTCGGAGAGGTCGTCGTCGGTCTTTCGTGGAGCGTCGTAATCGGTGGCCATCGAGGTCCTTCTTCGTCGTCAGTTCGGTGCGTCGGCCGGGCGGTACCCCGGCTTCAGTCGCGGTAACGCTCCCGACCCGTTTTTTGTGCCCGCCGCGCGGGAATTGTGCACCATCGCGGCCGAGGAGTGCGCACCGGGTCCGCGGTTTCACCCTCGTGGGTGGTCATCCGTCAGCAAGCACCCGGAGCGCCACCTGCTCGACCAACCCCGCCGGGCCTGCGATCACCATGTGCTTGTCGGGCTCCTGGTCTGCCCCGCGGACCACTCCGCCCGCTTCCCGGACCAGCAACTGACCGGCCGCACGGTCCCACGGATTGAGGCCGGACTCGAAGTACACGTCCAGGCGTCCGGCCGCAATGGAGCACAGATCGAGCGCCGCGCTCCCGATCCGGCGCACATCGCGCACGTCACCGATGAGCTCGGCCAGCACAGCGCCCTGTCGCTCCCGCTTGGCCGCTTCGTACCCGAAGCCCGTACCGAGCAGCGCCATCCCCAGATCCTTCGTGCCGCTCACCGAAAGCGGCTGCTGACGCAACCCGATGCTCAGGTGCGCTCCCCCGCCACGATGGCCGTGGAAGAGTTCGTCGGTCACCGGGTTGTAGACCGCGCCCGCGACGGGGACGAGTTCCTCCGGCAGGGAGATGTCGCCGGTACAGGCTGCGATCGACACCGCGTACGCCGGAATCTCGTACAGGTAGTTGACCGTCCCGTCGATCGGGTCGACCACCCAGGTGATCCCACTCGAGCCCGCGTCGCTGGTGCCTTCTTCGCCGAGCACACCGTCGTCCGGACGACGGTGTGCGAGCTCGTCGCGGATCAGACGTTCGCTGCGCCGGTCCATCTCGGTGACGACGTCGGTCAGGCTGGTCTTCGTCTGCGCGACACCGAGCCCGGCGGGGCGTTCCTCGACGATCAACCGGCCGGCGAGCACCGCCACGTCGCGCGCAACCTGTTCCAGCGCTGCGGCGTCGTGCGATGCCATCAGTCGGAGCCGCAGGCAGCCGGCAGCGCGGTACGCAGGTTCGGGCAACAGCCCGGGCGACAGATCGGCGGCATCGCCTCACCCGGCCACGCCGGCATCGTCACCTGCTCACCGCGGGCCTGAGCGGCGCGCTCCTCGACGAGGTCGACCAGCCCGCTGACGAACTCCAGGTCGATACCGACGGTCGGGACGCGCGTCATGCGCAGCCCGACTTCCTGTGCGGTTTCGGCGGCCTCGGTGTCGAGATCGAACTTCACCTCCATGTGGTCGGAGATGAAGCCGATCGGTGCCACGACGACGTCCGTGACGCCGTCCTCGGCGAGCGAACGCAGGTGATCGTTGATGTCGGGCTCGAGCCAGGGCTGGCTGGGCGGGCCGGACCGCGAGCAGTAGACCAGTGCGCCGTCGAGGTCGCGGTCGAGCGTCGCGCCGATCTCGTCGAGTGCGACGTGCGCCAGTTCGTCGTGCTGGTGCTCGTACAGGTTTCCCTCCCCATCGCCCGGGCCGGAGGTGTCGTCCATCGCCTCGGGGATGGAGTGGGTCACGAACACGACCCGCAGTTTGGAGTCGTCAGGCTGGTCGGCCGCACGGACGGCGTCGGTGATCAGCCGGATGTTGGTGCGTGCGAAGCTGGGATGCGTGGCGTACTGGCGCACCTTGTCGACGTGGAGTTCCTTGCCTTCCTCGGCGAGTTCGGCCAGCGAGGCAGCGATGTTCTCGCGGTACTGCCGACACGAGCTGTAGGAGGAGTAGGCGCTCGTGGTGAGCGCGACGACATTGCGCATGCCGCCGTCGTAGGCCTCCCGCAGCACATCGGTCAGGAACGGTTCGCTGTTGCGGTTGCCCCACAGCACGGGGGTGCTGATGCCCCGCCGGCGCAGTTCGTCGTGCAACGCCGACTGCAGGGCCCGGCACTGGTCGTTGATGGGGCTGCGACCGCCGAACTCCATGTAGTGGTGGGCCACTTTTTCCAGTCGCTCGTCGGGGATGCCACGTCCACCGGTCACCCGGCGCAGGAAGGGCATGACCTCCTCCGGTGACTCCGGACCACCGAACGACAGCAGGACGATCGCGTCGTACGGCGGCAGAGCGGTGTCCCCACCCTCGCCCGACGGCTGGGGCTCAGGGGTGGTCTGCCCGATGTCCGTGGTGGGATCCGTGGTGGGATCCGTGGTGGCATCCGACGCTGCCTCGGGGTTCATGGGTGCGGAGCCGGAGTCCGCAGGGTCACGGGGGTCGGCGGTGGGAGAACTCATGGGTCCATTGTCACCCTCGTCCCCGGGGCGGGGCGCGGCACCCGTCGATGTCTCGTGTGTGCCTCGCGCCCGGCGTGCCGTCCGGTCCGATCACACTCACCGTGGCAAGGTGAACCACGGTTTGTCGAAGCCCGGGAAGGCATACATACACATGCGCGACTTGCGATTCGTCGGTGTCGATGACGAAGGCACGCGACTGCTCCTCGTCGACGAGGACGGTGAACAGCACCAGGTCGAGATCGACGATGCCCTGCGCAGCGCCGTCCGCGCCGTGCGCTCCCGGCTGAACGACGACGGCGTCGACCCGAACGTGCGTCCCCGCGACATCCAGGCGTTGTTGCGCTCCGGTCTGACGATCGACGAGGTCGCCGAGCGCACCGGTTGGTCCACCGACAAGGTCGGCCGATTCGAACCGCCGATCCGCGCCGAGCGCGACCACGTGGCGCTCACCGCACAGAAGCTGCCGTT
This sequence comes from Yimella radicis, assembly GCF_054778255.1. Classification (NCBI taxonomy): domain Bacteria; kingdom Bacillati; phylum Actinomycetota; class Actinomycetes; order Micrococcales; family Dermacoccaceae; genus Yimella; species Yimella radicis. Next base: position 175,393 of record NZ_BAAGZR010000009.1, read on the forward strand.
GCACGTCCGCGTCGGCGGACGTGAGCAGGGCACCACGGTCGGCGAACGCGTCAGCAGCCGTCTTTCGCACCGTGGCGTGGCCGCATCCGACATGAACTGGGACGCCTACCGCGGCGACCGCGGGTGGACGATCGAGTGCCGCTTCCCCGCCGGCGGACGTGCCCGCGTCGCGACCTGGCGCTACGACGCGCAGACCCAGAGCCTGCACCCGACCGACGACGAAGCACGCTGGCTGAGCGAGGACGACCAGCCGACCGCGACGATGCCGTTCGGCAAGAACCCCGCCAAATCGGTCGTCTACGACGTCGTTGCCGAAGGCGGTCTCGATCAGCAGTCGCCCGCGCCCCACCGTCCCGCACGTGTCTCCGCACCGAAGATCCCGCACGCTGCGCCGGACGAGGCGCAGGAGACGGACAGCTCACCGGAGCCGTCGGACTCCGCTGACACCGACGCCGACGCGGCCACGCCGGTCGCGAACAAGGACGACCGTCCGGTCGACCTGGTATCGGTGATGCGCGAGCGGTCGAAGAACCGTCGCAAGGCGAACGCGCGCCGCAAGGGCGAGAGCCACCCGTCCGGCAATCACCCGGCGGGCAAGCAGTCCGCCGCAGCCGGCGACGACACGGACGGGGGCGCCGAGGAGCCGGATCAGCCCACGGTCGACGAACTGGGCCACGACCCCGTCACCGGCACGGTCGACCTGTTCGGTCTCGGCGAGGTCGAGCCGTTGCGACATGAGGTGGTCGCCCAGGATCCTGAGGACGTCGCCGTCGACGAGGCTGGGGATGATGCCTTCGAAGACGCCTCGGATCACCCGGACATCGAACCGGGTCCGAGCTTCGGCGACGACGTGTCCGACGCCGATTCAGACGTCGACGAGGTTGCCTCGAAGCAGGCCGTCTATACGCCGGCCGAGCCGTCCGACGGCCGGGGCGACGACGAACCTGAGCAGGCCGTGCCGTCTCGTCCGAGTCAGGCCCGCAAGGGTCGCCCGTCGGTGCCCAGTTGGGACGACATCATGTTCGGTAAGCGCGGGCCGAAGGAGTAGGCGCGCTCGAACCCGCTTGCGCCTCAGCGTCGTTCGCGCGGTGCCGGGTTCATCGCCTGCTTGCGACTGATGCCCATCGTCGGGCTGTCATGCACCCGGTCGTACGGGCCGGTCGAACCGGAACGAACCGTGCGCCCGGTGTGCCACCACAGCACCAGGCCCGCCCACACCACCAGCAAAGCCGCGGACAGGTACATGCCGAGCGTCGCGTCGGTGGGGATGACGACGGCGACGATGCCACCGATGACCCACGAGAGCTGAAGCAGCGTCTCCGAGCGCCCGAAGACGCTGGTGCGCATGTGTTCGGGTACGCGGTCCTGGATCAATGAGTCGAGCGCGAGCTTGCCCAACTGCTGTCCGACACCGGCGACGAGCGCCACCAGGACGGCCGTCCACAGGCGGAAGTTCAGCGCCGCGAACACCACCACGGCAGCGTCGACGATCAACATCACCAGGACGATGATCCGCGGTGAGGCAACCTTCATCAGGTTGCCCATCACCGTGCCGAGAGCATTGCCGAGTCCCGCTGCGCCGAGCACGAGGGCCAGCAACTGGGTCTGCTTGTTCTCCCAGCCCGGGAACGGTTCGGCGCGCATCAGGAAGGCCATGAACAGCGTCAGGAAGCCGGACAGCCAGCGGAGGCCGGCGTTCGCCCGCAGCGCGGAGATGACGTCGCCGGAGATCGGGAACTTCGTCTTGCGCCGGAACATCGGCGCGGGCTTCTCGCCGATGGTCGAGTCGACCCGGGGCGGCAGCAGGATCGCCAAAATCGTGCCGATCGTGAACAGGACGAATGCAACTCGCAGTGCCCACTCCGACCCGCCGAACTTCGCCGCACCACCGGCAAGTGCACCGGCCATGACGGCGCCGACGACTCCGGCCAGCGACAGCCGGCTGTTGGCCTTCACCAGCGTCATCGAATCGGGCAGCAGGCGTGGGGTCGCCGCGGATCGGCTGACCAGATACGCCTTGGACGAGACCAGCACGCACATCGCGACCGGGAACAGGAGGGTGGATTCAGCGGCAACCGCTCCTGCGAGCACCCAACAGAAGAAGGCGCGGATCGCGAGCGTGCCGCCGATCGCCCACCGGCGACCGTGGCGCAGCCGGTCGAGCACGGGACCGATCAGGGGCGCGACGATCGCGAACGGAAGCATCGTGAGGAGCAGGAACAGCAGCGTCTGGGTCTTGGCCTGCTCCCCGGGTGCGGCGAAGAAGACGGTGCCGGCCAGACCGATGGCGACGGCGGCGTCGCCGGCCGAACTGAACGCGTGCACCTCGATGAGGCGGCCGAGACCGGACTCACCGGCGCCGTGCGAGTTGCTCGCCCGACGGGCAGCCTTCAGGGTGCTTCGTCCGGCACCGGCGGTCATCCGGGCGACAGCGCCGGCCGAGCGTGCTACTCCTCGACCGACTACCCGGGTGCGCGAGGACGACATCGCGGTGCCACCTGACGGTCCATCTCGGCGGTCGGCGTACCTGTCGTCGAACCGGCGTCGGTCACGGCGATCGTCGTCGTCACGTCCGTACTGGGATTCGTAGCCACGATCGTCGTAGCGACGGGACTCCCGCCGCCGGTCGTCCGAGTGCTCCGTGCGCGGGCGCGGCAACGGGGCGGTGGGCCGGTGTTCGTCCCGCTCGCTCATCGCCTCGTCCCCTGCCCGGCGTCCATGTCGATCATGCTTCCATCCGCCGGTGTCACTGCCCGGATGAAGTATCGCCCATCGGCGCCGAAGGCAGGGGGCACAATCCGAGATCGAAGGGAAGAATGTCCGCGGAACCGCTCTGCAGGCGGGCGGCGGCCGAGGTCATCCGGCGCATGTAATGACGTCGACACAGCACCTCGTACTCGACCGCGTGCGCGGTTTCACCGGCGACGTCGCCGACGACGACCTGTTCGCCCTCGATGACCATGTGTCCGTCGACGACGCGGGCGTTGTGAGTGGCACCGCGACCGCACCAGCACAGCGCCTCGACCTGCGGCACCTGCAACCTGTCGGCGAGTTCGATCAGTCGCTTCGAACCCGGGAAGAGCTGGGTGCGGAAGTCGGCCATGATGCCGAACGCGTACACGTCGATGTCGCATTCGTCGACGACCCGCGCGAGCTGCTCGATCTGCTCCGGCTCGTAGAACTGGGCCTCGTCGCAGATGACGTAATGGATCTCGCGGCCATGGGCGGTCTGCGCGATGACCAGTTCCCAGAAGTCCAGCTCGTCGGTCACCTCGACCGCCTCACGCGACAGGCCGAGACGGGAGGAGATGACGGCCGCGCCGGCGCGGTCGTTTTTGGTGAAGATGAGTCCTTCGCGCCCGCGCGCTCGGTGGTTGTGCTCCATCTGCAGGGCGAGTGTGGACTTGCCGCAGTCCATGGTGCCGGAGAAGAAGACGAGTTCAGCCACGAGGTACGACTCTAGATGGCCGGATCAGTCGGCGGGACGGTGCAGCACCGGAACGGCCATCTCCGCGGCGGTGAGCGAGCCGTGCTGACCGGTCAGCTCACCCACCTTGGTGGTCATCACGCGTGAATCCCAGTAGCCGTACGGGCCGTCCATGGCCACGAGCACGTCGCCGAGACGGGGCGCGATATGCGGTTGCACCGGGCCGAACAGTCCTCGCGAGACGGCATCGGCCATCGGCAACACCCAGCCCTGTTCGCCCAGCCGCGCGGTCCAGGCGGCCAGGACGTCGTCGGTCGCGCCGGGCTCACAGTAGAGCTGCAGGGATCGCATCTCACCTCCGGTGTGCCGGACGCCGGCGGCGAGCTCGGGGTCGAAGGCGATGTCGGTCTTGTTGGATTCGGGGATGTCGATCATGCCGTGGTCGGCGGTGATCGTGAGGCTGACGCCGCGCGGAAGACGGGTGGACAACCGTTGCAGTTCGGCGTCCACCGCTTCGAGTTCATCGACCCATTCCCATGAGCCGCAACCGAATTCGTGACCAGTGCGGTCGAGGTTTCCCCAGTAGAGGTAGGTGAGGCTGCGGGGCTTCCGAGCCACGCGGGCCAGCACGATGTCGACGCGTTGGGCGAGCGTGGCGGCCGTGGCGAAACCGGCACCGCGTAGCGCAGCCGTCGTCAGGCCGGAGCCGTCGAAGTAGTCGTTGGCGACCATCGTCGTCTCGATCCCGGCAGCGGCAACGCGCTCGAAGACGGTCGGTTCACGCTGCCAGCGGCGCGGATCGGGTCCGTTCTCCCAGGAGAGTTCGTTGAACAGGAGGTCGGTGGCCGGATCGACCACCTGGTAGCCGAGCAGGCCGTGCGAGCCGGGGGGAAGTCCGGTGCCGAACGTGCCCATGCTGGTCGCGGTCGTCGACGGGAAGCCCGCGGTCGCACTCGCCGCGTCGATCATCAGCGTCCGCATGAACGGTGCGTGACCGGAACGGGCCCGAAGAAGTTCGGCGCCCAGACCGTCGACGAGCACGACCACCGCGCCACGAGCCTGCGGCAGGGTGCCGCGAAAACCTTTGACGCCGAGCGAAGCTGCCGCCGAGGGCAACACCCCGGCGAGGTCGGTGGCCCCGTAGCTCGGCGCTGCGGGCAGCGGGCGTATCACCGGCTTCAGCGACCGGTGACCGCGGACAGCGCCGCAGCGAAGTCGAGTGCGTTCTGCAGGTTGCGTTCGCCGTCGGCGTCGGCGCTGACCCGGACGCTGATGTCGTCGGCCGTGACCGTGCCCTCGTAGCCGTGGTCGGCGACGCAGTCGGGGTCGGCGCAGGCTGCGGGCAGCAGGTCGACGCGGCTGACCGTGCCCCAGCCGATGGTGACCGTCACCTCACGTCCGAGTGACCCTTCGGCGTACTTCTCCGGCGAGTTGATGACGTGGGTGAGCATCACTCCGCGGATCGCCGACAGCGGCACCGTCTCGGTGGTCGCGGTGGCGACGTTGCGGGCGACGATCGTGGGTGCGTCCAAGGACGGGGAGTGGTCGTCGGCGTGGGCGATGACCAGGCGTCCGCCGCTGATCACCAGCACGGTGATGTGCCGACGCACGGTGTCGGTGTCGATCGTGGTCTCCGCGTGTACCAGGTGGGCGTCGACGGCCTGAGTGCCCAGGGCCGCCTTCAACACGTCGGCGACCAAGGCCGGGTAGTAGCCCGCCTGCTCGATGTCATGCAACAACGCGTCGGGCAAGGTGGCGGCGGTCAGGTGCGAAGCGGACATGAGGGTCATCTTCCCATGTCCCGACCGGGGCAGCTGCGTGATGGCGGCGATGTGGATCGCCGAAGCCGCTGTCAGCGCCCGGCGGTCACCACCCGCTCATCGCGCGGCGACCACTGTCGCTGCGGCCGACCGGCGGCGCGACGATGATCGACGCTCCCAGCACCTCCGCGCCCCACCGGTGGGTGTTGACCGGGTTGAGGTTGAGTTCGTAGATCTGCGGGTTGGTGTTGGCGAGCACCGAGACCCGGGCGATGACGTCGCGCAGCGCGTCGCGGTCGATCGGCGCACGGTGCCCGAAACCGTCGAGGATCGGGGCGGCCCGGACGGAGTCGATCAGGTCGTCGATGTCGTTGCTGCTGAACGGCGGGATGCGGTAGCCGAAGTCGTTCATCACCTCGGTCGGCACACCCGCCAGGCTGAACCGCACGACGGGACCGAACAACTCGTCCTCCTCCGACGTCACCACGCACGGGATGCCGGGTTCGGCCATCCTCTGCACCACGAACGTGTTGGCACCGATCGGGGCGAGCCGGTCATCGAGCGCGCGGTAGGCCTCGGCGACCGCGTCGGCGGAGCCGAGATCTGCTCGCACCGACGACACCGGCTGGATCCGCACGATCGGCGAGGTCGACTTCAGCACCACCGGGTAGCCGATCTCGTCGGCGGCTGCGACCGCCTCCTGCACCGAGGTCACGGCCGTCGAGGGCCAGACGGTGATGCCGTACGCCGCAAGCAACTCCCGTGTCTCCAGGGCGGTGAGCTCGCGGCCGTCTGGGTCGGATTCCAGCACCGTGGCGATGATTGCTGCGGCCTTGTCCTGATCGATGCCCTCGGGGAGCACGAGGTCGTCGCTCTGCCGGTCGAGCCACTGCCCGTACCGCGTGGCGGCGGCCAGCGCACGGATCGCGTCCTCGGGCATGGCGTACGACGGGACGACCTCGCGTCGGCCGTCCTCGCGGGGCTGCCCGGCCAGCACCTCGGATACCCCGCGGATACCGAGGAACGTCGTCACACAAGGCTTCTCGTAGCGTCCGGCAACCTCGCCGAGTGCCTCGGCGATGTCGAGACCAGCCGACTGGCGGGGCGGGAGGAACGCGGTGACGACCGAGTCGACGTACGGGTCCTCGAAGGCCGCCCGAACGGCGTCGGCGAACTCCTGTGCCGTTGCGTCGGGATCGAGGCTGACCGGTCCGTGGGTCACCTGCAGGCGCCAGGACACACACGCGTCGGCGGCCAGTGCACCCAGCGCTGAAGAGTTGCCGACGACCGCGACCCGCTCCCCCTTCGGTATCTCCTGGTGCACGACGAGCTGAGCGATGTCGAACATCTGGTGCACGTTCTCGACGCGGATCACGCCGGCCTGACGCAGCATCGCCCGGAAGGCCTCCGGCCGGATCCGGGTCGGACGCACCTGATGCCCGGGCGGCACGCCGTACTGCGAGACACCCGACTTCACCACGATCACCGGCTTGGCCTTCGACAAGCGCCGCGCGATGCGGTTGAACTTGCGCGGGTTACCCATCGACTCCAGGTACATACCGACCGCACGCGTCTGCTCGTCGTCCAGCCAGAACTGCATCAGGTCGTTGCCGGAGACGTCGGCGCGGTTACCGGCCGACACGAAGGTGCTGATGCCCAGGCCACGACGCGCAGCGGACTCCAACCCGGCGATCGCGAGCGCACCGCTCTGGGAGAACAGGCCGAGGTCACCTGCAGCCGGCAGCTCCGGTGCCAGCGACGCGTTCAGTTGCACATCGACGGCGGTGTTGATGAGACCGAAGGAGTTCGGGCCGACCACACGCATCCCGTGGTTGCGGGCGGTTCGCAGCAACTCCTGCTGCAACTGCTCTCCGGCCTCACCCGCCTCGGCGAATCCGGACGACACGACCAGCACGCCGCGGACGCCGTGCTGGGCACATTCGCGGACCACGCCCGGGACTTCGGACGCCGGAACCGCGATCACCGCAAGGTCGATGTCGCCCGGGACGTCGGCGAGGCAGGTGTACAGGTCGCCCTCGATCTCGGCGTGCGCGGTGCGGTTCACCGCGTACAGGTCACCGGCGAAACCACCGGTGCGCAGGTGTTCGTACAAATCGCGGCCGGTGGACTCGCGGTTGCGGGACACTCCGATCACGACGACGCTGCGCGGGTTCAGCAGTGCTCGGATGCTCGCGGCTTCGGCTCGTTGCTCCCGTGCGATCCGGACGGCTTCACTGGCGTCCGTGGGTTCGATCGGGAACGCGAGCGAGATGACGCCGTCGTCGAAGTGGTGTTTGACGCCGAACCCGGCATCGATGAAGACCCCCATCATCTTACGGTTCTGCGGCAGGACGTCGGCGGTGAACTCCTCCACCCCGGCCTCACGGGCGATGGCCGCCATGTGTTCCAGCAGCACCGATCCGATACCGCGCCCCTGGAAATGATCCGAGACGTTGAAGGCGACCTCGGCCGATGTCCCGGTGGGCCCGCCGAGCCGGTCGTACCGGCCGATCCCGATCAGTTCCTCGTTGCCCTCCAGCACCAGCGCGACCCGTTCGACGTGGTCGACATTGGCGAAACGCTTGGCGTCCTTGTCGGACAACTCCTTCATCGGTGCGAAGAAGCGCAGGTAGATCGACTCCGGCGACTGCTTGCGGTGAAAGTCCTGCAGGGCCGCGACGTCGTCGGGGCGGATCGGCCTGATCTGCGCGACGGAGCCGTCTCGCAGGACGACGTCCGCCTCCCATCCAGCCGGATAGGGCGCCGGATTCTCGCTCATGCAGCCCAGCATGTCATGTTCACGACTTCGGGACGACGACCTTCCAGGACTTCCCGAAGTCGGAACTCACCCAGAATCCCGGGGTAGTGCGCGGAACCGCGTAGAACTGCGCCCCGCCCGGGCTACCGGTCCAGTCGAAGCCGTTCACCGGCGGCGGCTGTGGGAATCGGGGCACGGTCCAACTGCGACCGCCGTCGGCGGAGATCTGCAGGACCCTGCGCGCGTCGTCCCCGCTACTCGTGCCACCACCACGTGGGCCGCCGACGGTCACCACCAGGTGCTGCGGGTCGGCGGCACCGAGGCTCAGCTGTCCGATCTCGGGAAGGCGCAGCGTCCCGACGGAGTGCTCGACCCAACTCTGCGCCTGGTCGTTGCTGCTCACCACACGGAAGGCTCTGCGGTCCTGTGACAGCCGGCACAGCGCGAACATGTGCGCGTCGGTGCTGGCGGTGATCGTCACCGCTTCGAGGGGGCTTGATCCGCAGACCTCGGGGGCTTTCATGGGCTCCAGCCGTTCGGCAGACAGCATCCACGGCTGCTGCGTCGAGCGGCCGCTGTTGCTGGTCTGCACGATGACCAGCGCGTCCTTGACCACGACGGAGGCGTCGTCGATCGGTCTGGACAGCGCCGCCGAGTCGACAGTCGTGAACGAGCTGGGGTTGGCGCGGCTGCTGAAGGAGACGTAGACCGGGCCCGAACACGTGCCCTGGACGCAGCCGTCCGCGGTGAGCAGGTAGACCTGCCCCTCCCAGATCTCCAGATCGAGCACGGTCTGTCCGGGGTGGTTGACCTTGTCGAAGCTGGCGCCGCGATCCGAGGTGACCCACAGGTCGCCGCCGTAGACGTAGCCCACCTGGGAGTCGACGAAGCGGACGTCGCTGAGCGCACCGTCCGGCTGGATGTTCGGCACATCGGCGCCGGACGCACTCGAGGTGTCGGTGCCGTTGAAGGTGTGGACGGCCTGCCAGGACTCACCGTCGGCGCCGGAGCGCAACAGTGTCGGGCAGATGTCCGAACCACACTCGGTCGTCCCGAGGTTGTACAGGGTGCCGCTGCCGGCATTGCTGACCGACCAGGTGCGGAACGTGGCCGGCACGCCCTGCGGCAGCTGGGCAGCTCCCATGTCGTCACCGGCGTCGGCAGTGCCCCGCTCAGACCCGTCCTCGCTGGCGGCCACGGTCTGCCCCGGACGGATGTTGTCGGCTCCGAAGGGTTCCTGCTTCCAGGTCCATACGCCGGCCAGCACGAGCATCGCGGCGACCCCGGCGGCGATGATGCCTCCCCCGGCCTTGCCGGCGGTGCGCATCGGGCTGCGACGGGCGGTCTGCACCACCTGTTGCCAGTGCACGTCGTTCGGCGTAGCGGGCTCGAGCGCGTCGCGGTGCTTGGCGAAGAAGTCATCGACCAGGTCCGGTTCGTTCACGGGATCCTGGGATGGGTCGTCGCCATGACGTCGTCCGAAAGGCGAATCGTTCATCGCTGTCCCTCCAGACGTTCCCTCAACAGTTTGCGCGCATCGAACAGATCCCGCTTGATCGTGCCCTCGGACTTGCCGAGGCTCTGCGCCACCTGGGCGACGGGCGACGGAAAGGCCATCCTAATATTGCAGCAACACCGGGCGACCCGGATCGGGGTCAACGTCACCGCTGTCATGAACTCAAGGACGCCGACCGCTACTCACCGGTTGGCCCGCGCGACGACGTCTTCGTCGCTAGTGTCGAAAACATGCCGACCACAGAGCCTGGTAGCACTCCCACGAATCTCTTCGGCCGTCTACGGGACGCGTTGCTGGACGCCCGGGAAGACCCGGCTGCAGCCGCGAACGCCTGGCAGACACCCGCATTCGAATCGTTCAACTGGGCGACGGACTGGTTCGACGCAATCGCTGCGCGACACCCCGACCGCCCTGCGCTGATCGTGAAGTCGGCCGACGAACGCCTCGAACGCAGCTACGCCGATCTGTCGGCCCGCTCCGAGCAGGTCGCCGGCTGGTTGTCGGACGCCGGCGTGCACCAGGGCGACCGCGTCCTGCTCATGCTCGGCAACCAGGTGGAGTTGTGGGAATGCATGCTCGCCTGCATCCGCCTCGGCGCGGTGACGATCCCCGCGACGATGCTGCTGACCTCCGCCGACCTGCGCGATCGGGTCGAGCGCGGCGAGGTCAAGCACGTGATCGCCGCCTCGGCGGTCACCGGTGCATTCACATCCGTCGAGGGCGACTTCACGCGCATCGCCGTCGGTGACCCGGCGTCCGGTTGGCTGTCGTACTCCGACTCCGGGGCCTCGACGACGCCCGCTCCCGCGGTGACCACGGCACCGGACGACGCGATGCTGCTGTACTTCACCTCCGGCACGACGTCCCGTCCCAAGTTGGTGCTGCACACGCAGACCTCCTACCCGCTCGGCCACCTGTCGACGATGTACTGGATCGGGCTGCAGCCCGGCGATGTCCACCTCAACATCAGCTCTCCGGGTTGGGCCAAGCACGCGTGGAGCAACGTCTTCGCACCGTGGAACGCAGGCGCGACCGTGCTGGTCGTCAACCAGCCGCGGTTCGATGCCCGCGAACTGCTGGAGTGGATGGCACAGGAGAAGGCGACGACGTTCTGCGCCCCGCCCACCGTGTACCGGATGCTGATCCAGGCCGACCTCGCCGCCTACCGTGGCAAGTTGTCGCTGCGCGAGATGGTCGGGGCCGGCGAACCGCTCAATCCCGAGGTCATCCAGCAGGTGGAGAAGGCCCTCGGGCTCACCATCCGCGACGGCTTCGGCCAGACCGAGACCACGGCCCAGGTCGGCAACACTCCCGGGCAGCCCCTCAAACCCGGCTCCATGGGCCGCCCGTTGCCGGGCTACGACGTGGTGCTGGTGGATCCCGCCACCGGTGAGGAGCGCAACGGTCCGGGCGACGAGGGTGAGATCTGCCTGCGCCTGTCCGGACCGCTCGGCCGGCCGGCCGGACTGATGACCGGTTATTACGGCGACGAGGCGAAGACCGCGCAGGTGATGCGCGACGGCGTTTATCACACGGGTGACGTCGCGGCCCGGGACGAGGACGGCTACATCACCTACGTCGGACGCGCGGACGACGTGTTCAAGGCGTCCGACTACCGCATCTCCCCCTTCGAACTCGAGTCGGTGCTGATCGAGCACCCGCTCGTCGCGGAAGCGGCGATCGTGCCCTCGCCCGACCCGACCCGACTCGCCGTCCCGAAGGCGTACGTCGTTCTCACGGAGGGAAATTCACCGTCCGCCGAGATCGCCAGAGACATCCTCGTGTTCACCCGAGAGCATCTCGCTCCGTACAAGCGGATCCGGCGCATCGAGTTCTTCGACCTGCCCAAGACGATCTCGGGCAAGATCCGTCGGGTCGAGTTGCGGCAACGGGAAGCCAGTTCGCACGGGAACGGTGGCGACTCCACCTCGCGTGCCTCCGAGCTCGAATTCTGGGAAGCCGACTTCCCGGATCTGAGGTCATGATGGAACTGCAGAAGGCGATCCGCCGCCGCCGGATGATCCGCGATTTCGACCCCGACCGGCCGGTCCCGCGCGACGTCGTCGACACGGCGGTGACTCTCGGATTGCGGGCACCGAGTGCAGGCTTCAGTCAGGGCTGGGACTTCGTCGTGTTGACCGATCCCGCTGACCGGCATCGGTTCTGGGAGGTCACCACCAGCGCCGACGAGGAACTCGACCGTTGGCTGGAGAAGGTGAGTTCGGCTCCGGTGCTGATTCTGTGCTGCGGCGACAAGGACGCCTACCTTCGCCGCTATGCCCAGCCGGACAAGCCATGGCAGGACATGGACGAATCGCACTGGCCCGTGCCCTACTGGGACGTCGACACCGGGATGGCCGCCCTCATCATGCTGCTCGTCGCTGTCGACGAAGGCCTGGGCGGACTCTTCTTCGGAGTGCCGGTCGAGCGGTGCGATGTCGTCCGGGAGACGTTCGGCATCCCCGGAGACCGGTCGCTGGTCGGTGTGGTCGCGATGGGGTACGCGCGCACCCAGCGTCCGAGTGGCAGCACCCTGGCGCGCCGTCGTCGTCCGACGGGCGAGGTGGTGCACGACGGTCGTTTCGGCTCGCCCTGGTCCACCGATCGAAATGTGCTGACAAAGAACCCATCTCAAGGGGTTCCTTCCGGAAGGATGAAGACATGAAGAAACTCATCAACGACCCGGCTGATGTCGTCGTCGACGCGTTGCGTGGATTCGAGGCGGCTCACTCCGACCGGGTCCGCGTCGACCTCGACCTGAAGACCATCTACCGCAAGGACGCCCCGAAGAAGGGCAAGGTAGCGCTCGTCTCCGGCGGCGGCTCGGGTCACGAGCCGATGCACGGTGGGTTCGTCGGACCGGGCATGTTGGACGCGGCCTGCTGCGGCGAGGTGTTCACCTCCCCGGTGCCTGACCAGATGATGGCGGCGACCACCGCCGTGGACGGTGGCGCGGGCGTCCTGCACATCGTGAAGAACTACACCGGTGACGTCATGAACTTCGAGATGGCAGCCGAGATGGCCGAGGCCGACTCGGGCATCCGCGTTGCCTCGATCGTGACCGATGACGATGTGGCAGTTCAGGATTCGCTGTACACGGTCGGGCGCCGCGGCGTCGGCGTGACCGTGCTGCTGGAGAAGATCGCCGGTGCTGCCGCCGAGGAGGGACGTGACCTCGACGCCGTCCTCGAGGTCGCGAAGAAGGTGAACGGGAACGGTCGTTCGATGGGCATGGCGCTCACCTCGTGCACCGTCCCGGCGGCCGGTGAACCCACCTTCGAACTCGGCGAGGATGAGATGGAGGTCGGCATCGGCATCCACGGCGAGCCCGGCCGGGAGAAGCGGCCTCTGGCGTCGGCACGCGAGATCGCCGAGCAACTCCTCGAACCGATCCTGAAGGACCACGACTTCAAGGGCGCTCCGGCAATCGTGATGATGAACGGCATGGGTGGCACGCCGCTGCTAGAGCTGTACCTGATGTACGGGGAAGTGGCGAAGATTCTCGAGGCCCAGGGCGTTGCGATCGCTCGCAACCTGGTGGGCAACTACATCACCTCGCTGGAGATGGCCGGCTGTTCGGTGACGCTGCTGCGTGCGGACGACGAGCTGGTGAGCCTGTGGGATGCACCGGTCAACACTCCCGGCCTTCGGTGGGGGTGCTGAGCATGACGTTGAACCTCGAAACGGCAGCTGCCTGGATGTCCGACTACGCGAGTGTCATCGACGAGAACGCGGCGATGCTCACCGACCTCGACCGTCAGACCGGTGACGCCGATCACGGCAGCAACATGCAACGCGGAATGAAAGCCGTTGCCGCACTTGACTCCTCGGAGTTCGACGATGCGGCGGCGTACCTCAAGAAGGCGGGCATGACACTCGTCTCCACCGTCGGTGGCGCATCCGGCCCGCTGTACGGCACCTTCCTGCTCCGCTTCGCCGGCGCGGTGGGCGACGGTGGCAAGGACGCGCTGGCCGCAGCCTTCCGGGCCGGACTCGACGGCATCGTGCAACGTGGCAAGGCCGAGGTGGGCGACAAGACGATGGTCGATGCCCTCTCCCCCGCAGTCGACGCGTTCGACGCAGCCGGCTCGCTCGATGAAGCGCTGAACGCGGCGGCCGAAGCGGCCGCGAAGGGTCGCGACGAAGCCACCCCGCTGGTCGCCCGGAAGGGTCGCGCGTCCTACCTCGGAGAACGCTCGAAGGATCACCAGGATCCAGGAGCCACCAGCCTCACCTTGCTGCTGGAGTCGGCCGCCCGCACTCTCGTAGGTGATTCCGCGTGATCGGTATCGTCGTCGTCTCGCACAGTCGAGCTCTTGCGGATGCCGCGGTCGAGCTGTCGTCCGAACTGTTCGGTGCCGGCACCCCGCCCACGATCGTGGTGGCATCCGGCACCGCAGACGGCGGATTCGGCACGGATGCCACCGCAGTCAGCGCGGCGATCGAGGCGGCCGACTCCGGTGACGGCGTGCTCGTCCTGATGGATCTGGGCAGCTCGGTGATGAGTGCCGAGATGGCGCTGGAGTTCCTCGACCCCGACCTCGCCTCGCGGGTACGCCTGTGCGGCGGACCGCTGGTCGAAGGGCTCGTGATCGCCGGCGTCACCGCGTCCACCGGAGCCTCGCTCGACAAGTGCGACAGCGAGGCGCGGCGCGCGCTCGAAGCGAAGGGCAAGCACCTCACCAGCTGATGAAGGTGCATCTCGTCCTGTACACCACCCTGCCGATACCTGGTCGTACACCGAGCAGAACTGTTCCTGCGACATGTCGGCCTCGTCATCGGACAAGGCACGCGTCCCGGATCTGCTGCAGGTCGGTGACGCCGGCCAAGCCCATCACGTGCTTCAGCTCGGCGGCGTACTCGAGCAGCAACGACTCGACGCCGGGACGGCCCTGCGACGCGAGCGCCCAGAGGGCAGGGCGACCGACGAAGACCGCTGACGCCCCGAGGCCCAAAGCGGTGAGGATGTCGAAGCCGTCACGCACTCCGCCATCGACGACCACCGGCACCGAATCACCCACCGCCTCGACGATTTCGGGAAGAACACTCGCGGGCGTCACGGCACGGTCGAGCTGGCGTCCGCCGTGCGCACTCACCCAGACGGCGTCCGCGCCGTGATCGACGAACAAGCGTGCGTCGTCCTCGCGGAGCACACCTTTCACGACCACCGGCAGGCCGCTGATCTGCTTCAACCACTCGATCGTCTCGACCCCGATCGCCGGGTCCTGGTCGATGTGCGACCACGGGGCGCGGGCCTGTTGGGGAGTGAGGTGATCGCCCATGTTCACCAGCGCGAGTTCGTCGGTCATCTCCATCGGACGCCCGGAGTCGGGGATGTTGCGGTGTCCGACGTACGGGGTGTCGACGGTCAACGCCAAGGCGGTGGCACCGGTTGCGACCGCGCGCCGCACCATCCCTTCGGTGACCTCGCGCGTGAGCGTCATGTAGACCTGAAACCACCACGGCCCCCGCACGGCCGCACCGACGTCCTCGATCCGACAGGTGGAGCGACTGGAGAGCACGAACGGACTGCCCACCGCGCCGGCGGCGCCGGCCGTCGCGATCTCACCCTCGACGTGCGTGAGCTTGTGGAAGGCGGTCGGTGCCACCCCGATGGGGTTCGACCAGGTGCCGAACAGGTCGAGGCCGAGATCGACGGTCGACACATCGCGCAGCGTCCGTGGACGCAGACGGTAGGCGGACCAGGAGGATTCGGCCTCGGCCACCGAGATTCCCATCCCGCACCCGCGCTCGACGTACTCCCAGAACGGTGGGTCGAGACGGTGCGCAGCGGTCTCCCGGAACGCTTCGATCATCGGGTGCATACCTGCCACCCTAGGACCGCGTTAGCGTGGGTTTCATGACCAACCGCCCCGTCCGCATCGGCGTCCAGATCCAGCCCCAGCACGGCTCGTACGACAAGATCCGGGACGCGGTACGCCGCGCCGAGCACCTCGGCGTCGACGTGATCTTCAACTGGGACCACTTCTTCCCGCTCAACGGCGACCCCGACGGCATGCACTTCGAGTGCTGGACGATGCTCGCCGCCTGGGCGGAGCAGACCAGCCGGGTCGAGATCGGCGCCTTGGTCACCTGTAACAGCTACCGCAACCCGAACCTGCTGGCCGACATGGCCCGCACCGTCGACCACATCAGCGACGGACGTCTGATCCTCGGCATCGGCTCGGGCTGGTTCGAGCGCGACTACGACGAGTACGGCTACGAATTCGGCACTGCCGGAAGCCGATTGGACGAGCTGGCGACCGCAATGCCGAAGATCGAGCAGCGCTACGAGCAGTTGAACCCCGCACCGACGCGCAAGATCCCCACGCTCATCGGCGGAGGCGGCGAGAAGAAGACTCTCAAGCTCGTCGCTCAGTACGCCGATACGTGGCACTCCTTCGCCGATCCCGAGGTGCTGAAGCACAAGCTGTCGGTGCTCCAGGGGCATTGCGAGCGGGAGGGTCGCCCCATCGAGGAGATCGAGATCTCGGTCGGGGTGGGCGGTAAGGGGCGCGAGGGACGCTTCCCGGACGCTCCGCAGGTCGAGGGACAACCGCTGTACGACCTGGGTGCGCGTCTGTTCACGATGGGCACCGGCGGGCCTGACTACGACCTCGCTCCGGTCGAGCCGTGGCTGCGTTGGCGCGACGAGATCAACGCCAACTGATCCGAAAGTCCGCGAAACTCGCGGGTCGACTCGCTGCGATTGCGGACGTTCAACGGTCGCGGGTGGACAGCACGCAGAACTCGTTGCCCTCCGGATCAGCCAGCACGGTCCAGGTGACCGCGCCTTCGTCGGCGTCCGATTGACCGACCTCGACCTCGGTGGCCCCGCGTTCGAGCAACGCCTTGATCTCGGCTTCGCGATCCTGGGATGAGTGCGGCGCGAGGTCGATGTGCAGCCGGTTCTTGACGGTCTTGTCCTCGGGCACCGGCACGAAGACCAGACCCTGCCCCTCGGTCAGCCAGTCGTCCAGCGACTTCACCGGATCGATACTGGTGCCCGGCGGAACAACGACGACCTCGTCGTCGGCCTCGTACACGATCACCCAGCCGAGGGTCTCGGCCCACCACCTGCTCAGCCGTGCGGGGTCGTGGCTGTCGACGACGATCGTGTACCAGCGAAGTGCCATACCGACGATTGTGCTACTGGGTCGACTCGGAAACGGCGAAACGCCTGCGAGGGATGGCTACTGCAACCTAATCTCGTGAGGTGCCCCGCCTTTCACTACGTGCGCTGACTCCTGCCCTGCTCGTGCCGCTTCTGGCGAGCTGCAACCCGGCCCCGGACACGACCCAGACTTCCGTCGCGCAGCACACCTCGGCTGTTTCGACGGCATCCGTGAACGCCGGATCCACTGCAGCGCAAGAGAATTCACCGGTATCGGACGCAGCGAGCGACGAGCCGACCAACGGCACCTCTACCTCGGCAGCGGCGGCAGCCGCACCGTCCACGGGTGGTGAGACGACGGCCACGACACCCAGTAGCACCCCTTCTGCCCGGCCAGCGGGCAGCCTGGTGCAGGTGGCCGGCATCACCGACGGGGACACGATCAAGGTGTGGATCAACGGGGTCCGGCAGCCGGTGCGCCTGCTCGGCGTCGACACACCCGAGAGTCGTAAACCGAACACCGCCGTGGCCTGCTTCGCCAAGGAAGCCACCAGCAGGATGCAGAGCCTGGTCCAGTCCAAGCAGGTTCACCTGGTCGCCGACCCGACCCAGGTCGACCGTGATCGGTACCACCGGCTGGTGCGATATGTCGTGCTACCCGACGGAACGGACGTGTCTCAGGCGATGATCGCCGGCGGGTTCGGTCGCGAGTACACCTACGCGGCGGCGTACGGCAAGCAGGATACGTTCCGCACCGCGCAGACCCAGGCTCAGTCGGCCAAGCTCGGCCTGTGGGGTGCCTGCAGCTATGACGCGGCCTTCAACCCGGCCTCCGCCGTCCCGTCCGCGACCGCACCGGCTCCCTTCGTCTCGCCGAGCACGTCCACCCAGCCGCCGGCACCCCGCCCGACCGCACGCCCGACAACGCCTCCGCCCGCGGCCGAGCCGGCCGGCTGCTCGATCAAGGGCAACATCAACAGCGAGGGCGAGAAGATCTACCACCTTCCCGGTCAATCGGCGTACGACAAGACCAGGATCACGACGTCCAAGGGCGAACGCTGGTTCTGCTCCGAGCAGGAAGCCCGGGACGCAGGCTGGCGCCGAGCCAAGCGCTGAGTTCCGATTCCCTTCGTTCGTCCCGGAATTGCGCGGCGAACGCGTGTCGGAACGGGCGTGACGGTGCCTGCTGAACAACACTTGCAGATGGCCTGTCGCCGTCGGCGGTGACAGGACACTCAGCTTGTCCGGCATCACCGAGGGAGACCCATGGCCCGCCGTCGTAAGGACGACCAACCGCTCGAACCCGACTTCGTCGAGAACATCGTCGACATCACGGTCGAGGACGAGATGCAGACGGCGTTCCTGGAGTACGCGTACTCGGTCATCTACTCCCGTGCTCTGCCGGACGCCCGCGACGGTCTGAAGCCGGTGCAGCGCCGGATCCTGTTCTCGATGGACGAGTTGGGTCTGCGTCCGGATCGCAACCACGTCAAGTGTTCGCGCGTCGTGGGCGAGGTCATGGGTAAGTACCACCCGCACGGCGACACCGCGATCTACGACGCGCTGGTGCGTATGGCCCAGCCGTGGACGATGCGCCTTCCCCTGGTCGATGGCCACGGCAACTTCGGCTCGCTCGACCAGGGCCCCGCTGCGTCGCGGTACACCGAGGCCCGGCCGGCACCCGCCGCGCTGCTGATGACCGCGTCGCTGGACGAGAACACCGTCGAGTTCGTACCCAACTACGACGAATCCGAGCAGCAGCCCGCCGTGCTGCCGGCGGCGTTTCCGAACCTGCTGGTCAACGGCGCCAGCGGTATCGCGGTCGGTATGGCCACCAACATGCCCCCGCACAACCTGGTCGAGGTCATCGGCGCCGCGCGGCACCTGATCACCAACCCCGACTGCTCGCTGGACGACCTGATGAAGTTCGTTCCGGGCCCGGACCTGCCGATGGGCGGCCAGATCGTCGGGCTCGAAGGCATCCGGGACGCCTACCTCACCGGACGCGGTTCGTTCCGTACTCGTGCGACGGTGCGGGTCGAGAATGTCACGCCGCGTAAGAAGGGTCTGGTCGTCACCGAACTGCCCTATCTGGTCGGTCCGGAGAAGGTCATCGAGAAGATCAAGGATCTGCACCAGGGCAAGAAGATCCAGGGCATCTCCGACGTCAAGGATCTGTCCGACCGCAACAAGGGCCTCGAACTCGTCATCGAGATCAAGAACGGCTTCAACCCGGACGCAGTGCTGGAGCAGTTGTACAAGTTGACCCCGATGGAGGAGTCGTTCGGCATCAACAACGTCACGCTCGTCGACGGTCAGCCGCGCGCCCTCGGCCTGAAGGAACTGCTGAAGGTCTACGTCGACTTCCGCATCGTCGTGGTGCGCCGCCGCACCGAGTTCCGGCTGGCGAAGAAGAAGGACCGTCTGCACCTGGTCGAGGGTCTGCTCATCGCGATCCTCGACATCGATGAGGTCATCCAGGTGATCCGCACCAGCGACGACTCCGCTGCCGCCCGGGCCCGGTTGATGCAGGTGTTCGATCTGTCCGAAGCGCAGGCCAACTACATCCTCGACCTCCAACTGCGCCGACTGACGAAGTTCTCCCGCATCGAGTTGGAGCAGGAGGCCGACGAACTGCGCAAGGCCATCGAGGAACTCGAGGCGATCCTCGGCGATGAGAAGGTGCTCAACAAGCTCGTCTCGACCGAACTCGCCGACGTCGCCAAGGCTCACGGCACTCCTCGCCGGACTGTGCTGCTTGAGTCCTCCGGAGCTCCGAAGCAGACGGCCACGCCGCTCGAGGTCACTGATGACCCGTGCTGGGTATTGCTGTCCTCCAGCGGACTGCTGGCTCGCACGACGACAGCGGATCCGTTGTCCGACAGCGGTTCTCGTAGAAAGCATGACGCGATCGTCGGCGCAGTACGCACGACGGTCCGCGGCGACTTCGGCGTGGTGACCTCCTCCGGACGGGTCACCCGGCTGACCGCCCTCGACCTGCCGACCCTGGTCGCCACCAATGAGGCGCCGGCGTTGTCGGGCGGAGCCCCGCTCGCGGCGTTCGTCGATCTGCCCGCCGGGGAGAAGGTGCTCACGTTGATGAGCCTGGACGCTTCGGCTCCGCCGCTCGCGATCGGTACGGCGAACGGTGTGGTCAAGCGGGTCACCACCGAGTACCCGAACCGTGATTCGTTCGAGGTGATCACGCTCAAGGACGGCGATGAGGTGGTCGGTGCAGCTCAACCCGCTTCCGACACAGCCGAACTCACATTCGTGACGTCGGCGGCCATGCTCCTGCACTTCCCCGCGTCCGGCGTGCGGCCGCAGGGTCGCACCGGTGGTGGCGTGGCAGGCATCAAGCTCGGCGCCGGCGCAAAGGCGATCTGGTTCGGCGCCGTCGAATCGGCCGACGCTGTGCTGATCACGGTTGCCGACTCCTCCGGTGCGCTGCCGGGCACCGGAGGCGGGTCGATTAAGGTTACCGAATTCGCCGCCTACCCCGGCAAGGGTCGGGCCACCGGCGGCGTCCGCTGCCAGCGTTTCCTGCGCGGTGAGGACGAGCTCGTCTTCGCCTGGGCCGGACGCGCACCACGCGCCGCAACCGGCGCAGGTGTCGCGGTCGACCTGCCGGACGCCGACACCCGCCGCGACGGCAGTGGCGTGCCCCTCACCGGCAACCTCGCTGCGATCGCCGGCTCGGTCGCAGACACCGCAACCGAACCGTCCGACGACTGACCGTCGACGATCGGTCCGGCAGACTGGCCCGCATGAGTGACGTGACGCAGTGTTCGCGGCAGTGGGACGAAGCCGGGCTCCCGGCGCCGGGTTCGGCATCGGTGGCGCAGTTCTGGGTCGCGCTGGAACAGAACGGACCGTGGGGTCATGACGCCATCGCGACAGCTCATCTGCCGGAAGGTGTCGGGCCGGCGCTCGAACGCGCGATCTCGGACGCCGGAGGTCGGCTGTTGCTCATCCGCCGACCGGGTCGACACGTCGACACCCACGACACTTCACTCTCACGATTCTGTTTCGTCGCAGGCGGATTGGCCGATGACCCGTGGCTGTTGGAAGGATCGCTGGGTGATCCGGCTGACCTGCTCCGTATCGATTGGCGCCTGCACATCGCCGAAGGTCCGGATGCTGTGAGCCAGGTGGTGCCGCTGCTGGAGGAGACACGCGACGTCGCCCTCCTGGTCTGCGCCAACAGTAAACGCGACCAGTGTTGTGCGGTACGGGGCCGACCGGTGGCGGCACACGCGTCCGAACAACACCCCGGACGCGTGTGGGAGTGCTCGCACACGGGCGGACACCGGTTCGCACCCACTGCGGTCATGCTTCCCTCCGGTCAGACCTACGCCCGACTGACCGGGCAGACGGCGCTCGACGCATACGACGCGGAACGCCGGCGCGAGGTGGCGGCCTCGCTGAATTCGTTGTCGCACAACCGGGGGCGCAGCGTGCTCGCACCACCCGCGCAGGCCGCCGAAGCCGCCGTCCGCGCCGAGAGCGGTGAACTCGCCCTGGACGCATTCACCGTCGAGGAGGAGGACGTCGACCGAATGCGGGTGCAGCACCGGAACGGGCGCACCTGGCGTGTGCAGATCACCTCGTGCGCCGGGCCAGACCTCAAGGACTCGTGCCTGAAGCAGCCGAAGCCGTCGAACTACTGGACCGTGGAGTTGCTCGACTAGAGCGCCAGGTACATCACATGCAGGCCGACGAGACCCTGCTGCGGATGCCGGAAAGCGTCAGGCACAGTGCCGATCACGTCGAACCCCAACGACTTCCACAGCTTGACGGCGGATTCGTTGGTCTCGACCACCGCGTTGAACTGGATGCCGTGGAACCCCTGGTCGCGGTGCCACTGCACGACGTACTCCCCCAGCGTGCGGCCGACGCCCCTGCCCCGGGCGTCGGGCGAGACCATGAAGCTGGCCGTGCCTATGTGGGAACCGTTGCCCGGCCGGTTGGGGCCCATCTTCGCGCTGCCCAGCACGGCGCCTGACTCACTGCCGTCATCGTCTACCCACACAACGGTCTGCCCAGGCGGCTGTTCCATCCACCAACCGCGAGCCTGCTCACTGGTCAGGTCGAAGGGGAAGGCGTAGGTTTCGCCGGCCTGGACGATGTCCCTCCAGAACGGCCAGATCTGAGCCCAGTCGGCATCGGTCGCCGCACGGATGGTGCTCATTCGCCGACCTGTCCGTCGATCGCCTCGCGGAGTAGATCGGCATGGCCGTTGTGCCGCGCGTACTCCTCGACCAGGTGCACCAGGATCCACCGCAAGCTGACCCGATCGTCCTGGCCCGGGTTCTGCGCTGTGAGGTCGAGTCCGCCGCTGGTGAGCGCTGCATCGACGACGGAGTCTGACTCTTGCTGCATCCGGCTCAGCAACTCGGTGCGTTGGTCCGGTGACATGCCGGCAGCCATCTCCCAGTCGTAGTCCGGAGCCGCGTCCCAATCGTTGTCGGCGAACATTTCGAGTGGACGCTTGCCCTCGAATACGTAGGTGAACCAGTAGTTCTCGACGAACGCCAGGTGCGTGGTCATCCCAGCGAGCGTCATGGTGGACGGCGCGAGGGGCTGTTGCAATTGCTCGTCGTCGAGTCCCTCGATCTTCCATCGGAAAGTGTCGCGCAGGTACTGAAGGAAGCCGAGGACGGTGGCAACCTCGTCGCCGGCCATAGGAGCTTCGAATCGATTGTCGGTCACCGCCCGAACGTAGCCTGCGTCATCTCGCGACAGCGAGCGATTTTCACCGTCCGGACGACGGGCAAGACCTACTGGTCCACGGCGCCGCACATCCACCGTCCACGACGATCCGTCGCCCGCCAGTCGATCGAACACCAAAGTGACCGAGCAGGAATCGACTTGCGCTGGGTCTCCTGACGGATCCCTCGCTTCAGGTCTTGTTCCGCGCTGACGTTCGTGTGTGGCTATGGATTCGGCCCAGATGGGTCAGCCGTCCGTCCACGCTCAGCCGATCAACCAGTGCGCAACTCCCGCGCACCCGCACGCCCAGAGCACGCTGACGAACGTGCCGATGATGAATCGCTCGGCCACCGCCGAGTTGTCGCCGTTCTTCAGTTCCGGGTATCGACCGAGGCCCTTGACAGCCAGCACGATCGCGATCGCTTCGGGCCAACCAAGCAGAAGTCCCGAGTAGATCGCCAGCCGCTCCAGACCCCCAATCCACGCGCCCCCGCGCAGGCTCGATCCTGCGGCCTCGACGGAGTGTTCGTCGGCGTCCGCCGCCGGCGGCGTCGAGTGGTTGCCGCGGTCGACGACCCGGAAGCAGAGCATGGTGAGCAGCCCGCCGACCAGGACGGCCACGAAGCCGATCACGGTGACGATGAGCGCCGATCCCCCATCCATGGTGTGCACGCTAGCCGGGGCCACCGACAGTCTCGGCGCGAGCCCGGTCAAGCAGTCGCTCGACCAGCCGCGCCCCCGCCTGCGTCTCGGCGAACCCACTCGATCGCAGCCGCTGGCTCACCGCCGAAGCGGTGATACCCAGGCTCTTGGCAACCTGCTGCTGTGGTCGACCGTCGGCGGCGACGGTGCACGCTTCCCAGCCGGCCGGCGTCCGGCGACGCCACACACTCAGCAACAGCCACAGCACTGCTTCGGCTTCAGCGCATGAGGGAGGGCCCACGACGCGTAGATCCTGCGGCGCGCTGCGCGCGGTGTTGAGCGCATCGCGGGCGGCGAGGAAGGCCGGACCGTTCGCGGCACGGACGTCACGCGGAACAGGACGGTCGACATCGCCGATACCGATGCCTATACGCCAGCCACCGAGCCGCGTGAGGGTCTCGATGACAGACACCACCGCAGCCGAATCGGTGACCAAGCCCTGAATCTCGTCACCGGCTGTACGCGCGAATCGGCGCGAGCTTCGTCCGAGCCGCAGTTGCGCGAGGGCGTCCAACGCCGCCGGGACGTTGTCGCCTCCCTTGCGACTACCGATCTGGTCGGCCGTGACGACGACCGAACCCTTCACCGCGTCCGATTCAGGCATATGTCTAAATTACTACGGATGAAGGCTATTGCCTACATTCAGCTCGACTGCTCGGCCGCCTTCGCCTTGGCCGCGGCTTTGGTCTGCTTCTTGAAGTCGCGCACCTTCTGCAGCGACTCACCGTCGACGACGTCCGCCACCGACCGGAAGCTCCCTTCCTCTGCGTAGGGTCCGATCACCTCACGCCAGCCGTGCGACCGGACGTCGAGCCGCTTGGCCAGCAGGGCGGCGAAGATGCGGGCCTTCTGGTCGCCGTAGCCCGGCAGAGCCTTCAATCGTTTGAGCAGTTCCTTGGTGTCGCCGGCAGTCGACCAGATCTTCGACGCGTCGCCGTCGTACTCGGCGACGACGACCTGAGCCAGCTGCTGCACGCGACCGGCCATCGAACGGCCGTACCGATGGATCGCCGGAGGGGTGGAGGCAAGGTCGGCGAACTGCTCGGGCTCCTGCGCGGCTATCACTCTCGGGTCGATCGTGCCGAGGCGGGACGCGATCTTGGCCGGACCACGGAAGGCGTGCTCCATCGGATACTGCTGATCCAGCAGCATTCCGACCAACAGCGCGAACGGATCACTGGAGAGCAACTCGTCGGCTTCGACATCCTGGGCGATCTGCAGCTTCACCATGCGGCGCAGTCTAGGCCGCCCCCAGGGCGCATCGGCCGGAGCACCTGCCACCTCGATTCCGAGGATATGCAATGTCGGTCCGGGCACCGTCGGGGTGCGGTGGACCTGGCCGCAGGACCCCGACTGAGTCACATTCCGTCGGACAGCATCGGCACGTCGAACCCGTCCGAGCTGCCGACCAACACACCGCGCCGCACCGAACCCGACCCGAACTTCTCGCGCACCTCGTCCAACGCAGTGTCGAGGACACCGGATTGGTGGGCGTCGAAGGGCAGCATCAACTGCGTGGTGCCGCTTGCGTCGAGAGCACCGATCGTCAAGCCCAGCAACGTGATTCCGCGGTCAGCGATCAGCGGGCGTAGCCCGAGCAACAGTTCACGGGAGATCCGCAGCACGGTCTCGGTGGCCATCGTGGGTCGAGGCAGCGTGCGTGATCTGGTGACCCGCTCGTAGTCGCCGAACCGAACCCGGACGGTGATTGTCGCCCCTGGTCGGCCACCGTCACGGACTCGACCCATGACCCGGTCGACGATGCCGACGAGGATCTGGTCGAGTTCGGCGTCACTACGCCGCCCGGGGCCGAACGCCCGCTGCGAGCCGATCGATCGGCGACGCCGACCCCGCTCGACCGGACGCGGATCCTGGAAATGCGCCAGTGCGAACAGGTGTCGCCCCGAGGCCTTGCCGACTGTCTCGGACAATGACCGAAGCTCGAGCTCGGCGAGCTGACCGATCGTGCGAATTCCCCTGGCGTGCAACTTCTCCGACGTCTTCTTACCGACTCCCCACAGCCGTTCGATCGGGAGCGGGTACAGGAAATCCTCCTCGCCGTCACGTGGAACGACCAGCAAGCCGTCGGGCTTGCTGACCGCGCTCGCGATCTTTGCGAGGTACTTCGTGCGAGCTACCCCGACCGAGATCGGCAACCCCACCTCGTCCCGCACCCGCTGCCGCAGCAGCGCAGCGACCTGGGACGGTGAACCGACCAGACGGGCGAGTCCGCCGACGTCCAGGAACGCTTCGTCGACCGAAATTCCTTCGACATTCGGCGTGAGGTCGTGGAAGATCTCGAAAACCGCCCGACTGGCTTCCATGTAGACCTTCGGCCGCATCGGCGCGACCAGCAGATCAGGACACAGTTGGCGGGCGATGCGCTCGCCCATCGGTGTCGAGACGCCGTACGCCTTGGCTTCATAGGAGGCCGCCATGATGATCCCACCGCCGACCGCGACGGGACGCCCACGCAGCCGAGGGTCGTCGCGCTGCTCGACGGAGGCGTAGAACGAGTCGAGATCGGCGTGCAGCATCGGCCCCTCGACCACTCCCTCACCGGACACGAACATATGTTCGCATCAGCCGCCGACAACGGCCACCCTGCGCAGCGACCCGACCACCTCTTCCGGGTCGTACGGTGGGGTGATGAGCGACGAATCGAAGGAATGGAACAGCGACTTCGGCAGCACCGAACTCGACCCGCAGGAGCGCCGGGACGCCGAGACCTATCTCGACGACCCGAACGACAGCGACGATGAACCCTGGACGCCGCCGGAGCGACAGCCGCGGGCTGGGGAGTTCCTCGACGACGACGAGGAAGAGACGATCGACCAGCGCATCGGGCAGGAAATCCCCGAGGAAGGCACCGCCTACGGCGCGCCGGAGGAAGAGGCGGACGTGTTACGCGACCACGCCATGGCCGGCGGTGACGACCCGGACGCGATCCCGGCCGATCAGGACTTCATCGGTGACCCCGACGAGGTCGACGACTCGGCGTACCAGCGGCGCGACGACGCCGAACCCGCGGAGGAAGCGGCGCTGCACGTCGTGGACGACGATGAGCAGTCCCCCGACGAAGAGGATGTCGACATCGAGGACGAGGACGTCGAGTTCGAGGACTGACCGCGCGGCAGCCCTGGCCCGGCGGGCCCGATCTCAGGCGTCGATGCGCTCGAGATCGAGGCCCGCCGCGTTGTCGACGATGAAGTCCTTGCGGGGCGCGACCTCCGAGCCCATCAGCAGATCGAACATCCGCTCGGCGGCCTCGGCGTCGGCGAGTGTGACCCGGCGCAGTGTGCGATGGCGCGGCTCCATCGTCGTCTCGGCCAGCTGGTCGGCGTCCATCTCGCCCAACCCCTTGTAGCGCTGCGGCTGCTTGATGTGACGGCCTTTCTTCTGCAGGTCGGCCATCGTCTTGCGCATCTGCGCCTCGGAGTAGGTGTAGATCACCTCGCCCTTGCTGCGGCCCTGCGCACTGGTCTCGATGCGGTGCAGCGGAGGCACGGCGGCGTACACCTTGCCGGCCTCGACCAACGGACGCATGTACCGGAAGAACAACGTCAGCAGCAGGGTGCGGATGTGCGCACCGTCGACGTCCGCGTCGGTCATCAGGATGACCTTGCCGTAACGCACCATCTCCGGGTCGAAGGAACGACCTGAACCACCACCGACGACCTGGATGATCGAGGCGCACTCGGCGTTCTTGAGCATGTCGCCCACGGACGCCTTCTGCACGTTGAGGATCTTGCCGCGGATCGGCAGCAACGCCTGATATTCGGAGTTACGGGCCGCCATGCCGGTGCCGAGCGCGGAGTCTCCCTCGACGATGAACAGCTCGGTGCGCTCGGAGTCGGTTGAGCGACAGTCCTTCAATTTCGATGGCAGAGAAGAGGATTCGAGCGCTGTCTTGCGGCGCTGGGTTTCCTTGTGAAGACGCGCGCTGATGCGCGTCTTCATCTCCGACACGACCTTCTCCAGCAGCTGGGTCGACTGGGTCTTCAAGTCACGCTTGCCCGAGGTGAGGTTGGCGGTGAGTTCCTGTTCGACGACCTTGCTGACGATGGCCCGCACCGCCGAGGTGCCCAGCACCTCCTTGGTCTGCCCCTCGAACTGCGGCTCCGCCAGCCGGACGGTGACGACGGCGGTGAGTCCCGCCAGGATGTCGTCCTTCTCGACCTTGTCGTTGCCGACCTTCAGCCGACGTGAGTTGACCTCCAACTGCTTGCGGAAGACCTTGAGCAGCGACTGCTCGAACCCGCTGACGTGGGTGCCGCCCTTGGGCGTCGCGATGATGTTGACGAACGACTTCACCTTCGTGTCGTAGCCCGTGCCCCACCTCAGCGCGATGTCGACGACGCAGTTGCGCTCGACCTCGGTCGGCATCATGTGGCCCTTGTCGTCCAGCACCGGCACCGTCTCGGTGAACGTGCTCTCACCCTGCAAGCGCCACACGTCGGTGACCGCAGGGTCGGCGGCGAGGTACTCGGTGAACTCACTGATGCCACCGTCGTGCAGGAACAACTCTTCGTGGGGACCATCGGCACCGGGAGTCTCGGGCAGACCGCGTTCGTCGCGGATGGCGATCGCCAGACCGGGAATCAGGAACGAGGTCTGGCGTGCACGATCCAGCAGACCGTCGTAGTCGAACCGTGCGTTCTTGAGGAAGATCTGGTCGTCGGCCCAGTAACGGATGCGGCAACCGGTGACCCCACGCTTGGCCTTGCCCACGACCGCGAGTTCGCTGCCCACCTCGAACGGAGTGAACGGCGCGTCCGGGCCGTCGCCGGCGAACGTGCCGGGTTCGCCGCGGCGGAAGCTCATCCCGTACGTCTTTCCCGCCCGGTCGACCTCGACGTCGAGTCGCGCCGAGAGCGCGTTGACGACCGATGCGCCGACGCCGTGCAGGCCACCGGAGGCGGTGTAGGAGCCTCCGCCGAACTTGCCACCCGCGTGCAGCTTTGTGAACACGACTTCGACACCCGAGAGTCCGGTGCGCGGTTCGATGTCGACCGGGATGCCTCGGCCGTGGTCGCTGACCTGCACCGACCCGTCGGCGAACAACGTGACCTCGATGCGATCGCCGTGACCGCCGAGCGCCTCGTCGACGGCGTTGTCGATGATCTCCCACAGGCAGTGCATGAGACCGCGCCCATCGGTCGAGCCGATGTACATGCCCGGACGCTTGCGCACCGCTTCGAGACCTTCGAGCACCTGCAGGTGCCGAGCGTTGTATTCGGAGGCGGACGATGTACTGCGAGGAACCACGGGGGTCGAACTCCTTCGTGCGGGACGGCGCTCGCAGCGTAACCGCGCCCACCGACATCGCCCGGGAGGCTGGCCGACGGAGGCTGGTGACAGTCCTGGTCACAGATCGGATATGGCACACGCCACGCCGGTGCAGAACCCCTCCGGGAACACACGGAGGTGCTTGGATGTTGTCTCATCGGAACGGCGCACACCGTTGCAACCGCGAGGGGGCATCGACCGTCGTGACGAACGACCTCCTCGAGAGGAAACTGACGGCGTCTCGGCGCCCGACGAAAGGATGGACCCAATGGCCACTGCACTCGCACCTACGCTGACCGCCGCTGACCGCTGTGACCGATGCGGCGCTCAGGCATTTATCCGGGCCCGTCTTGCCGGCGACATGGAGCTGCTGTTCTGCGCCCACCACGGACGCAGCCACTTGGACAAGCTTCAGGACGTCGCCGAAGAAGTCATCGACGAGACCGACCGCCTGCACGCTGCTCAGGACTGACAGCGCGACAGACACCCCACCGGCATGCCGGTGAGAACGAATCGCCCGCACCGTTCTCGGTGCGGGCGATTCGCTTGTCCGGGCGATAGGTTCATCGCGTGGAACCCGTGACTCTTCTGGCCGGCGCACTCATCCTCATCGGCATCCTCGGCCTCATCGTGCCGGTCCTGCCCGGCCTGCTCGTGGTCGAGGCCGGTGTCCTGCTGTGGGCCTGGGACAACGGATCGACGACCGCCTGGGTGATCTTCGGGATCAGTGTGGTGATCGCGCTGATCGGCTGGTTCCTGCAGTACCAGATCCCGAACAGGTCGCTGCGCCAGGCAGGCGTCCCCGGGCGGTCCCGCCTCGCGGGCATCGTGCTGGCCGCGATCGGCTTCTTCGTGATCCCCTATGTGGGGCTCTTCCTCGGTTTCATCGCCGGCGTGTACCTCGCCGAGCAGGTACGCCTGCGCAATCCCTCGGCAGCGTGGACCTCGACCAAGATGGCCTTGAAAGCGGTGCTGTCCAGCATCGGAATCGAACTCGCGGCAGCGGTCACCGTGTCATTGCTGTGGGTGGGCGGGCTACTTCTCACTCGCTGAGAAGCCGACCGACGAGTCACCACTGCTCGCGACGACGCTTCTCCCAGCGCGCCTCGAGCCGCTGCATGAATGAACCGGAGGATCGCTGCTTGCCCGGGCGACTCACGCCGCGACCTCGCCCACCACGCGGACGGTGCCCGCGGGGCTCAGCCGGACGAACGGTGCCGTCGTCCTGCACGGTGCCGAGGTTCGCGGCCGAACCAGAGCCGTTGAAGGCCCATGCCGCGACAGCCACCATCACCACGAAGCCCACGACGCCGAGCCAGATGAAGTTGTTCATCACCCCGACGACGGCGACCGCGAGGCCCATCATCATCCCGAACGCAGCGATCATCAGGCGTCCACGTCGCGGGCTGGTGACCGCACGCATCTGGGAGGCGAACTTCGGGTCCTCTTCGGACAACGCGCGTTCCATCTGCTCGAGCATGCGTTGCTCGTGCTCCGACAGCGGCACGGTCGACCTCCCAGCAGGAATGTTGCGGATGCACGTCGAGCATCGACGTGTACCTCCGAGGATAAGTCGCCGGCGGGCCGCATGGTAGGCCGGGCAGCAGAACTCGTCACTTTGAATTTCCGGCCGCAACTCACCGCGCCATCGACGGAGCCACCGCGGCGTCGAGCCCGGCGCCCAGAACGGACGCCATCGGCAGACCCAGACAGCGAAGCACGAGCCCGAGGAAGGTCTCACCGGCGCGAATCAGATCGTCGGCTTCGCGCACGGTGGGTCGCTGTGCTCCCCGATCGAAGATCTGCCCCCGGCGCCCGGTGTCGGTGAAGTAGGTCGCCCACTCAGCGAGCTCGGGAGCGACGGTCGGGACGACCTCCCACACCGACCGAGGACCCGACCTGGCGTTGCGCCGGCTCCGCGCGGCCAGCAACGCAGCCGCTGCGCGCAAGGCGGCCAGCTGTGCGCAGCGGTACCGCTCGATGACGTCCTGTTGATGACAGGCCTCGAGCAGGCAACCGCGGGAGCGATCGATGAGATCGAGGACCCCGGTGGCGAGCGGGGTCGGGCTGCTGGTGACGGTGGACATGGCGCCTCCTGCGAAGGGGTGGACCGAACGAGTTGTTCGAACTCATGTTCGAACGCTCATACAGTAGGTTCCCCCACCGACAACCCGTCGCGCAAGCGTTCAGCCGACCAGGTTGCGGTGCACTTCCAGCGTCGCGGTCGACCGGTTCATCGTGATGAAGTGAAGACCGGGCGCACCTTCGGCCAGCATGCGCTGCGCGTGCTCCGTGCAGATCTGGATGCCGACCTCCCGGACGGCCGACTTGTCGTCCTTCACCGCCTCGATGCGCTCGACGACCTCCGCGGCCAACGGCTGACCGTTGAGTTCGGTCATCCGTTGCAGCTGGCCGTAGGCAGTCACCGGCATCAGTCCGGGAACGATCGGAATCGATCGCCCGGATGCGGCGACCAGGTCGCGCAGGCGCAGGTAGGCGTCGACGTCGGTGACCATCTGGGTGATCGCGAAGGACGCACCCGCCTGCGCCTTGCGGATCAGAACCTGAGCGTCGTGCTCGAGCGACCCCGACTCCGGGTGCTTGTCGGGGAATGCGGCCACTCCGACGGTGAACTCGCCGAGCTCTCGAATCAGGCCGACCAGTTGGTCGGCGTGGTCGAGACCCTCCGGGTGGGGGGTCCACGGCGTGCCCAGCCCACCGGCGGGGTCGCCGCGCAGGGCGAGGATGTTGCGGATGCCCGCACCCGCGTACTGGCCGACGATCTGACGCAGCTCGGTCGTCGAGGAACCGACACAGGTCAGGTGCGCCATCGTGGTGAGTGTCGTCTCGTGCTCGATCCGGCTGGTGACGCGTACCGTCCGGTCACGGGTCGAGCCCCCCGCGCCGTAGGTGACGGAGACGAACGAGGGTCGGATCCGCTCGACGCGCCGGATGGAATCCCACAGGATCGCTTCACTCGCGTCGTCCTTCGGCGGGAAGAACTCGAAACTGAACGCCGTGTCGGGCGCGTGGAGCAGGTCTGGAATGCTTGGGTGCGGACGAGCGCTCGCATCGGGCATGTGGGCGACCTTAGCGGTTACCCGGCCCTCGACCCGTCAGTGACCGACTCGTGAGTAACCCCCGATGAAGCCCGCCGAGAGGACCCCGCGTGAACCAGCCCCTTCCCCTCGAGGAGTTGCGCGCCCAGGTTCAGACCGTCCTTGATCGCGCACACGCCCACCACACCGCTGAGCTCGCGCCGATCGGCCCGGAGATGGACGCCCTGATCGCGCCGATCAACGCGCTGCTGCGTGGCGGGAAGCGACTACGTGCCGCGTTCTGCTACTGGGGTTACCGTGCCGCCGGCGGACGACACGACGACGCGATCGTGCAGGTGGCGACCGCCATGGAGGTCTTCCAGGCAGCGGCGTTGCTGCACGACGATGTGATGGATCGCAGCGACACCCGTCGCGGCATGCCCACCGCACATCGCACGCTCGCGGCGTTGCACCGGGAGCACGGCTGGGACGGAGAATCGGACCGATTCGGCGAAGCCGCCGCGATTCTCGCCGGCGATCTGTGCCTGAACTGGACCGACGAGTTGTACAGCGCCAGTGGGCTGCCGGCCGACGAACTGGCTCGAGGTCGCGTCGTGTTCGACCGGATGCGGACTCAGCTCATGGGCGGCCAGTACCTCGACGTCCTGGAATCGGTGCGCCCGTGGGAGTCGGCCTCGACGCAGGACCGCATCGAACGGGCCCGACTCGTGATCCGTTACAAGAGTGCCAAGTACACCGTCGAACAGCCTCTGCTCATCGGCGCGACCGCGTTCGGCGTCGACGCCGACACCGAGTCGGCGCTGTCCGAGTACGGCCTCGCACTCGGCGAAGCGTTCCAACTGCGCGATGACCTGCTCGGTGTCTACGGCGACCCGGAAGCCACCGGCAAGCCCGCCGGTGACGACCTGCGCGAGGGCAAGCGCACCGTGTTGATCGCCCTGGCGCTCGACAACAGTTCCGCCGGGGAGGTCAGCTTGTTCAACGAATCCTTCGGACACGACGATCTCGACGACGACGGGATCGGTCGACTGCGGGACTGGATCACCGCGTCCGGCGCGGTCGAGCGGGTCGAGCAGATGATCACCGACCTGAGCCGTGAAGCCGGCTCGGCACTCGACCGGGCCTACCTCGATCCGGAGGGCGAGCAGATGTTGCGCGAATTGATCGGCATCGCCGTCGCGCGCGCAGCCTGACCGTTCAGCCCGGGAGGGCGTGCCTCACCAGGCCAGTTCGCTGGCCCGTTTGCGCACTTCGGCCTTGCGGCCGAGCTGCAACATCGTGATGGGTGAACCGACCACCGGCAGGGTCTCGTCCGGGGTGAACAACCAGCGCAGCGCCTCGTCGGCGGTGAGATGCGCATCGCGCAGCACCGTGATCGTGCCCATCAGCGCCGGCAGCAGTTCGCCGTCCTTGACGAAGGCGGCCGGTACCGCCAGCGCCTCGTTGGAGCCGATGCGTGCAGCGAGCAACTCGCCGTCATCGATCATCCGGCGGACGGTGCGGTGCGGCAGGCCGAGAGCATCGGCGACTTCGGGCACGGACAGCCAGGAGCCGACCAGGGTTTCCACGTCGTTCACGGCACCAGCTTGGCATGTCGTGCGTCGGATCGATGCGGCGCCGGGTCTCGTCGTGACGGGCAGAGCCATACACGCAGCCCAACCTCCCCGGCCCTGATTCGGAAGGAACTTAGAATTTGCGGGTGAGTCCAGCCAGTGAAGCATCGATCGTGGGACGAGTGATCGACGGTCGATACCGCGTCACCCGGCACCTCGCCGACGGCGGGATGGGCTCGGTTTTCGTGGCGATCGACGAGCGCCTCGAGCGTGACGTCGCGTTGAAGGTGATGCGTGCGGACCTCGCGCGCGACGACGCGTTCGTCGCGCGGTTCCGACGCGAGGCGCGCTCGGCGGCCCGGCTGGGGCACCCCAACGTCGTCGCCGTGACCGACCAGGGCTCGGACGGGCAGTACGCGTTCCTGGCGATGGAGTTGGTGCTGGGTGACACGCTGCGCCAGCTGATCCGGCGGCGCGGACCGCTACCGGTCGACGAGGCCCTCGGCCTGATGGACCCGATCCTCGACGGCCTCGCCGCCGCGCACCGTGCCGGCCTGGTACATCGTGACGTGAAGCCGGAGAACGTCCTGATCAGCCAGACCGGCCAGGTGAAGGTCACCGACTTCGGACTGGCACGTGCGGTCACCACGAGCACACTCACGGGCGACAGCGACATCCTGCTCGGCACCGCCTCCTACCTGTCCCCCGAGCAGGTGGAGCACGGCACGGCCGACGCGCGTTCGGACGTCTACTCCGCCGGTCTGTTGCTCTTCGAGATCCTCACCGGCGAGAAGGCGTTCCCGGGCGACTCGCCGATCCATGTCGCGTACCAGCACGTGCACGGCACGATGCCGCGCGCGTCGGACGCCGTCTGCGGTATCCCGGACACTGTTGACGACCTCATCGCCCAGGCCACCGCCAAGGATCCGGACGATCGCCCGGGCACTGCCGCCGACCTGCTGGTCGCGCTGCGGACGGTGCGACGCGGGCTCGAGTCCGGACACACCGATCACACCGATCACGGCGACCGGCGCACCCGTGCGCTCCCCTCGGACGCCGAGACCACCGAGACCACCGAGACCACCGATGCACAGGTCGACCACGAGCAGGTGGATGCCGGCAGATCGCACACCACTGCCATCCACAGCAAGACCAATCCGCTCGACACCCGCGGTTATCAGCCGGGCGAAAACTCCCGGCGTCCTCGACGCGGTCTCCTGCTGGTCGTCCTGTTCCTGGTGGCGTTGCTGTCGCTCGGCGCAGCCGCCGCTTGGGCCTTCACGTCCGGCCCGTTGGGGTCGACAAAGGTGCCGACGGTGAACGGGTTGGCTCAGGGCTCGGCGGTCGAACGGATCAGCAAGGCTGATCTCAAGGCACGCGTGCGACAGACCTTCAGCGAGAGCGTCGCACAGGGCAAGGTCATCAGGGCCGAACCGGGCGCCGGGTCTGAGCAGCGCAAGAACTCCACCGTCACCCTCACCGTCTCCAAGGGGCCCGAGCGGTTCAGTGCCCCGAAACTTGCGGGGTCGAAGCAGGCTGCAGCGCGGGCGGCGATCACGAAGGCGAAGTTGGGCGTGGGCACCGTGACGCAAGCCTTCCACGAGAGCGTCCCGACCGGCTCGGTCATTTCGTCCACCCCGGTACCCGGCACCGCGCTCAAGAAGGGTGCCAAGGTCAATTTCGTCGTGAGCAAGGGCAAGCAGCCGGTTCCGGTCCCGAACGTTGCCGGTCGACCTCGAGCTGAGGCTGAAGGTTCGTTGACCCGTCTCGGGTTGAAGGTGGCCTACGGCACGGAGGAGTTCTCGGAAACGGTCGCCAAGGGTTCGGTCATCCGCAGTACTCCCGCGAGCGGCGCGAACCTGTACAAGGGCGACTCGGTCGAACTGATCGTCTCCAAGGGGCCGGAGATGGTCCAGGTCCCCAGGGTCATCGACATGAAGAGCGGCGCCGCCAAGACTCTCCTGGAGTCACAGGGATTCACCGTCGAACTCGACCGGTTCTTCGGCGGGCTCTTCGACACCGTCCGGGATCAAAGCCTGCGCCCCGGCACCTCGGTGAAGAAGGGCAGCACGATCACCCTGTCGATCGTCTGACGCGTCAGCCGCAACAGGAAGGGACCGGTTCACTGTGAACCGGTCCCTTCCTGTTGCTGATCGTCAGCGGCTGCGCTGCGCGAGCATCTCGGCGACCAGGAAGGACAACTCCAGGCTCTGTTGGTGGTTGAGTCGCGGGTCGCAGGCGGTCTCGTACCGCTTCTCCAGGTCGGCGTCCAGGATCTGTTCCGAACCGCCGAGGCACTCGGTCACGTCGTTGCCGGTGAGCTCGACGTGCACGCCACCGGGGATCGTGCCGAGCGCGGCGTGCACCTCGAAGAAGCCACGCACCTCATCGACGATCTGGTCGAACTCACGCGTCTTGTAGCCACTGGGCGACTCGAAGGTGTTGCCGTGCATCGGGTCGCAGACCCAGACGACCTGGGCACCCGACTCGGTCACCCGCCGAACCAGGTTCGGCAACTTCTCGCGGACGACACCGGCGCCCATCCGGGTGATGAACGTCAGGCGGCCGGGAGTGCGCTGCGGGTCGAGACGGTCGATCATCCGCAGCACGTCGTCGGGGTCGGCGTTCGGGCCGAGCTTGACGCCGATCGGGTTGTGGATGCGGGACACGAAGTCGATGTGTGCGCCGTCGAGGTCGCGGGTGCGTTCGCCCACCCAGACGAAGTGGCCCGAGACCGCGTACGGGTTGCCGGTCCGCGAGTCGATCCGCGTCAACGGCTGTTCGTAGTCGAGCAGCAACGCCTCGTGGCTGGCGAAGAACTCCACCGTGCGGGCGTTCATCGCATCGAAGTCGGCGCCGCACGCCTTCATGAACTTCATCGCACGGTCGATGTCGCGGGCCGTCGACTCGTAGCGGGCGTACGCCGAGTTGGCGATGAACCCGCGGTTCCACTCGTGCACGTGACGCAGGTCGGCGAAACCGCCGGTGGTGAAGGCTCGCACCAGGTTCAGCGTCGAGGCACTGGTGTGGTAGGCGCGCAGCAGTCGCTGCGGGTCGGGGGTGCGGGATTCCTCGGTGAACGCGAAGTCGTTGACCATGTCGCCGCGGTACGCCGGGAGGGTGACGTCGCCCCGGGTCTCGGTGTCCTTGCTGCGCGGCTTGGCGTACTGGCCGGCGATGCGACCGAGCTTCACGACCGGGGTGCTCGCGCCATAGGTGAGGACTGCGGCCATCTGCAGGATCGTCTTGATGCGGTCGCGGATGTTCGCGGCGGTCGCCGCGGAGAACATCTCGGCGCAGTCGCCTCCCTGCAACACGAAGGCCTCACCTTTCGCGGCCGCGGCAAGGCGATCGCGCAGCACGTCGCACTCCCCCGCGAAGACCAGCGGCGGCAGCGAAGCCAGCTCGGAGCGCACATACTCGACGGCCTGACGGTCGGGCCAGGTGGGCTGCTGCATGGCAGGCAGCTGCGGCCACTCGGGCATCTCGTTCAGGGCGTCGGGGTTCAGTGCGGTGGTACTCACCCGGCAAGCGTACGCGCCGCTCACCACGTCCGAATCAGGTGCCCGATGCGCGGGACGTCAGCTCTGCGAAGGGGTGTGAGCGGCGTCACCGTCGGCGTCGTGGACAGTGCCAGCAACCGTGTCGGCGTCGGTCTCCAGGTCGATCGCGAGACCGCCCTCGGATGCCTCCGGCGAGGTCTCGTCCTTCGCGCCGGCGTCCTCGCCGGAACGTCGGGACACCTTGTGGCCGATGGCCTGGGCGGCACCGCTGCCGACGGCGACGGCCGCGCCGCCGATCTCCTTGGCCTTGGCTGCGATCCGGTCCTTGACCGTGGACGCGTACACGTCGACGTACTCCTGGCCGGACAACAGCATCAGCTCGTACATCACCTCATCGGTGATGCTGCGCAGCACGAACCGGTCGTCCTGCATGCCTTCGTAGCGCGAGAAGTCCATCGGCTTGCCGATGCGGATGCCG
Organism: Yimella radicis; assembly: GCF_054778255.1. NCBI lineage: Bacteria > Bacillati > Actinomycetota > Actinomycetes > Micrococcales > Dermacoccaceae > Yimella > Yimella radicis. The sequence goes on from NZ_BAAGZR010000009.1 coordinate 212,264, forward strand.
ATCCTCATGATCTTCGGGATTTTCTTACCGGTCGGCTGCGCTTTGTCCGTGTCGATCATCGCGACCGGGATGACCGGGCACTTGGCCTCCAGAGCGAGCCGAGCGACGCCGGTCTTGCCCTTGTAGAGACGCCCATCGGGGCTGCGGGTCCCCTCGGGGTAGATGCCGAACAGTTCGCCCCGGCGTAGCACGTTGAGGCCGGACTGCAACGCCCCGCTCGACGCGGATCCGCCGGCGCGGTCGATCGGTATCTGCCCGACCCCACGGAAGAAGGCGGCCGTGAGGCGGCCCTTGATACCGGTGCCGGTGAAGTAGTCGGCCTTGGCGACGAAGGTCATCCGGCGCGGCACGACCAGCGGGAGGAAGAAGGAGTCGGAGAACGACAGGTGGTTGCTGGCGAAGATCGCCGGCCCCTTATCGGGGATGTTCTTCTCACCGTCGACCCAGGGTCGGAACACCAAATTGAGAATAGGACCGATCAGGACCCGCTTCAAGAACCAGTACAGCACCGCGCCTCCAAGAATTGCTTCGGCCTGAACCATAACGCCCACCGCCACCACCTCGCGGGCATGCGTAAAGATAGACGTCATGCAAATCCGCGAGGGTGCCACCCCGATCGTCCACGACGGCTCCCGCACCGGCGTCCTGGTCTGCCACGGATTCACCGGCTCGCCGGCCGCGGTGCGCCCGTTGGCCGAGCATCTGGTCGACGAGGGGTTCAGCGTTCGCGCTCCCCGACTCCCCGGGCACGGCACCGCGTGGCAGGACCTCGACGGCACGACCTGGACTGACTGGTACGCCGAACTCGAGGGCGCGTACGCCGAACTCACGGAACGATGCGACACCGTGGTCGCGTGTGGCCTCTCGATGGGCGCAACGCTGAGCACCCTTCTGGTGCAACGGAACCCGGAGATCGCCGGACTCGTGGTGATCAACCCGGTCATACGCACCAAGAATCTGAAGTTCCGCCTCATCCCGGTTGCCCGACGGCTGCGCTCGACGGTCTCCGGAATCGGCGGCGACATCAAGAAGGACGGGGTGTCGCACGACGCCTACGAGCGGATGCCGCTGCGTGCGCTGCACACCCAGGCGCAGCTGTGGCACCGCGTGACCCGCGACCTGGCGCAGATCACGCAGCCGGTGTTGGTGCTGCGTTCTCGGGTGGATCACATCGTGCCTCCGTCGAGTTCGCAGCTGTTTCTCTCCCGGATCTCGAGCACCGACGTCACCGATGTCGTGCTCGAGAACAGCTACCACGTCGCAACCCTCGACAACGACGCTCCGCGCATTCATGAAGCGGTCACCGACTTCACCCGACGAGTTGCAGGAAACGCATGAGCGACGAGCGCCCCGACGAACACCCGCACTCCGACGAGGAGGTCGACCGGCGGTTCGAGGAGATGATGACCGACTGGGACGGCCCAGCCGCCGAACCGATCGACCTCGAAGATCCGGAGCCGTCCGCACCCGCGGCGTTCACCGTCCCGACGCAGTGGCGCGCCGGCACCGGCCCCGGTTTCGTCGAGGAGCACGAGGAGGACTTCCACCCTCCCGCTCCCCCGCCACTGCCCAAGGACGAAGGCTTCTGGGCGACGATCGCCTGCCTGGTCGGCGGGCCGATCTGGCTGCTCTACCTGTTCTTCTTCGACCGCTACGCCGCCGCACTCTGGTGGGTCGCGGCGGTGCTCATCACGATCGCCGGCATCGTGCTGATGGTGGTTCGTCAACCCGCCAATCGGGACGAGGACGACCCCTTCGACGACGGCGCCAGGCTGTAGTCCTTACAGGGCGAGCGACCTCAGATCGAAGTCGACATAGAGCGGCAGGTGGTCTGTCGCGCGGGCGAGCTTCGCCGGATCGAGGGAGAACACCGGGCGGCTGTGCGGCAGGGACGCAGAGGCGAAGATCGCGTCGATCCGCTTGACCGGAGCTTTCGAGGGGAAAGTGAACTCGTCCAGCGTCGCCTCGTGCAGCGTCTCGCCGAACATCTTCCAGACGTCGTGCCCGGGGGTTTCGTTGAGATCGCCGCCGATGATCGCCGGGATGACGTCAGGTTGCAGCACGCTCATCACAGCCGCCGCCTGCGGTTTGCGCTCGTCCGAGCGCAGCGACATGTGCAGGCTCGCGACGTGCAGCGGCGAGTGTCCGGGCAGGCTGATCGTCGCCAGCGCATACCCGCGCGGCTCGTCGCCCTTGCGGACCTCCAGGTTGCGGTGGACGCTGTCGTGCACGTGCACCCGCAGGCTGGTCAGCAACGTGGTGCTCATCCAGCCGCGCTTGCCGTTCGCCCAGGTCATTTCGACGTCGGCCGCGAACCGCGCGATCCGGTGCCCGGAGAGCGGATGCCGGGGAGCCTCCTGCACCAGCAGCACATCCGGCTCCATCAGCCGAATGATCTCCTTCAACGCGTCCGTGTCGTCCTTGAAGGCGCGGACGTTGTACGACACCACCCGCAGGGTGTGCGCTGCCCTCATGCGTCCAGTACCTCCGTGCGTGCCAGGTCGGCGGCGCCGACCAGACCGGCTTCATTGCTGAGTTCGGCTTTCACGATGCGCGCCTCGGGCCGGTAGCCACGGCCGGACAGGTGCCTACGGAAGGATGCGCGGGCCGGGTCGAGCAGCATCGGACCGGCCGCGCTGACGCCTCCGCCGATCACGAAGGCTCCCGGGTCGAACGCGTTGGCCAGATTCGCCAGACCCACTCCCAGCCAGGTACCGATCTCGGCCAGGAGTTCCTGGGCAGTCGGGTCGCCGCCTTGCGCGGCCTCGGTGATCATCGGGCCGGTCAGTCTCGAGGCGTCGCCATCGACCATGGCGGCCATGTCGGCGGCCATCGGTGAGTTCGCTGCGATCATCGAACGGGCTTCTCGCACAAGCGCATTCCCGCTCGCGTACTGCTCCCAGCAGCCACGGTTACCGCATTCACACCGGTGTCCGTCGGGGACGACCTGCATGTGGCCGAACTCCCCCGCGATGCCGAACCGGCCACGCTGCATCTGACCGTCGGTGAGAATCGCTCCGCCGATGCCGGTGCCCAGGTTGACCATCACGACATGGGACACCTCGCGCACCGCTCCGAAGCGCCACTCGGCCCAGCAGGACGCGTTCGCGTCGTTGTCGACGAAGACCGGCAGGTCGATCCGTTGCCGCAACGCCTCACGCAGCGGCTCGTGCCGCCAGGACAGGTGCGGTGCGAACACGACCGTGGCCCGGTCCGAGGAGACGAAGCCCGCGGCGCCGATGCCGATCGCGACCGGGCGGCGCTCGGTGTGTCGCAGGAGTTCCTGGACCGCGTCGACGATGACGTCCTCGACGACGTGCGGCGCGGTCGAACGATGCGGGGTGTCCCGGCGAGTCCGGGCGACGACGGTGCCGTCGGAGTCGACGATGCCGCCGGCGACCTTCGTGCCCCCGATGTCGATCCCGATCGCGAGTTCGTCGCTCCGGCCGGGTTTCACGTTCGCGCTCACGCCTTCGCCGGCCGCACCAGGGCCGCTGCGCCGACCATGCCGGCGTCATTGCCGAGCTGGGCGATCTCGAAGGTGGCGGTCGGCCGGTGACCGCGGCCGGTCAACTGGCGGCCGAATCCCTCACGGATGGGTCCGAGAAGCAGGTCGCCGGCATCGGCCACACCGCCACCGATGACAAACCGAGCCGGGTCGAGCACCGAGGTCAACGAGGCGGCGCCTTCACCGATCCATCGGCCGATGTCGGCCAGCAGCTCGACGGCGGCCGGATCCCCTGCTTGTGCCGCCTCGGTGACGTGTTTGCCCTCGAGTTGTCTGGCGTCCCCCCCGCACTTGTCGGCGAGGCCGCCGGCGTACGGCGAGCCACCGGCGACCAGTGCGCGGGCTTCACGCACGAGGGCGCGACCGCTGCCGTAGCTCTCCAGGCATCCGCGGTTGCCGCACCCGCAGCGAATACCGTCGGGTACCACGCGCATGTGACCGATCTCGGCGGCGATGCCGTAGGAGCCCCGGAAGAGCTCACCGTCGATGATCACGCCACCACCGACTCCGGTACCGATCGTGATCATCACCATGTCGTCGACGTCGTGGCCGGCTCCGTGGATGAACTCGCCGTAGGCAGCGGCGTTCGCGTCGTTCTCGATCGTCACTTCGATGTCGACCGACTTCTCAAGTCGTTCCTTGAGCGGTTCGTCGCGCCAAGCGAGGTTGGGTGAGAACAGGACCGTGGTCCCGGACTTGTCGATGTATCCCGCACACGCCACGCCGGCCCGCTCCACGTCCTCGCCCTCGGCGAGATCGCTGATGACGTCGGCGACTGTCGCTGCGATCTCGTCCACGTTCTGCGCCGGGGAGTCGCGGCGGTCGCGCTTGAGGATCGTGCCGTCGGGGGCGATGAGTCCCCCGGCGATCTTCGTGCCGCCGATGTCGATACCGATGGTCGCTCGCGTCGAATTCACGCTGGTCATTCTGCCGAGTCACCGCCGCCGGTTCGGGGACGCGCGGCGTCCGGATCTGTGCCGGCGTCTGTCGTGACCGGAACCTTGTGCGTTCGCAGTGGCTGCTGGGCCTCGGCGGCCGACTTCTGCTCCGGCATGCCGCGACGTTGCCGTGCCGCTTCCTGCAGGCTCCCGGCGAGCATCCCGATGACATCGGCGATGCGCTCCATCGCGTCCGGGCCGAGGCTCTCGACGAACGAACCGATGCGGCAGACCGGACATACCGCACAGACCTTGGGTGCGTGTGTCGAACTGCAGTCACAGCCACCCGTGGTCGACTTCTCGGCTGACTCCTGCCTTGGTGCTTCCTGCGTGTCCGGAGCGGGAGCACCGGACGACTGAGCCGACGCCTGTGCCTGTGCCTGTGCCTGTGTGTCGGCCCACGCGCCGAGCGATTCCATCAGCTTGATCGCCTCATCGGCGACCGAGCCGGTCTCGGACGCACGTGGTTCGGACTGCTGGTTCACGAAGTTTCCTCGGGCTGCGTCGGTTCGAATGTCACCCCAAGGATGCCTTGCCGAACCGTGGCACCTGTCGCGACATGGCGCGCAAGCAGTGAGGGAAGCACGAAGGTGCGGCGCGACTCCTGCACCGCAACGGTCAACCGGTTACCTGACTGTTCGAGTTCGACCTCTGCCGGATCGACGAACGGCAAGGGCAACTCCCAGGTGACAGCACCATCTCGCGCGTCCCCCCGGACGCTCGATTCCCGGGGCGGGTCTGCCAGCTTCTCGTCCCAGTTCCGGGGCAGGTCGGACCACATCGGAATTACCCGAGGGCCATCGCACAGCACGACGTCGTCCCCCGCGGTCACGACCGCCCCCAGACGGCACTGGGCAAGAGCGAGGGCGCAGGCGTGGTGTCTTACTTTCGCAGTCGGGCTCGCGTTCCTCGCACACAGAACGGACGCCGTCGCCCGGGACATCACCAGTTCGGACAACCGAACCGCGTCTTCCGCCACCGCCGCCAGTCGACTCGCGCCTGCTTTGTCGATGGCCGATGAACCCATCGCCAGAGCGATCACCGGACGCGTGGCCCGCAACCAGCCGCTGTGCAGGGGGCCCGCCTCGGACAGCAGCCACGGCAGCCGGTGAGCCTGCAGGACGAGTCCGGACAGCTGCGCCCCGGCGTCCACCACCACCCGGTCGAAGCGCTCGAGCAGGCGCGGCAGCTGCCACAGCGCCGGGCCGCCCGTGGCAGACAGCAGCGCCAGCGCCTGGTCCACCACGAACGGATCGAGCCCCCAGGACCGGGCCGCCGACGACAACATCTCCGGAAGGTCCACCTCCGGTCGGACCATTACGGCGTCGCGGTGTGTCGTCAGCGTGTGGGCACCGAATCTCGGGTCGAGTGAAACCACACCGACGCTGAGCCCGCGCGCGGCCCAGTCGTCGGCGAGCGCAGCGGCCCAGGTCGATGAACCGGAGCCTCCGGGGCCGCCGACCAGCAGCAGCCTGGGGCTCACCCCTCGGCGCGCTTCTTCAAGCCGGCGAGGGCCGTGTCGATGATCGTGCGCTCGGCCTTGTTGCGCAGCGCACCGATGAGCGGCATCTTCAAGGCGACCGCCAGCTTGTAGGTGACGGAGGTCGTGTCGCCTGACCCGGTGATGCTGTAGGTGCCGTCGAGACCTTTGAGCAGGTCGGACCGCACCAGGTGCCAGCTGACCGATCCGGTGCCGTCCTCCGTGACGTCCCAGTCGTACTCCAGCACGTAGGTGTCGCGGATCGGTGCAGCGTCGAGGGTGAACTCGACCTGTTCCGGCCACCCGAGTTCGTCCTCGGAGAGCACCTTCGCGCTCTTCACCTGGGTCGCCCACTCGGGGTAGGCGTCGAAGTCGGCGATGATGTCGAGAACGGTCGCCGCGTCGGCGGCGATGTCGATCGTGGACTGGGTGCTGTCGGCCATGCGGCCACCCTATCGACGGCCGGATGCAATTTTCGCCAGATGCTCGGCGAACGATGCACCGAGCGCTCGCTGGGTGGCGGCGAAGGTGTCGTCGAACAGGTCGTCGAAGGGTCGCCCTCCGGCGACCGCGGAAACGACGAAACGGCGGTAGCCCACCGGATCGGTGCGCGTGAGCAGGAAGTCGCTGTAGGCGCAGGCGTGCTGGTAGGCGCGCTGGACGTCGGCGGCGTGCGAGTCCAGCTGGGCGTCCGACGGTGGCCCGTACGGCCGGTCACCCGCTCGAACGCGACGCACGAAGGTCGGTGCGTACTGCGCGAACGACAGACCGGACGCTTGCCAGGCCGTGAGCTCGGCCGCGCCCTCGGCAACCCATCGAGCAGCCGCGGAGCGAACCCCGAGCCGCACATGAGTGAACTCGTGAGAAAGGACGAACACCCTTGCTGCTGAGGGCGATTCGAGGAGGGATGGCGAGATGAGGACGGTGCCGTCCTCGGTGGTGGTCGCAGTGACGGATCGTGCGTTGCGGTCCCCACCGGCAGCAACGAACGCGTCGTGGTCTGCGAAGGCGCGGACGTGCGCGCCTGCCGACGGCCAGGGCGATTGATCACCCCACAAGGACGTGACGATGCTCGCCGCCTTCTCGGCGTCGCGGCTCACCGCTGCTCGCAGTTGCGTTGGCAGTCCTTGGGCGTCGAGCACGGTGCGGGCGCGGTTGGTCGAACGGGCGGAGGTCGCCGACGACTCGAACGACTCGGATTCGACAGATCGACCGCATGACGTCAGCACGGCGGCACCGACCAGGCCGGCGAACCCCGTGAGGGCACCGCGACGGTCGACTTCAGCCATGGACCCATCGTGGCCGATGGCGAGATGGGTCGAGCGCCAGGTCAGCCGACCGAACGCAGGCCCGTCTCGTCCACCTCCACCTCGACGCTCGCGAGGTCAGCGACGTCGACGAGTCCGAGTGAGACGAACATGTCCAGCGCTGCTCGCTCGCCGCGGTCGAGTGCGGGCTGTCGCGGAGCGGGCGGGGTGAGTGCGTACAGATGGGTGACCATGCAGTCGCCACACATCCGGTCTCGGACCGGGCAGGTACGGCAGTCGATGTGCAGTTCGTCGTGCATGTGGTCCTCCTTCGTGTTCGGTCGGATCGCTTGGTCTCCGACTCGGTTTCCACTACGCCGAAGACGCTAGGGGTGAGCACCGACAACCTGCTCGGGCCCAACCTCGGACGAGCCGCGGACACGCCTCGAGCACGGCCCTCCCGACGCTGTCCACCGGCTGTGCCGCGCGTCCTACGGGTCGTTGTCGGTGGCGGCACCTAGCGTTCGGAACATGTCCACCAGACCGGTCGCAGTCCAGGCGACACTCGACGATCTCGGCACACCGCTGTCCGATGTCACCTTCGTCGTGCTCGACCTGGAGACAACCGGCGGAGCACCCGCCGGCAGGAACATCACCGAGATCGGTGCGGTGAAGGTGCGCGGCGGCATCGTGCTGGGTGAGTTCCAGACGCTGGTGCGCCCGGGCGAGCCGATCCCGCCGTTCGTGTCCGTACTGACCGGCATCAGCAATGCGATGGTCGCCGGCGCTCCCCGCATCGACGCCGTGCTCGGCCCCTTTCTGGACTTCCTCGGTGACTGCGTCGTCGTCGCCCACAATGCGCCGTACGACGTCGGTTTCCTCAAGGCCGCCTGTCGTGACACCGGCGCGGTGTGGCCGCGGCCGGCCGTGGTCGACACCGCGCACCTGGGTCGCCAACTCGTCACCGCCGACGAGGCGCCCAATCGCAAACTCGGCACGCTCGCCCATCTGTTCGGCGCCGCGACCACTCCCGATCACCGAGCGCTGCACGACGCGCGGGCAACCGTCGACGTCCTGCATGCGCTGATCGGACGGGTCGGCAATCTCGGCGTGCACACGCTCGAAGAACTCCAGACCTACAGCAAACGGGTCAGCCCGCAGCAACGGCGCAAGCGGGTGATCGCAGACGATCTGCCGTCCGCTCCGGGTGTCTATGTGTTCAAGGACGTGAACGGTCAGGCCCTGTACGTCGGCACCTCCGTCGACATCAAGAAGCGCGTACGCAGCTACTTCACCGAGAGCGAGAAGCGCCGACGGATGCGCGAGATGATCGGTCTGGCCGAGTCGGTCACTCCCGTCGTGTGTCAGACCGCACTCGAGGCGCAGGTGCGTGAGCTTCGGCTGATCGCGCAGCACAAGCCGCGGTTCAACCGCCGTTCGCGCTATCCGGAGCGGGCGGTGTGGGTGAAGCTGACCCAGGAACCCTTCCCGCGGCTGTCCGTCGTCTCCACGGTCCGCGCCGATGCCCGCTCTTACGTCGGCCCGTTCAACTCCAGGACCGCCGCCGAACAGGCCGTCACCGCGGTCCACGACGTCATCCCGCTGCGCCAGTGCACCAAACGGTTGTCGGCTCGGGGCGGGTCCACCGCTTGCGCGCTCTTCGATCTCGGCAAGTGCGGGGCGCCGTGCATCGGCGAGCAGTCCACCGACGAGTACGCCGACATCGCTGCCGACGCCGAACGGCTGCTGACCACCGACGCACGCCCGGTCGTCGACGTACTCACCGAACGGATGGAACGCCTCAGCGATCAGAGCCGGTACGAGGATGCGGCTGACGTGCGCGACCGGATGCTTTCGTTCGTCCGGGGCGCCGCACGCGCCCAGCGACTCGATCCGCTCGCCCGCACCCCAGAGGTCGTCGCAGCACGCCCCGGTGCGGTCGGAGGATGGGAGGTGGTCTGCGTGCGCTACGGCCGATTCGCCGGCACCACCCTCAGCCCACGCGGCGCAGATCCGATGCCCTACATCGCAGCACTGCGCGAAACAGCCGAGGTGGTCGCCGCGCCGGTGGCACCGGCTCCGGCCGCGCTCACCGAAGAAACCGAGAAGGTGCTGCACTGGCTCGAGCAGCCGGGAGTTCGGATCGTGCACACCGACGGAGTGTGGGTGTGCCCGATCAACGGGGCCGCCGGCACCAGAACCCGATTGGAGAAGCAGATGTCCTTGGCGCAGGGCACCCGCGCCGACGCCGGCGATAGGGTGGCCGGGTGATCTCAGCCATCGTTCTCATCACCGCCGACGTCCACCGCATCCCCGAGGTCGCCCAGGAGATCTCCGAGATCAAGGGCATCGCAGAGGTCTACTCGGTGACCGGCGATGTCGACCTCATCGCGGTAGCGAAGGTCGCACGCCACGAGGACTTCGCCGACGTGATCGCCGATCGCCTCAACAAGGTCGAGGGGGTACTCGACTCACGCACCCACATCGCGTTCCGCACGTACTCCTCGGACGACCTCGGAGCTGCCTTCGCACTCGGCCTCGACGAGTAGTAGCCGCAGCAACGACGTCTGGTGACGTCTGGTGACGCCTGGGGTCAGGCGTTCTGCGTGGAGTTGATCCAACGTTCCAAGGCGGCTTTGGCAGCGCCGCTGTCGATCGACCTCTCGGCGGCTCCGATGCCCCGCGAGAGGGCACCGTCCAGGTCGGAATCGGCGCCGAAGCGTCCACCGCTTCCCGACTCCACCACCGCAAGGGCGATCCCTGCATTCAGCAACACGGCGTCCCGCACCGGTCCGGTCGAGCCGTCCATGACCTCGCGCACCACCTGCGCGTTGTGCATGCCATCGCCCCCGCGCAGCGCCTCCAGCGGTGCCCGCTGCAGGCCGTGATTCTCCGGATCGATCGAGTGCTCGCTGATCTCACCGTCGTGAATCCACCACACCGTGGACGTCGTCGACAACGTCAGTTCGTCCAGGCCGTCGTCGCCGCGGAACACTGCGGCGTTCTGCCCACGTTCGGCGAAGACTCCGGCGACCAGCGGGGCGACCCGCGGGTCGGCGACACCGACCGCCCGGTACTTCGGGTTGGCCGGATTGGTCATCGGTCCGAGCACGTTGAACGCGGTCGTGACGCCCATTTCCCTTCGGGTCGCCGCGGCGTGACGCATGCTCGGGTGGAAGGTCTGGGCGAAGCAGAAGGTGATCCCGGCCTCGTCCGCGACCTTCTTGACCTGAGCCGGAGTCAGGTCGAGACGGACGCCGAGCGCCTCCATGACGTCGGCCGCGCCGGACGACGACGACGCAGCCCGGTTGCCGTGCTTGACGATCCTGGCGCCTGCGCCGGCGCACACGATCGACGACATGGTCGAGATGTTCACCGTGTGTGCCCGGTCGCCACCGGTACCGACGATGTCGAGGGTGTCGCCCTCGACGCTGATCGGCTGCGCGTGCGCCACCATGACGTCGGCCAACGCCCGAAGTTCGACGACGGTCTCACCCTTGGCGCGCAACGCGACCAGGAAGCCCGCGAGCTGGGAGGGCGATGCATTGCCGGACATGATCTCGTTCATCGCCCAGGACGTCTGATCGAGCGAGAGATCGTCGCCGTCCAGCAGCGAGTTGAGGATGGTCGGCCAGGTCAGCTGTGCCGTCACCGGCTCAGCCCTGTCGAGCGACGGAGGCGATCGCGTTCGCGAGGACGAGCGGATCGATGGGGTGCGGCACGGCTGCTTCCGCCTGCGACCAGGACGCGAGCCAACCGTCCGCGGCTCGACCGGTCAGCACCAGCACCTTCGGGCAGTTCACGATCTCGTTCTTCAGCTGGCGGGTGAGCCCGAGGCCACCGACCGGAGCGGCTTCACCGTCGAGAATGAGCAGGTCGTACGTCTCGCTCTCGACCGCCTCGATCACGGCCGGGGCGGTGGCGCACTCGCGCCACGCGACGATCTCCACGTCCCGCGCCGGACGGCGACCGACACCGACGCGCACTGCGTCGCGGGTCGCGCTGTCGTCGCTGTAGAGCAGGACGGTCAACTGACGCGGGCCGGAGGACTGCTCCGACCGGGCGGCTTCGGCCGCGGGAACCGGCACGTTCGAACTCATGTCGCTGATGCTACCGACCTCACGGTCGGTGCTCGTTCGCGCCCGACCACAACGAACCGCAGATCACAACCCCATCACGGCCGCATTCGCTTGTGCCGCACCAAATCCCCGCAACGGCAAGGGCACTCAACCCGCCTGATGCTCGTTGGGTCACGGGAAGCTCACGAAACCGGGGGGTCGATGGCGCGCGTCGGAGCGAATGGGGACATAATGGCGCCGTGGCGACAGCAACTACTGCTCACTCGAGCTCCCCCGGTACCAGCCCCGCGGTGACCCGGCCGAACATGACCGCCGTCGGAACGATGGTGTGGCTCTCCAGCGAGCTGATGTTCTTCGCCGGTCTGTTCGCGATGTACTTCACGATCCGCGCCGTTGCGCCGGATCTATGGGCCGATCGCACTGAAGCCCTGAACGTCCCCTTCGCGACGGTCAACACCCTGATCCTGGTGATCTCCTCGGTCTGGTGTCAGCTCGGCGTCTTCAAGGCCGAGGCCGGCCAGCCCGCTCGCACCGGCTCCCTGCTCCAGGTCGGCAAGTGGGGCATGCGCGAGTGGTACGCCCTCACCTACGTCTTCGGCGCGATCTTCGTGTCCGGTCAGGTGTATGAGTACTCCGAGATGTTCAGCGACGGCATCTCGATGGACTCCGACGCGTACGGCTCGATGTTCTACATGACCACCGGCTTCCACGGCGTCCACGTCGCGGCCGGCCTGGTCGCCTTCCTGCTGATCATCGGCCGCACCTTCACCACGCGCCGCTACACCCACCACCAGGCCACCGGCGCCATCGTGACCTCCTACTACTGGCACTTCGTCGACGTGGTGTGGATCGCGCTGTTCGCGACCATCTACCTGCTCCAGTGACGACTCCCCCGACCGCTCCGACCGCTCGACGACAGGACAAAGCCCCGTGAGTTCCCTCGCCGCCCGCCGCCGGCATCCCGCCGCACTCCTGGTCGTGCTTCTGCTCGGCCTGGTGCTCACCGGTGGCCTGTACGCACTGTTCGCCCCCAAGAACGCCGACGCCTCCAACGCGAGCGTCGCGTCCGCCGACCAGGTGTCCGAGGGCAAGCAGCTGTTCCTGGCCAACTGCGCCAGCTGCCACGGCATCTCCGCCGCCGGTGGCCCCAACGGCCCGTCGCTGGTCGGTGTCGGAGCCGCAGCCGTCGACTTCCAGGTGGCCACGGGCCGCATGCCGATGCAGCAGCCCGGTGTCCAGGCCGGACGAGCCACCCCGCAGTTCGACCAGAAGCAGACCAACGCGTTGGCCGCCTACGTCGCCTCCCTCGGTGACGGCCCGGCCGTTCCGAGCAAGGAGTACACCTCCGGTGGCGGCAACATCGCCAAGGGTGGCGAGCTGTTCCGCGTCAACTGCGCCATGTGCCACAACTTCGCCGGTTCCGGTGGTGCTCTGACCCGCGGTAAGTACGCGCCGCCGCTGATGAACGTCAGCGAGAAGCACATCTACGAGGCGATGCTCACCGGCCCGCAGTCGATGCCGGTCTTCAACGACACGAACCTGTCGCCGAAGGACAAGCAGGACGTCATCGCGTACCTGAAGTACATCGAGACCGAGGCATCGCCGGGCGGCCACAGCCTGGGCAACCTGGGCCCGGTCGCCGACGGCCTGTTCGCCTGGACCATCTTCATCGGTATCCTCATCGGCTTCGCCGTCTGGCTGGGCAAGAAGGCGGCGTGATGACAGACCCCACTCCGCAGGAGGATCCCGCAGTGACGAACCAAGTCGCACGGCACTCGAACGACGCGCACGGCAGCCACGGCACCGCGGTCGCGTCGCACGGGGCCGCCGACACCCCGGAAAATTTCGAGAACCCGGGACTCCCCCCGCACATCCACCGTCACGGTGACCACGACGAGAAGGCCGCGAAGCGGTCCGAACTCCAGGTCGTCACGATGTTCGGTCTGTCGATGTTGTTCACGCTGCTGTTCATCGTGAGCTACTTCGCGATCGGCCAGGACGCCACCGTCACGCTGCCGCTGAGCGGCAAGGTGGGCGCGAGCCACACCGCACTCGGCGTGACGCTCGGTCTGTCGATCCTGTTCATCGGCCTGGGCGCCATCCACTGGGCCAAGACGCTGATGTCGGACGAGGAGGTAGTCGAGGAGCGCCACCCGCTGTGCTCGGACGACGAGACCCGCGACAGCGTCGTGAAGACCCTCGCCGACGCCGGCGAGTCCACCCACCTGACGCGTCGTCCGCTGTTGAAGATGACGATGGGCGGTGCACTCGGCTTGTTCGCACTCCCCCTCGGCCTGCAGCTGCTGGGTTCGATGGGTCCGATGCCGCGCAACGACCTCGAGGTCACCCTCTGGGGCAAGAAGCTCAACGGCAAGAACCGCCGCCTGATGCGCGACCCCGACGGCACCGCGATCCGTCTGTCCGATGTCACTCTCGGTTCGGTCTTCCACGTGCTGCCCGAAGGCGTCAACGAGACCGAGCACCCGCTGAACGAGAAGGCCAAGTCCTCGGTCATCCTGGTCAGCCTCGACGAGAACAAGATCAAGTCGCAGAAACAGCGTGACTGGGGCATCGGGGGCGTCGTCGCCTACTCCAAGATCTGCACCCACGTCGGCTGCCCGGTCGGCCTGTACGAGCAGCAGACGCACCACCTGCTGTGCCCGTGTCACCAGTCGACCTTCGACATGACCGAGGACTGCAAGGTCATCTTCGGCCCGGCCAAGCGTCCGCTGCCACAGTTGAAGATCTCGGTCGATGACGAGGGTTACCTGGTCGCTGACGGCGACTTCGCCGACGCTGTCGGCCCGAGCTTCTGGGAGCTTGCATGAGTACCGCTGCACACCGTCCTGCGGACGCCCTGCGCACCGACGATCGCACCGACGCCCCGAAGAAGAGCGGCGGCCCGGCCGGCGCGATCGGCAACTGGGTCGACGAGCGCACCGGCGCTGCGGGGGCTGCCAAGTTCTTGATGAAGAAGGTCTTCCCGGACCACTGGTCGTTCATGCTCGGCGAGATCGCGATGTACTCGATGATCGTCGTGCTGATCACCGGCACCTTCCTGACCTTCTGGTTCGTGCCGAGCATGGGCCACACGGTCTACGACGGCTCCTACGTGCCGATGCAGGGCGTGCCGATGTCGGAGGCCTTCGCGTCCACCATCGACATCTCCATGGACGTGCGCGGTGGTCTGCTGATCCGTCAGATGCACCACTGGGGCGCGCTGATCTTCCTCGTGTCCATCATGCTGCACATGTTCCGTGTGTTCTTCACCGGAGCCTTCCGCAAGCCGCGTGAGATCAACTGGGTCATCGGTCTGCTGCTGTTCATGCTCGCGATGGTCGAGGGCTTCGCCGGCTACTCGCTGCCGGACGACCTGCTGTCCGGTACGGGTGTCCGCGCCGCCCAGGGCTTCATCCTCAGCGTCCCGGTCATCGGCACCTACATCGCCTACGGCCTGTTCGGTGGCGGCTTCCCGGGTGAGGCGATCATCCCCCGCCTGTACACCGTCCACGTGCTGCTGCTGCCGGCGCTTCTGATCGGCCTGTTCACCGCGCACATCCTGCTGGTGATGGTGCACAAGCACACCCAGTACCCCGGGCCGGGTCGCACCGAGAAGAACGTCGTCGGCTTCCCGCTGATGCCGGTCTACACGGCCAAGGCCGGTGGCTTCTTCTTCATCGTGTTCGGTGTCATCGCCCTGGTGTCCGCACTGGTGACCATGAACCCGATCTGGTTGTACGGCCCGTACGAGCCGACGCAGGTGACTGCCGGCTCGCAACCCGACTGGTACATGGGCTTCGCCGACGGCGCGTTGCGACTGCTACCGGGCTGGCTCGAATTCAACCTGCTGGGCCACACCTACAGCTTCAACGTGATGATCGGCGCCGTGCTGCTCATCCCGCTGATGTGGACCGCGATGGGTATCTACCCGTTCCTGGAGCGCTGGGTCACCGGTGACACCAAGGAGCACCACCTGCTCGACCGCCCGCGCAACAACCCGACGCGCACCGGCATCGGCATGGCGTTCATCACGTTCTACTTCATCCTGCTGTTCGCAGCCGGTAACGACCTGATGGCGATCAAGCTGCATCTGTCGATCAACGACATCACCTGGTTCTTCCGCATCATGGTGTTCCTCGGCCCGATCATCGCTTTCTGGGTGACCAAGCGGATCTGCCTGAGTCTGCAGCGTCGCGACCGCGATCTCGTCCTGCACGGACGCGAGACCGGGCGTATCGTCCGCACGGCCGACGGTCGCTTCTTCGAGGCCCACGAGCCGATCGACGAGTACAAGCGTTGGCCGCTGGTGTCGTACAAGTCCTACCGCCCGGTCGAGGCCGGTCCGGACGTCGACGCGAACGGTGTGCGCCGCAAGGGCACCAAGGGCGAGAAGCTGCGCGCCAAGCTGTCGAACTTCTACTTCAGTGACCGCATCGAGCCGGTGACCCCGGCCGAGCTCGCAGCCGAGCACCACACGCACGGCCGCGAAGCCGAACTGGAGCAGGCTGCGATCGCCGCCACCAAGAAGCCGTCCTTCGGGCACTTCTCCGGTGTCGGTACCGCGCAGGAACTCGGCGAGCACAGCGCGTACAACCGTCGCGACACCGACGACCGCGAGACCAGCGACACCCACTGATCTCGCACCCTGTCACCGAACCACACCGACGAACCGGCTGATCACCTATGAAGAATGCGGACAATCCCGCTCTCCTGCAAGGTCATTGGCCGGTTCGTTGTGTCTGGGGTGGCTCGGGCGCGCGGCACATGGCCCTCGAGGCGAAGGCACCGTTGCTCGCCGTCGTGGTGGACGTGTGCAGTTTCAGCACCTGCGTCTCGCTGGCAACCGATCGAGGCGCGGTCGTCTACCCGTACCGATGGCGCGACTCCGGTGCCGCCCGTCTGGCCGAGAAGACCGGAGCGGTGCTGGCCAGTCAACGGCATGAGCGCGGGGTCGGAGATCCGCCCGGACAATTGTCGCTGTCCCCCGCCTCGATCCTGGCCGCAGAACCCTTCAAGGCCCTGGTGCTTCCCTCCCCCAACGGCTCGACGATCAGCGCTGCCCTGGCAGAGACCGGGGCTGAGGTCGTCGTGGGCTGCCTGCGCAATGCGCGTGCAGTCTGCGAGCATGCCGCCACGCACCTGGAGAACGGCGGCGAAGTGCTGGTCGTGCCGGCCGGCGAACGCTGGCCCGACGGCGCGATGCGCGTCGCCAGCGAAGATCTCTGGGGCGCCGGCGCCATCCTGTGCGGGCTGCCCGCCGAAGCTCGCTCCCCCGAAGCTGAGGTCGCCGTGGAGGCGTACCGCGCGGTGAAACGTACGTTGGCCGGCCGGTTGAAGACCATCAGCAGTGGCATCGAGCTCATCTCCAAGGGTTACGGCGACGACGTCAACCTCATCGGTCAGCTGAACGCTAGTAACGGCGTCCCCAAGCTTGTCGATGGCGCCTTCCAGGCGACGCGTCAGCCACGCCAGTTGACGTGACCGTCCCGCTGTCCCGCGCGGACTTCGAGGACGCCGTCGCCGATGCCCTCGACGAGATCCCGCAGGACCTCTTCGACCGCCTGGACAACGTCGTCATCCTGATCGAGGACGAGCCGACGGACGAACAACGTGGTGAACACGCCGAGCTGCTGGGCCTGTACGTCGGCATCCCGCTGCCCCAGCGCATGGACAGCTACATGTACGGCTCCTTGCCCGACCGCATCTTCCTGTTCCAGGGCCCGCTCACCCGGCACAGCCGTGACCGGGCCGACCTCATCGAACAGATCCGCGTCACCACGCTGCACGAGATCGGCCACTACTTCGGCATCGACGACGACCGTCTGCACGAACTCGGCTGGGGCTGAGCATCACCGCACGCGAGAGCCCCGGCCGAGTGGGCCGGGGCTCGTCGTGTTGTCTTGTGCGTGCGTCAGACGGAGTCCTCACCGCGGAAGAACTCGAAGGTCCAACCGATCGCACCGATGACCAGGACCGGCATCGAGATGATGACGATCCACCACCCGACGGCGGCACCGAACATCACCAGCGCGCACCCGAAAGCCAGGATCAGCGGCCACCACGAGTGCGGCGCGAAGAAGCCGAAGTCACCTTCGACGTCCGAGATCTCGCCGTCGGGGTCGTCGTCAGGACGCGGGTCGCTCTTCTTGCCGGAAAGGGAGAAGAAGAAGCCGCACATGAAACACAGACCGGCGGTCAGCAGCAGGCCGGCAACACCGACCGGCTCGATACCTCGAGCGTCCCGCATGGTGAAGAAGGTGTAGATCGCGAACACCAGCAGGATGAAAATGCCGATCCCGTAGAAGAGCCTTGCTTCGGTCTTCATCGCACGTCACCTTCCCGTCCGGCGGAGATGTCCGCCAGAACCTTCTTCGATGCCGAGACGGACGGCGGTGCGGCCTCGGGGTGGTTGAGGTCGAACGCCGGACGCTCCGAGCGGATCCGCGGGATGCGGTCGAAGTTGTGACGCGGCGGCGGGCAGGAGGTCGCCCACTCCAGCGAGGCGCCGTAGCCCCACGGGTCGTCGGTCTCCACCATCGCAGCGGTGCGCCAGGTCTTCCACACGTTGTAGAAGAACGGCAGCATCGAGACGCCCAGGATCATCGAACCGACGGTCGAAACCTGGTTCATGAACTGGAAGCCGTCCTCCGGCAGGTAGTCGGCGTACCGGCGCGGCATGCCGTCGACACCCAGCCAGTGCTGGATGAGGAAGGTCATGTGGAAGCCGATGAACAGCAACCAGAAGTGGATCTTGCCGAGGGTCTCGTCCAGCATCCGACCGGTGAACTTGGGCCACCAGAAGTAGAAGCCGGCGAACATCGCGAACACGACGGTGCCGAAGATCACGTAGTGGAAGTGCGCGACCACGAAGTAGGAGTCGGTCAGCGAGAAGTCCAGGGCCGGGCTGGCCAGGATGACACCGGTCAGACCACCGAACAAGAAGGTCACCAGGAAGCCGAGCGCCCACAGCATCGGAGTCTCGAAGGTGATCGATCCGCCCCACATGGTGCCGATCCAGTTGAAGAACTTCACACCGGTCGGGACGGCGATGAGCATCGTCATCACCGCGAAGAACGGCAACAGCACCTGCCCGGTCGCATACATGTGGTGCGCCCAGACGCTCACCGACAGAGCGGCGATGGCGACGGTGGCCATGACCAGACCCTTGTAGCCGAAGATCGGCTTACGGCTGAACACCGGCAGGATCTCGGAGATGATGCCGAAGAACGGCAGGGCGATGATGTAGACCTCTGGATGCCCGAAGAACCAGAACATGTGTTGCCAGAGCATCGCTCCACCCGTTTCCGGGTCGAAGACATGTGCACCGAACACCCGGTCCATGCCGAGGCCGAACATCGCAGCGGCCAGCACCGGGAACACGATGAGCGCCAGGATCGAGGTGATCAGCACCGTCCAGGTGAACATCGGCATGCGGAACATCGTCATACCGGGCGCACGCATGCACACGATCGTGGTGATGAAGTTGACCGAACCGAGGATCGTGCCGAAACCACCGAGGCCGAGGCCGAAGACCCAGAGGTTTCCGCCGAGACCGGGGCTGAAGGTGGAGTTACTCAGCGGGGCGTACGCGAACCAACCGAAGGCGGCCGCACCCTGCGGGGTCAGGAAGCCGAACGCGGCGATGAGTCCACCGAACAGGTACAGCCAGTAGGCGAACATGTTCAGGCGCGGGAACGCGACGTCCGGAGAACCGATCTGCAGCGGCACCAGCGCGTTGGCGAAACCGGCGAACAGCGGCGTCGCGAACAACAGCAGCATGATCGTGCCGTGCATGGTGAACAACTGGTTGAACTGCTCGGGGTTGTCGACGACCGACAGACCCGGCGCCCACAACTCTGCGCGGATCATCAGGGCGAGCACGCCACCGAGAAGGAAGAACAGGAAGGAGGAGATGAAGTAGAGGTTGCCGATGACCTTGTGGTCGGTGGAGGTGATCCACTTGACCACGGTGCGGCCGGGGTGACGCTGCGGCGGACCCTTGGGGGTGTCGCCCCCGAGCTGAGCTCCGACCGGAGTGGTAGTTGCCATTACTTGGTTCCTTCCACGACGTCGTCCTGGTCGAACCCGGCGGGCAGGTACTGCTGCTCACCCGGTGCGAAGGTCGAGCCCTTGCGCGCCATCGAGTTGGACAGGAATCCGTTGTAGCCACGGTCCTTGAGCGACTGGATGTGCTTGTTGTAGTCGGCCTCGCTGACGACCTTCACGTTGAAGAGCATCTGCGAGTGGTAGGCGCCGCAGAGTTCGGCGCATTTGCCCTTGTAGGTGCCGATTTCGGACGGGGTGACCTGGAACTTGTTCACCCGGCCCGGAATCATGTCCATCTTGTGCAGGAACTGGATCACCCAGAAGGTGTGAATGACGTCGCGAGCAGTCAGCACGAACTCGACCCGCTTGTTCACGGGGAGGTAGAGCGTCGGGATCGTCTTCTCCGCGCCCGGCTTGCCGTCCATGACGGCCTGGGTGCCCACGTCGTATGCCTTCTCGTCGACGTAGTTGAAGTCCCAGCTCCACTGCTTGCCGACGACATTGACCGTCACGTCGGGCTTCTGGGAGGTGTCGAGCATCTTGTTGTCGATCTCGACCGTCTTGCCGAACAGCACCGCGACCATCAGGATCGGCACGACCGTGAAGAGGATCTCGATCGGCACGTGGTAGGCGATCTGCGGCGGAAGACCGGTGTCGGTCTTCTTACGGCGGTAGCGCGCCATGCACCAGAACATCAGCGCCCATACGAAAACACCGACGCCCATGGCCCACGCCCAGGTCGCGACCCAGAAGTCGGTGATCTCCGGCGAGAGCTCGGTGACGCCCTTGGGCAGGAAGCCCCGCTCTTGGTATTCGGTGCAGCCGCTGAGCAGCAGCGTTGCGCCGCCGAGGCCGACCGCGCGGATCATGTGCGTCCGCGTCCGCTGACGTGAAGACCCCACGGAGGGGTTTCTCTTGGTTCCAGGCACGCTGAAACCATATCCCAACCTCGTTCGTTTGCGCGGCCAGGGTGGACCGTTCGGCCTGTCCTGTCACCGGATCGATGTGTATCCGGCACTTCCTGCTTGGGACGCTCCCGGGGGGATCGGTGCCGATCAGACGAAACCGGCGGGCGGACGCTGCAAGAGCGCTGTTTCGAGCAACGCCCGGTACCGCTCACGAGACACCGGTCGGACGCCCTGCCTGGCTAGGTGCGGCGTCTGCCACTGCACGTCGAAGAGGCGGTTCGCCCCCGCGTCGTCGAACACCAGATCGACCGCCGCCCAGAGCGCGACCTTGCTGCCGTCGGTGACCCGATGGAACATCGACTCCCCGGCGAACAGCCCGCCGACGGACACCCCGTACAACCCGCCAACCAGGTCGCCGTGCTTCGACCAGACCTCGATCGAGTGCGCCCGACCGAGTGCGTGCAGACGTCCGTAGGCCTGCGCGATGGTGTCGGTGATCCAGGCGCCCGAGCGGGAGGGGTCGGCGCAGCCGGCGACGACCTCGTCGAACGCGGCGTCGACGGTGATCTCGAACTGCGGCCGGCTTCGGCGCAGTGACCGGGACACATGGTGGTCGCCGTGCAGCAGGACGCCGCGCGGGCTGGGTGACCACCAACCCATCGGCGGTGCGCCCCCCTCACTCATGCCCATCGGGAAGAACCCGTGCCGGTAGGCATCCACCAATGTGGCAGGGGCGAGATCCGCACCACCGATGACAAAGTCACCGGAGTGCGGCGGGATGTCGACCTCGAAGTCGTATCGCGAGGGCGGGAGTTCTGCTGGCATCGGACTGATCGGGCCCGGCTCAAGCCTTCTTCAGGTACGCCTCGATGTCGGCGCGGTCGTCGGCGCCGTACGCCTGCTCGAAACGGTCGAGGAACTCGGCGTGCTTCAGCTCGTACTCCTGGGTGCCGACGGTCTCCACCACGTAGGTGGCGAGCATCGAGCCCACCTGAGCACACCGCTCGAGGGGGAGTTCCCAGGCCAGACCGCACAGGAAACCGGCGCGGAAGGCGTCCCCGACACCGGTCGGATCGGCCTTGGTGCGCTCCCCCGCGACACCGACCTCGATGGGCTCTTCGCCGTGACGCAGCACGACGGCGCCGTCCTTGCCCTTGGTCATCACCTGTACGCCGACCCGACCGAGCACCTCGTCCGCGCTCCAGCCGGTCTTCTGCTGGACCAATTGCGCCTCGTACTCGTTGGTGAACAGGTAGGCGGCGCCGTCGATGAGTTCGCGGATCAGCGGTCCGTCACCGAACGCGAGTTGCTGCGAGGGGTCGGCGACGAAGTCGATGCCGCGGTTGCGGCACTCGCTGGTGTGGCGGCGCATCGCCTCGGGGTCGTTGGGGCCGATGAGCACCAGGTCGAGGCCACCGAGGCGAGCCGCCACGGGCGCCAGTTCGATCTCGCGCGCCTCGGTCATCGCGCCGGCGTAGAAGGTCGCCATCTGGGCCATGTCGTTGTCGGTGGTGCACACGAACCTCGCCGTGTGCTTGGTCTCGGACGTGTGCACCGACTCGCAGTCGACGTCATGGCGCTCGAGCCACGACCGGTAGTCGGCGAAGTCCTCGCCCACCGCACCGACCAGGGCCGGACGCACACCGAGGTTGCCCATACCGAATGCGATGTTCGCCGCCACGCCACCGCGGCGGATCTGCAGGTCCTGCGCCAGGAAGCTCACCGAGATCTTGTCGAGCTGCTCGACCACCAGCGAGTCGGCGAAGCGACCGTCGAAGGTCATCAGGTGGTCGGTGGCAATGGAACCGGTGACGGCGATCTTCATGGGCTGCAACCTACCGGCCGGCCCATTCGTGATGAGAATCCGGGCGTGGACAGGCTGGTCTGGATAACGTGGGCGCGTGACTCACGCGATTGCCTTCCCCACCGCACCACCGTCGTCCATCGGGGTCGACGCCGCCGGGATCCACAGGTTCGTGGACGCCACCGAACGGGCCGGTTGCGACCTGCACTCGCTGATGATCGCGCGTGAAGGAAAGTTGATCGCGCAGGGGCACTGGTCGCCCTACACCGCCGACCGCGTCCATCTCCTCTACTCCTGCAGCAAGATGTTCACCGCCACCGCGGTCGGCCTGCTGGTCGACGCGGGCGAACTCGACCTGCGTGATCGAGTGCTGGAGAAGTTGCCGTGGTGGTTGCTCAAGACCGACCGTTCACGGATCGACCCGGCGTGGTTCGACGTCACGATCGCGCACTGTCTGTCGATGACGGTGGGTCACGACGACGACGCCTGGCGACGCGGCACCGAAGGCGCGTTCGCCGCCGACGGGAAGCCGGCGGACGTCGACTGGATCGACCTGATCCTGCGTACCCGACTCGACCACGAACCGGGGTCTACCTTCGCCTACAACCAGGTCGCCACCTACCTGCTGTCGCGCGTCGTGGCCCACGTCAGCGGCGAGGGCCTGCTGCCGTACCTGCGTCCTCGGCTGCTCGATCCACTCGGCATCGGCCCGGTCATCACACAGACGGACGCTGCTGGAAATGCCTTGGGGTTCACCGGAATTCACGCGGCGACCGATGCGCTGCTCAAGCTCGCTCAGCTCTACCTCGACGAGGGCGTCTGGCGTGGGGATCGGATCCTGTCGGCTGACTGGGTGCGCCGCGCACGAGTGCCGTTCGGGCCGTCCAACCGTGATCCGCAGGCCGACCCGGACTGGGATCAGGGCTACGGGTTCGGCCTGTGGTGCGCCCGGCACGGCTATCGCGGCGACGGTGCGTTCGGGCAGTTCGCGATCGTTCTTCCCCAGCAACGGACGGTGGTCGCCATGACGGCCGAGACGGTTGACATGCAGCGCATCCTCAACCTGCTGTGGGAGCACGTGCTGCCGGCGATCGACCGCCCCGGCGATCCGGAGTCGGATGCGACGCTTGCCGATCGACTGTCGACCCTGACACTCGACATTGACGAAGTGGATCCGTTCGACGCACCCGCCGGCGAACACCGCTGGGTCCGAGCCGAACTCATCGGCGCGCAGGTCGATCCGTATTCGGGTGCGGGACGGTTCCCTGAGCACTGGAACGACGCGACGGTGAGCGTGGCGGACGGCCGGACCACCGTCGCGCTGGAGGCACGCGTCGGCGCCTTCGAACTCACCGTCACTGCGGCCACCTGGACGCAGACGACGTGGACCTTCCCGCACGGCGCGTCGATGCCCGTTCTGGCACGCGGTGGGTGGCAGACGCCGACCCGATTCGTCGCCGATGTGATCGCGATCGAATCGCCGCACCGCTTCCGGTTCGTCGCGGATGCCGAAACAGGCACGTTCGACCTCGGGTGGCGCCTGCCACCGCTCACCGGTACCGAACCCGCGTTGCTCCCGCCGAGGACGTGAGAACGACCGAGCCCCGGACACCGCGAGGGTGTCCGGGGCTCGATGCTTGCTGTGGAAGCGGCTCAGCTGAAAGAGTCGCCGCACGCGCAGCTGCTGCCGGCATTCGGGTTGTCGATCGTGAAGCCCTGCTTCTCGATGGTGTCGGCGAAGTCGATCGTCGCACCCAGCAGGTACGGCGAGCTCATCCGGTCGACGACGACCTCGACACCGCCGAAGTCGCGCACGAGGTCACCGTCGAGGGTGCGCTCGTCGAAGTACAGCTGGTAGATCAGGCCGGAGCAGCCGCCGGGCTGCACGCCGACACGGAGGCGCAGGTCGTCGCGACCCTCCTGTTCGAGCAGGCTCTTCACCTTGACCGCGGCGACATCGGTCAGCTCCACACCGTGTGTTTCCGTCTGCGTGTCGGTCTGGGCCTCGGTCGCATTGCTGTCGATGCTCATGTCTCACATTTCCTTTGCGGGCGAGTGCATTCGGGCTGAACCGCCGGTTTCGGCGCCGGTCCAGGCGTCCGGGGTGTGTAACGAGAAGGTCGGCCAGAATCTTCCCGTTCGTTCGGACGTACCTAGGGTACGTCGGTTCTCGGTGGTGGTGTCCACGTGCCCGCCACTCGGCGAGCCAGACCCGGCAGTGATTCGGCGAGCTCGGCCGCCGACGCGGGTACGGGACGCATCCAGCCGGACTTGTTGACCGAGTAAGCACCTTGGACACCGAGCGACATCTGTTCCCGGCGGCCGACGTGTACCTCGTCTGCGAGCACCACGGCCGGGGTCGCTGCCGTAGCGGCGGCCGAGGTCACCTCGGCCAGCACGCTGTGTTCGAGCACCCGCCAGTCGAAGACCTGGGTCGCTGTGACCACGAGGTCACAGTGCGTGATCTTCTCGGCGAGGCCGGTCTGCCCCGCGACGTAGGTAGGACCGGCGACCAGCTGTGCGCCCAGCGCGAACAACAGGAAACCCAAACCACCGGCCGCACCGGCCCCCCGCTCCTTCTCCGGGCGAATCGGCCTGCCCTGCAACAGGTCTCGCCGTGCCGGTATTGCCGCGCGGACGACGTCCAGCCACTCGCCCATCGCCTGCTCGGCGGCTTGGGCGTCGGTCTTGTCGAGTCCCAGTTCCGCTATAGCCGGGTAACACGCCCCGTGGAAGCCGAGCAGTTGCCGGTCTGTGTTCGCGACGGCGGTGACCGTCGTGTCGGCGAGCAACTCACGGGCCCGGCGCACACCGTCCGCGTCCGCCGACCCGGCAAGAGCCCGAACGAATCCGCGGCCGCCGTCGAGACTGCGAACACCGCCGAGTCCGATGACCAGCGTCCGCACGCCGTCGGCAAGCAGCGAGGCCACCGCAGCACCGAGCGGCGCGGAGTCTTCTCCCCCGGCAGCCTCCGCCTCGGCCGAGTCGATCCAGGCTCGCGAGCGGTCCGCAGACAGGAAGGCCGGAACCGCGGCTCCCTCGGCGTCGACCACGATCGGTTGTGCGTGCTGCGCGGAGCCGAGCACCTGGGCTGTTCCGATGCCGCCGTCCGCCTGCGGTGCGGTCACCACCTCGACGTGTGGGCTCGCCTCTCGCCAGGCGTTGGCGATCGCCGATGCAGCCTCACCCGCTCCGAGCCGGCCGAACGGTCCGGGTGCCACGAGTACTCGCATGACTGCTATTCCACCGCACGGCAGAGCTGACCGTTCAACGGGTGACTCAGGCGGTCAACCGCAGACCGCCGACGACGCCGGTCGCCACGGTCACCAGCAGCATCAGCGTCCACCAGATGACAGCGGGAACGGGCGTGATCGCGGCGAGTTGGTCGACGTCGGTGCGGCTACGGTCGCGTCGGCGCGCCTTCCACAGGCCGACCATCCCCCAGGGTCCGCTGAGCAGCAGGAACCAAGCCAGGGTGCCCGCCACCGTCGACCGCACGAGGTCCGTGCCGAACCAGGTGATCAACCCGAGCCCGACGCCCAACGCCAGCACCACCCACAGGCCGTGCAGGTTGCGTATCTGCAGCAGGATCGCTGCACAGAGCAGGACCACACCCCACAGGTAGGCGTTCGACCATCCGTTCGGCACCGCGTACGCGCCGGCAAGGCCGACCAGGCCAGGGGTCACATATCCGGCGAAGAGGGTGGCGACCATGCCCGCGCCGGACGGACGGCCGCGGGAGACCGAGACGCCCGAGGCGTCGGAGTGCAGGCGGATGCCGTGCAGAGATCGCCCCGCGGCGATCACGACGAACGCGTGACCGCCCTCGTGCATCAGGGTCACCAGGTGACGGGTCAGGGCAAAGACCTCCCGCACCAGCAACGCCGCCAGCGCCACCGCGGCGCACACGAGAAGAATCGTGCGGTCGGGCGGCGTCGTGGCGGCGATCCGGTCGAGAAGGTCGTTCACGAACCGTTCAACGTCGATGAATCACGTTGAGTGCCGATGTGATCCGACTGTGGGTCAGCTGTGTCAGGCCCCCGGGGTTCGCACCAGGAGCTGTCCGTCGTCACCCAGCAACGGGTTGTGCGCCACCGGCACGCGCTCCGCAACAGGCACCTCACCCGGAGCGGTGCCTTCGCCGTACGGGCTGCCACCGAGTCCTTCGCGGCCGTGCGGCTCGCCCCAGCCGAGCAGGTTCGGCCCCTTGGGGACGATGCCCGTCGGGTTCACGTCGTTGTGCACCACGTAGTAGTGCTGCTTGATCTGCTGGAAGTCGACGGTGTCGCCGAAACCGGGCGTCTGGAACAGGTCGCGCGCGTATGCCCACAGGATCGGCATCTCGGTCAGTTTCTGTCGGTTGCATTTGAAATGGCCGTGGTAGACGGGGTCGAAGCGGACCAGCGTGGTGAACAGCCGGACGTCGGCCTCGGTGATCGTGTCGCCCATCAGGTACCGCTGGTCCGCCAGGCGCTCGCTGACCCAGTCCAGGGCGGTGAACAGCCGGTCGTACGCGTCCTCGTACGAGCTCTGCTCCCCCGCGAATCCGCACCGGTACACGCCGTTGTTGATCTCGGTGTAGATGCGCCGCATCACCGGCTCCATCTCTTCGCGCAGCGCCTCGGGGTAGAGGTCGGGCGCACCCTCGCGGTGGTACTGCGTCCACTCGGTGGAGAAGTCGAGCGTCATCGGCGGGAAGTCGTTGGTGACGACCTTGCCGGACTCAATCTCGACCATCGTGGGGACGGTGATGCCGCGCGGGTAGCCGGGCTCGCGCTTGTCGTATGCGTCCTTGAGCTTGGGAATGCCCAGGACCGGGTCGACCTGACCTTCGTCGAGGTCGAAGGTCCAGCTGTCGGAGTCATGGGTCGGGCCGGTGAGGCCCATCGACAGCACGTCCTCCAGACCGACCAACCGCCGCACGATGATGGTCCGGTTCGCCCACGGGCAGGCGCGCGCGGCGACCAGGCGGTAGCGGCCGGGTTCGACCGGCCACACCTCGACGCCCGCGTCCTTGATCTCACGGGCGCGATCACTGTAGGTGTCGGCGAGGATGCGGTCGCCGATGTAGCGGGTGTCCCGCTCGTAGGTGCTCTCGATGTATCCCTTGCGTTCAGTCATCACGACCTCCAAGTCGTTCCAGCAACAAAGCTTCGGCCAGGCAGACGCGTTCGAACTCGCCCAGATGCAGCGACTCGTTGGCTCCGTGGGCACGCGAGTCGGGATCCTCGACGCCGGTCACCAGGATCGCGGCGTCCGGGAACTTCTCGGCGAACGCGGCCACGAACGGGATCGATCCGCCGACCCCGATGTCGACCGGCTCCCGTCCGTCCCACGCGTCCTGGAACGAACTGCGGGCGATGTCGTAGATCGGCCCCTGCGCGTCCGCGGCGAAACCGGCACCCTCGTCGTCCAGGCTCACCTCGACGACCGCACCCCAGGGCGTCGTCTTCTCGATGTGCTGTCGCAGCAGGTCATAGGCGTGCCGCGGGTCCTCGTCGGCCGCCAGGCGCATCGAGACCTTGGCGCGCGCCGACGGCACGAGCGTGTTGGACGCGGTGTCGACGGACGGCGCGTCGATGCCGATCGTGGTGATGCTGGGTTTGGTCCACAGCCTCGACAGGATCGAGTCCGTACCGATCGGCGAGACCGTGTCGAGCAGACCGCTCTCGGCTCGCAGACGAGCCTCGTCGTAATCGAGTTCGGCGGCCAGTCCCTGCGAAAGTCCTTGCACCGCAACGTTTCCTTGGTCGTCGTGCAGCCCGGCAAGGATACGGACGAGCGCGGTGATCGCGTCCGGTACGGCACCGCCGTACATACCGGAGTGGATCGCGTGGTCGAGGGTCTTGACCTGGATCGCGACACGGACCATCCCGCGCAGGGTGGTGGTGAGGGCCGGGACACCGACCTCCCAGTTGGTTGAGTCGGCGAGCACGATCGCGTCGGCGCGCAGCAGGTCGCCATGCTTGTCGAGGATCGTCGCGAGCGAGTCGGAGCCGATCTCCTCCTCACCTTCGACGAACACGTTGACCCCCACCGGCGGCTTGCCGTCGTGGGCGCGGATCGCGGCGAGGTGCGCCATCACGCCGGCCTTGTCGTCGGCTGCACCACGGCCGAACAGACGTCCGTCACGTTCGGTGGGCTCGAACGGCGCAGTGTCCCAGTCCTTGTCGTCACCGGGTGGCTGGACGTCATGGTGGGCGTACAGGGTGATGGTCGGAGCGCCTTCGGGTGCGGCCAGCCGTCCGATGACCGCCGGACGCCCACCCTCGCGGACGATCTGCACCTCCAACCCCTCGGCTCTGAGCAGATCGGCGACGGCGTCCGCGCTCTTGTCGACCTGCGCCTGGTCGAAGGAATCGAGCGAGACGCTCGGGATGCGGGTCAGGGCTTCGAGATCGGCACGCACCTGCGGCATGAGTTCTCGGACGCGGTCACGGAGGGCTTCGACTCGATCTGTGGTCACCCTGCCACCGTATCCGCCCGGAAGCCCGCGGTCCGGCGAGGTCAGCGCCACGAACCTGGACTTGCGGGTGTGGTCGGGCGCATCGTCGAACGCACCGTAAGATCGTGGATTGTGTTCGGCCGTAAGAAGGAATCCCAGCAGCCCACCGTCGAGGATCACGAGATCCGGGAGTCGGTGAGCGAGAACGGCGTCCCCGGCAAGAAGGGCCGGCCGACCCCTAAGCGCCGCGATCAGCAGGCCGCCCGCCGTCAGCCGTTGGTACCAGCCGACCGTGATGCCGCCAAGAAGAACGCCAAACAGGAAGCACGCCTCGAGCGGATGAGGCAGAAGGACGCGTTCGCCCGCGGCGAGGAGAGCGCGCTGCCCAAGCGCGACCGTGGTCCGATCAAACGGTTCATCCGCGACACGGTCGACAGCCGCTGGAACATCGGCGAGATCCTGCTCCCGCTCATGCTGATCGTGCTGGTGATGACGGTCATCCCGAACCGCAACTTCCAGGTCGCCTCGCTGATCCTGGTCTGGCTGGTCATCGTGGTCGGCGTCGTCGACTGCGTCCTGTTGTGGCTGCGCCTGAAGAAGAAGATCCGTGCCCGGTTCGGCGAGGACCCGCCGAAGGGTTCGAAGTCCTACGCGATCATGCGCGCTTTCCAGATGCGCCTGTCGCGCATGCCGCGCCCGCAGGTCAAGCGCGGCGAAGCTCCCCGCTGAGTCCGAGCCTCCGGCCGGGCGGACTACTTTGTTGAACCGAGTTCTCGAAGAGAACCGCTGAACGCCAAGGAGACTCACATGGCAAGCAACACCATCGCCGGACGCACCATCCTGATGTCGGGCGGTAGCCGCGGCATCGGGCTCGCGATCGCACTGCGGGCAGCGCAGGACGGCGCGAACGTCGTCCTGCTGGCCAAGACCGACCAACCGCACCCCAAACTCGAGGGCACCGTTCACACCGCTGCCGCCGAGATCGAGGCGGCCGGTGGCCAGGCGTTGGCGGTCGTGGGCGACGTCCGCGACGAGAACTCCGTCCGATCGGCCGTCGAGCAGGCGGTGTCGCGATTCGGCGGCATCGACATCGTCGTCAACAACGCGAGCGCCATCGACCTGTCACCGGTGAGTTCGTTGCCGATGAAGAAGTTCGATCTCATGCACCAGATCAACGCTCGCGGCTCATACCTGCTCGCAGCCGCGGCGCTCCCCCAACTTCAGCGCTCCGAGCACGCCCACATCCTGACTCTCTCGCCGCCGATCAACCTCGACCCGAAGTGGGCCGGGCAGCACCTCGGCTACACGATGGCGAAGTACGGCATGAGCCTGGTGACCCTCGGCCTGGCCGAGGAACTGCGCGGCGCCGGGATCGCGGCGAACAGCCTGTGGCCGCGCACCCTCATCGCAACTGCAGCCGTCCAGAACCTGCTCGGCGGCGACGAGGCGATGATCAAGAGCCGCTCCCCACAGATCGTCGCCGACGCCGCACACGCGATCCTGGTGCGCGACCCGCGCGAGTGCACCGGCAACTTCTTCATCGATGAAGAGGTGTTGCGCGAGGAGGGCGTCACCGACCTGTTGCAGTACGGCGGCACCGACGACCAGCTCGAGCTGGACATCTTCCTCGACTGATCGGGCGCGCGGGGTCTCGCGATCTGCGGGCGTCCTGACGAGCGCGAATCTCGATACCCCTGGAGTCTGGGTAATCAGTTCTGCGACAACGGCATCGGGCCGTACACGTCGAACTCACCCCGCCGCAGCGTGACCGCGGTGACGCCTTGGTCGGCGAGTTCCTGCCAACTCTCCGACAGCCACGCCTCGGCCTCGGCCTGCGTCGGGAAGGCGGCGGATGCGTCCTGCTCGCCGCCGGTGTAGGTCCACGTCCATTCGTTCATGAATCGACCGTAAACGTTCGCGCTACCCACACGGGTGGCAGCGCACTAGGGTTGCTCGGAACGTCGTCGACGGCGACGACACCGGACCAGGAGTTTCCATGGACGCACGCCAGGACATCCTCTCCCAGCTCCCGATGGACCGCCTCGCGCAGCAGATCGGCGCTGATGAGGCGAGCACCCGTCAGGCGGCCGAGCAACTGATCCCCACCCTTCTCGGTGGCATGCAGGCCAACGCGCAGGACGAACGCGGCGCACAGTCATTGCTCGACGCCCTCGGTGAGCACCAGGGCATTACTCCCTCACTGGACGCCGTGGACCCGCGCGAGGGTCAGAAGATCGTCAGCCACGTCTTCGGTCCGAACCAGGACGAGGTAGCCAACCGCCTGGGCGGGCTCGAGGGTGGGGCGAGCAGCGACCTGATCAAGAAGCTGCTGCCAGTCCTCGCACCGATCGTGCTGAACTACATCGCCGGCAAGGTGCTCGGCGGAGGCGGACTCGGCGGCGGACTCGGCGGAGGCGGACTCGGCGGCGGACTCGGCGGCGGTCAGACCGCACCGCAGCAGCCGGGTCAGCCCGCACCGGACGCGGGTCAGAGCCGGCCGGGTGGTGGCGGACTCGCTGACATCCTCGGCAGCATCCTGGGCGGCATGGCCGGCGGACAGGGCGGTCAGGGCGGTCAGGGCGGTCAGGCCGGCGGGTCGAGCCTGCCGGGCGGACTCGGCGACATCCTGGGCGATCTCCTCGGCGGCGGACGCCGCTAGAACCCCGCACATGCAAAATCCGGGTGAGCCGCTGAGGCTCACCCGGATTTCGTTGTGTCTCAAGCCAGGTCGGCGACGGCCTTGGCGACTGTCGGGGCGACGCGGTCATCGAACGCACTCGGCACGATCTCGGTCGCGGACGGCTCGTCCACCAAGGACGCGATCGCTTCTGCCGCAGCGATCTTCATCGCCTCGGTGATCTGCGGAGCCCCGGAGTCGAGCGCGCCGCGGAACAGTCCCGGGAACGCGAGCACGTTGTTGATCTGGTTCGGGAAGTCCGACCGGCCGGTGGCGACGACCGCTGCGTACTTCTGCGCGACCGTCGGGTGCACCTCGGGATCGGGGTTGGCGAGCGCGAAGATGATGCAGTTGTCGGCCATCTTGGCCACGTCCGACTCCGGCACAGTGCCACCGGAGACGCCGACGTAGACGTCCGCGTCGAGCAGGGCGTCGCCGAGCTTGCCGCGCAACCCGAGGGGGTTGGTCGTCGCGGCGAGCTTGCGCTTGATGTCGGTGAGGTCGGTGCGCTGCGGCTCGATGATCCCGCGCGAGTCGCACACCACGAGGTCGTCGATGCCGGCCCGGCGGAAGATGTTCGCGATCGCGACACCGGCCGCGCCCGCACCACCGATGACGACGCGCAGACTCGACAGTTCGCGTCCGACGACCTTCGCGGCATTGATCAGCGCAGCCAACGCGACGATCGCGGTGCCGTGCTGGTCGTCGTGGAACACCGGGATGTCCAGGCGCTCCTTGAGCTGGCGCTCGATCTCGAAGCAGCGGGGCGCCGAGATGTCCTCGAGGTTGATGCCGCCGTAGGTCGGTGCCAGGCGGACGACGGCCTCGACGATCTCTTCGACGGTGCCCGTCTCCAGACATACCGGCACGGAGTCGACGTTCGCGAAGTGCTTGAACAACACCGCCTTGCCCTCCATCACCGGCAGGGCCGCGACCGGCCCGATGTCACCGAGACCCAGCACCGCGGTGCCGTCGGTGACGACCGCGACGGTGTTGCGTCGCGTCGTGTACTCGAACGACAACTGCGGGTCCTGGGCGATGGCGCGGCACACGTCGGCGACGCCGGGGGTGTACAGCAGAGCAAGGTCCTTGCGGTCACGCAAGGGCTTGCTCGGAACGGACTCCAGCTTGCCGCCCTCGTGGGCGGCGAACACGGGTCCGGAGGTATCGGGGCGTGAGGGATGAGTCATAGCAGACAAAGGTCTCCACCTTCGAAGATCGGCTCGTCGATGAGCACCGGCTTGGGAGCCGGACTGTTGAGCGGTCGATCGCCGGGGTGGCGGCGCACTTCCGTGAGATTCGAAACGCGAGGTTGGCCCGCGTACGTCCCGTCAGTGTTTCACAGGGATGCCCGAGCTGTCAGTCGGGACACGACATATACCCGCGTGCTGACGCAGGCCTTTGCCCGAGGCTGCACCACCGGAAGTACCCTGTACGACGCAGCCCGCGACCGGTGCTCTACCGGTGCACTCAGGAGGGGAACGAATGACGACCACACTCGTACTCGGCGGAACGCGCAGCGGCAAGGCCCAGTACGCGCGGCGTTTCCTACCTGCGGACGGGATGGTCACCGTCATCAACGCCGGCGGCGAGGCAGCACGTTCGGGACGGGCGGCGCAGATCCACGGTCCGCGTGAACAGGTGCACGTGAGCGACTCCTGGAACGTCACCGACTCCCTCGACGTCACCCGAGCGATCCTGCGCACCCGCAACCCGGTACTCGTCGACTGCCTGGGCACCTGGGTGGTCGGTCTGCTCAACGAGTGGCAGACCTGGGACGACCCGCAGCAATCACTCGAACGGATCGAGCAGGCTGCGTACGAGTTGGCCGCGCTCTGGTCGGACGCCCCGTACGAAGCCGTCGCCGTCTCGCACGAGGTCGGTCTCTCGCCGCTGTCGCCCGACCCGCAGGCCCGCGTCTACCAGGAGTGCCTCGGTCGGGTGAACACCATCATCAGCCAGGCCAGCCGGCGAACGCATGTGGTGATCGCCGGACGCGTCCTGGACCTGTCGGACGCTCCCGCCATCCACTGACCTCCCGAAGAAAATCCGCGCACCCGGTTGCGGGTGCGCGGATTTCTCGTACTGACGTACTCAGTCGGTCTCGACCTGGACGAACGGCGGCTTGACCACTTTCGCCTCGACGCCGCGGCCGCGGACGTCGATGGTGACCTGGGTGCCCTCGGTGATGTCGCGGTCGAGCAACGCGAGCGCGATGCCTTGCTTCAGCGTCGGTGACATCGTGCCGGAGGTGACCTCACCGGTGACCTTCCCGTCGGAGTCCTTCACCTCGCAGTGCGCACGCGGGATGCCGCGGCCGGTGACCAGCAGGCCCCAGGTGAGGCGGTAGTCCTCCGCGGCCTTCTGCGTCTCGAGCACGTCCTTGCCCCAGAACGCGTCCTTCTTCCACCCGACGGCCCAGCCGGAGCGCGCCATGTTGGGGGTGATGTCCATCGACAGGTCGTTGCCGTGCAGCGGGTACCCCATCTCGGTGCGCAGCGTGTCGCGGGCGCCGAGCCCGCACGGCAGACCACCGAACGGCTCCATCGCCTCGACGAGGGCGTCCCAGACGGCGGGAGTGTCCTGCCAGCGCGGGACGAGTTCGAAGCCCTTCTCCCCGGTGTATCCGGAACGCAGCACGATGACGGGCTTGCCGTTCCAGTCGGCCTCGGTGAACGACATGTACTCCAGATCGGTCGGCAGGCCGAGCGCCTCGACGACCTCGAACGACTTGGGGCCCTGGACGGCGATGACGCCGTACTCGGTGTGCTGGTCGGTGACCGTGATGCCTTCGGGCAGCTTCTCGTTCAAGCGGCGCACGACCTCGGCGGTGTTGGCCGCGTTCGGGACCAGAAAAACCTCGTCGTCGCTGCGCAGGTACTGGATGAGGTCGTCAACCACGCCGCCGGTCTCCTCGTCGCAGCACATCGTGTACTGGGCCTTAGGCGGGGAGATCTTGCGCAGATCGTTGGTGAAGCAACGGTTGACGAAGTCGGCCGCGCCGGGACCCTTCACCAGCGCCTTGCCGAGGTGGCTGACGTCGAAGATGCCGACGGCCTCACGGACCGCGGTGTGCTCGCGCAGCACTCCGCCGCCGGGATACTCGATCGGCATCTGCCAGCCACCGAAGTCGGCCATCTTCGCGCCGAGCGCCTGGTGGCGGTCGTGCAACGGGGAAGCTTTCAAGGATGCGTCACTCATGGGGCGAACCTACCGGTGGTTCGCCCGCGTATTGTCGCGGGTGGGCAACCGAGCATTACGCCGACAACACCACCGTAGAAGTACTCCGAGAGGACACTCACCCGTGACCACAGTGACCCTGACCGACCGTCCCGCCGACAAGGTCTCGGCGCCCGTCCTGGTCGTGATGACCCTCGCCGTCGACGGCAAGGCGAGCGTTTCCGGCGCGAACCTCGACCCGGCGGTGGCCGAGTCCGTGAACGAGGCGCTCTCCGTCCTCGGCGCCTGCGGTGCGGCCGACGAGATCGTGAAGCTGACCGGCATCGCCGGCACGAGCGGGTACGTCGTCGCAGCCGGGTCCGGTCTCGACCACGAGCCGGTCGACGCCGACGTCGAGGCGGTCCGTCGCGCCGCCGGTTCGGCCGCTCGCGCCCTGCCGGACGTGGCCCACGCGTCCTTCGGTTTCCCCAGTGACACCGCGGCGCTGACGGTCGCGGCCGTCGAGGGTCTGCGCTTCGGCGCCTACGAGTACACCTCCTACCGCGCCACCGGCGCCAAGCCCAAGCCGCTGGCGAAGGCGTCCGTGTCCTCGTCGGTCGCGAAGGCGTCCACCACCAAGACCGGGGTGAAGCGCGCACAGATCCTCGCCGACGAGCAGGCCTGGGCCCGCGACCTGGTCAACATGCCCCCGCTCGACCTCTACCCGGCCTCCTTCGCGGCCGAGGCCAAGCGGCACTTCGCCGGCACAGAGGTCAAGGTGCAGGTGCTGGACGAGAAGGCGCTCGCCCGTCAGAACTGCGGCGGCCTGGTCGGTGTCGGACGCGGTTCGTCGCGTCCGCCGCGCCTGGTCACCCTCACCTACAAGCCGGCCAAGGCCAAGGCGCACATCGCGCTCGTCGGGAAGGGCATCACCTTCGACAGCGGTGGCCTGTGCATCAAGCCGGCGACCGGCATGGTGACGATGAAGTGCGACATGGCGGGAGCCGCATCGGTGGCTGCGGCGACCGCTGCGATCGCGGCGCTCGGTCTGCCGATCGCGGTCACCACCTACCTGTGCCTCGCCGAGAACCTCACCGGCTCGGACGCCCAGCGCCCTGGTGACGTCGTGACCATGCCGAACGGCAAGACCGTCGAGATCATCAACACCGACGCCGAAGGCCGCCTGGTCATGGCCGACGGTCTGTGCTTCGCCTCGAAGGCCGACCCCGACCTGGTCATCGATGTCGCGACCCTCACCGGCGCCGCCGTCCTGTCGCTCGGTCCGCGCACCACGGCCGTCCTGTCCAACGTCGACGGCGTGCGGGACGAGGTGTTGAACGCTGCCGCCACCGCCGGTGAGGCGATGTGGCCGATCCCGCTGCTGGACGAACTGCGTCCGCCGATGAAGTCCAACGTCGCCGACATGAAGCACACCGGCGAGCGCATGGGCGGGATGATCACCGCCGCGTTGTTCCTGCGCGAGTTCGTCGGTGACGACACGTCCGGCGCGCAGTTGCCGTGGGCACACCTCGACATCGCCGGTCCGGCCTACAACGAGGCGGGCGCCTACGGCTACACCCCCGTCGGAGCCACCGGACACAGCGTCCGCACGCTGGTGGCGCTGGCCGAGGGACGCGCCTGATCGCTGTTTCCGAACGACGAAGGACGCGCCACGGACATCCGTGGCGCGTCCTTCGTCGTTTCGGCCTGATTGCCCGGTCTGTCAGCCGCCGGACTTGCGGCGGAACATCTGCTGCGTCCCCGAAGTCTCGGCGTCGTGCGTGCCGGCAACCTTGGACTGCGCCGAGTGATCGGACACGTCCCGTCCGCCGTGCGCCTTCTTCTTGTCGAGGGCCTCGCGGAACTTCGCCTTCATCTCATCGCTGGGTGACGGCTTGTCGCCTGACATGTCCACTCCTTCTGCTCGGCTGGAAGACCATCGCGCAAGGTCTCCCGTGTCGGAACACTCTCGCACGGACGTGGCACCCGTTCCAGTGATTACTCTCCAGTTGACAACCACCTGTTCGGCGAATTCGGCGGCAGTGCCAAGATTGTCGGCGTCGACGATCTCGACGCGGTCCCCTGTGCGCAACCCCGTGAGGAGCTACGAGCCAATGGCGCGATCCACCGACCAGACCTACGACATCGTGATCCTGGGCGGAGGCAGCGGCGGTTACGCATGCGCGCTGCGGGCCGCCGAACTGGGTCTGAGTGTCGCGCTGGTCGAGAAGGACAAGCTCGGCGGCACCTGCCTGCACCGCGGCTGCATCCCGACCAAGGCGCTGCTGCATGCCGCCGAGGTCGCCGACTCCGCACGCGAAGGCGCGAAGTTCGGGGTCAATACCGCCCTCGAATCGATCGACATGGCGGGCGTGCACAAGTACAAGGACGGCGTCATCTCCCGTCTGCACAAGGGCCTGCAGGGCCTGGTGAAGTCGGCCGCCATCGACTACGTCGAGGGTGAGGGACGCCTGTCATCCCCCACCACGGTCACCGTCGGCGACCGCACACTGACCGGCAAGCACGTCGTCCTCGCCACCGGTTCGTACGCCAAGAGCCTGCCCGGTCTCGAGCTCGGGCCGCGCATCATGACCAGCGACCAGGCCCTGACGCTCGACTTCGTCCCGGAGAAGGTCGTCGTGCTCGGTGGAGGCGTGATCGGCGTCGAGTTCGCTTCGGTGTTCAACTCCTTCGGTGCTCAGGTCACCATCGTC
Source organism: Yimella radicis (assembly GCF_054778255.1). Lineage (NCBI taxonomy): Bacteria > Bacillati > Actinomycetota > Actinomycetes > Micrococcales > Dermacoccaceae > Yimella > Yimella radicis. The sequence continues at coordinate 249,269 of NZ_BAAGZR010000009.1, forward strand.
GAGGCGTTGCCCCGCCTGGTCGCGGCCGAGGACGAAGCGATCTCCAAGCAACTCGAACGCTCCTTCAAGAAGCGCAAGATCACCTCGAAGACCGGCGTGAAGTTCGCCGCTGCCACGGCGAGCGACGACGGCGTGAGCGTGCAGTTGGAGTCCGGTGAAACGATCGATGCCGACCTGTTGCTGGTGGCCGTCGGCCGCGGCCCGGTCACCGACAGGCTCGGCTACGAGGAGGCCGGCGTGAAGGTCGACCGCGGATTCGTCCTGGCCGACGAGCGCTGCCGCACCACTGTGGAGTCCGTGCGCGCGGTGGGCGACATCGTCCCCGGTCTGCAGTTGGCGCACCGCGGGTTCGCCCAGGGGATCTTCGTGGCCGAGGACATCGCCGGTCTCGAGCCTGCCCCGCTCGTGGAGAGCACCATCCCGCGCGTCATCTACTGCGACCCCGAGATCGCCTCGGTCGGCCTGACCGAGGAGCAGGCGAAGGCCGAGCACGGCGAGATCAGCACCTACGAGTACAACCTCGGCGGCAACGGCAAGAGCCAGATCCTGCAGACGCAGGGTTTCGTGAAGCTCGTCCGCGCCAAGGAGGGCGCCGTGGTCGGCGTCCACATGATCGGCGCCCGTATGGGCGAACAGGTCGGCGAGGCGCAGCTGATCGTCGGGTGGGAGGCACTGCCCGACGACGTCGCGTCGATGATCCACGCCCACCCCACCCAGAACGAGGCTCTCGGCGAAGCGCATCTCGCACTGGCCGGAAAGCCCCTGCATGCGCATGCATGAGACGAAGATGGACTTGAGCCACCCAACACAAGGAGACTGCACACATGTCTGAACGCGTGACGATGCCCGCACTCGGCGAATCCGTGACGGAAGGCACCGTCACCCGATGGCTGAAGAGTGTCGGCGACGAGGTGGCCGTCGATGAACCGTTGCTCGAGGTCTCGACCGACAAGGTCGACACCGAAATCCCTTCGCCGGTTGCCGGCACCCTGCAGGAGATCCTGGTCGAGGAGGACGAGACCGTTCCGGTCGGCGCCGACCTCGCAGTGATCGGTGACGGTGAGGCATCCGGCTCGTCCGACTCCTCCGACTCCGGCGAGGAGAAGGAAGAGCCGAAGGCGCAGGAGAAGACCGAGGAGAAGTCGGACGACTCGTCCGCCGGCTCCGAGGAAGCCGCGGCTGCCGAGGGCAAGGAAGAGGCCTCCGAGGAGACGGCCAAGGAAGAGGGCGCCGACCAGGCCGAGTCCGACTCCTCGTCGGAGTCGTCCGGCGGCTCTGGTGATGGCGACGTCGAGGGCGGCGAGACCATCAAGATGCCGGCTCTGGGCGAGTCGGTCACCGAAGGCACCATCACCCGCTGGCTGAAGGCCGAGGGCGATGACGTCGCTGTCGACGAGCCGCTGCTCGAGGTCTCGACCGACAAGGTCGACACCGAGGTGCCCTCCCCCGTTGCGGGCAAGCTGACCAAGATCCTGGTGCAGGAGGACGAGACCGTTCCGGTCGGCGCCGACCTCGCCGTCGTCGGCGGAGAAGCCGGCGGATCCCAGCCCAAGAAGGACGAGACGCCGGCGAAGTCCGAGGAGAAGTCCGAGGAGCCGAAGCAGGACGCCCAGGAAGAGCCGAAGGCACAGGAGGAGTCCGGCGACACGCAGGACAAGGCCGCCGCTGCGGCCGAGAACAAGGAAGAGACTCCCGAGCCCGAGGCCGCCCCCGGCAAGGAGGACGAGGCCAAGCAGCAGAAGCAGCAAGCCGCACAGCAGCAGGAGCAGGCTCCCAAGCAGGACAAGAAGCCGGACAGCACCGACGCGAAGCCCGCTTCGACCGCCGGTGACGCCGGGTACGTCACCCCGTTGGTGCGCAAGCTTGCCGAGGAGGCCGGAGTCGACCTGTCGTCGATCAAGGGGTCCGGTGTCGGTGGACGCATCCGCAAGCAGGATGTCCAGGCTGCCGCGGAGGCCGCGAAGGCGCCCGAGCAGGAAGAGGCTCCGGCCGCTTCGCAGGACGCACCGGCACCCGCCGCGTCCGGTGGCCAGTCGACTCCGGCTGCGGTCTCGCCGAAGCGCGGCACGACCGAGAAAATGACCCGTATGCGCAAGCTGATCGCGACGCGCATGGTGGAGTCGCTGCAGGTTTCGGCCCAGCTGACCACGGTCGTCGAGGTCGACGTGACCAAGATCGCGCGTCTGCGTGACAAGGCGAAGGCCGGTTTCCAGCAGCGTGAAGGCGTCAAGCTCAGCTTCATGCCGTTCTTCGCGCTGGCCGCGGTGGAGGCACTCAAGGCGTACCCGCAGCTCAACGCGAGCGTGCAGGACGACTCGATCGTGTACCACCCCGCGGAGAACCTCGGCATCGCGGTCGACACCGAGAAGGGTCTGTTCGTCCCGGTCATCCAGAACGCCGGCGACCTGAACATCGCCGGTCTGTCGCGCAAGATCGCCGACCTCGCCGACCGCACCCGCGGCAACAAGATCACGCCGGACGAACTGGGCGGTGGCACGTTCACCCTCACCAACACCGGCAGCCGTGGTGCGCTGTTCGACACCCCGATCATCAACCAGCCCCAGGTCGGCATCCTGGGCACCGGCTCGGTGGTCAAGCGTGCGGTCGTGGTGCCGGACGGTGACGGTGGCGAGACGATCGCGATCCGCTCGATGGTCTACCTGGCCCTGTCGTACGACCACCGCATCGTCGACGGCGCCGATGCTGCGCGGTTCCTGACGCACATGAAGGAGCGCTTGGAAGAGGGCGCCTTCGAGGTCTGAGCAGCACCCGCTTGAGGCCGGTCCCGGCGACGGGGCCGGCCTTCGCGTTTGCCGGACGGGTTGTTCATCGCCACGAGTGGATCAACCACGACTGACCCGACCGCACCAGTTCGAGAGTCACGCGCTGGGAGTTGGCCGGTCGGTCATGTGTGACGGAGGCTGTGGTGACCACGTAGTCGGGTCGTTGCACCGTGGTGATCACCGTCATCCGGCTGGCCGACCTCTTGGTGACCGAGACCTGTCCCACGTCGAACCTCACCTGCCCGTAATCGGCACCCTGCCGCTGCGCCGTCGCGAGTGCGGTCCGATCTGCTTTGTCCGCGGGTGAATTCGGGGCGAGGGCATGGACCAGAAGTTGGGGGTCCTCCTGGTTCCATGCCCTCGCTCGAGCCGCCACCAGGTCGCTGACGATCTGGGACGGGGTCTTGAGCGCCACAGCCGGCTCCGGGACCGGCTTCGGGACAAGCTTCGCGGCGGGTGGAGCGGCAGCCGACGGCTGCTGGACCGCCGGCCGCGCAGAAGTCGGCGTGGACGGATCGACGTGGCCGGTGGCGTACGTCGGTTCGTCGGGCACGAGCGCCCAGACTCCCGCCGCGACGACCGAGGTAACCAGTGCCGCACCCGCTCCGGTTACCAGCGCGTGTCGAGCGGGACGCTTCGAGGCGAGCCGTGACCGCAGAGACGGTTCAGGGTCGGTCTCGGCATCCTCCACGGCCTTGGCCGCACGGATCATCCGACGCGTGAGCAGCACCGGTCCTTGGGCGTCTGCTGCTCGGCGCGATCCTCGACTGCCGGCCACCGGCGCCGGTCGCGCTTCGGCGCATCGCCACAGGCGCAGCGCGAACTCGCCTGCGCTGGGACGTTCTTCCGGATCGAACGACATCGCCTCGTCGATCAACTCGATGACCGACCCATCCAGGTGCGATGCCACACCCTGAAGCTCGGGGCGCTGGAGCAACGGCGGTGGCGGAGTGCCGGTCACGCAGGCCCAAGCCACTGCGCCGAGTGCGTAGACGTCGGACGCCGGTCCCGCGGGCTGTCCCGCGAGTACCTCGGGCGCGGCCCACGCATCCGTGGCCCAGGTGGTGTCGTCATAGCTGCCGGCCAGCCTGGCAACGCCGAGGTCTGCCAGCAGCGGTTTGCCGGCGTCGGTGAACAGGATGTTGCCGGTCGAGATGTCGGCATGGACGAGTCCGGAGCCGTGGAGGTCGTGCAGGGTTCGCGCGATCGGGGTCAGCACGGTCACCAGTTCACCTGGGGTGAGGGTGCGCCGGGCTTCGATCGCATCTGCCAACGATCCACCTTCGGCCAGATCGAGGATGAGCACGGTGCGTTCGTCCCCGCCTTCCTCCCGCACGGTGTCGCGCAACCGGACCACATGATCATGATCCAGTCTGCGCAGGAAGTCCTCCTCCCCGACGGTACGCTCGTGAGACGAGTGAATCAGTTTGGCTGCCAGACGAATTCCGTCCGGACGTCGCACTACCCAGACCTCACCCGATCCCCCGGCGCCCAGTCGGTCGATCACCTCGTAACCGGGAATCACCGGCTTCCCGCTGCCGTCCATGAGCTCGTCCATGCCGACACCGTCCCACCGATCGACAACGCCGTCGGAAGTTATCCACACCACCCGGGCCCGAGCAGTGATGATGTGACGGTGAGTGCGTTCCTCGGCGTCGGCCCCGCCGACGCCGACGCCGACCGCATGCTCGAAGAAGCCGTTAAAGGCTCCGCACCAGTTGGCGTCCACCTCACAAGCGGTCCAAGCCATGGCCATGGCGCGGTACGCCGCGATAGACGAGGAGTTGGTCGATTCCGACACCGGAGTCACCGCGAAGGTCGAGCACGCCCTCGGGCACCAATCGTCGCGCCGGTGACAGTCATTCCGACCCCCGATAAGTTGGGCGGCATGATCGATGAACGCACGCTGCTGTTCGCTCACCTGAATGCCCAGCGAGCACACGTGCTGGCGACGACGGACGACCTCGGCGATGACCAGTTGCTCCAGCCGGTGGCACCGTCCGGATGGTCGATCGCCCGAATGATCAACCACCTCACCTACGACGACGAGATCTTCTGGGGTGCAGCGGTTCTCGGCGGCGACGAGGAAGCGATCGGGCTCGTCCAGGACGGGTGGCAGGTGCCGGTGACGCGCGGCGCTGATGCGATCGACACCTACCGACGCTGGACCATGCACGTCGACGATCTCCTCGCAGACCTCGATGTCGACTGTGCCCCGAAGTGGTGGCCCGGCCCGGATATCTTCCCCTTCCCTGCGTTCGAGACGTCGCGAGAAGTCGTCCTGAGATTGCTCACCGAAACGGCTACGCACGCCGGCCGCCTCGACCTCGCACGCGAGCACATCGACGGTCACCAGCACCTCGTCGTGGAGTGACGACAGGGGCGAGGACCGACCGGGTCGAGGTTCGCCCGGGTCGAGGTTCGCCCGGGTCGAGGTTCGCCCGGCGAACCAGGTCAGCTGTGCCGAACTCGACCAGGTCTTCGGCACGAAGGGATCAGCGGCCGAATGTCGTTGCCAGGACCGCTTGCCAATTCTCGGCCGAGCGCCGGGCCGCATCGATCACCCGCGCCGTGTGGACCGCGTCCCACGGGTCCACCGGCATCGCCGCCTGGACGTCGCCGCTGCGCAGCGCGGCCGCGACCTGCTGGTAGAAGGTCGTGGAGGCCTGCACTTCGCGGACCGGTTCCCTGGTCTCGCCACGAGCGATCCAACCGATGTGGCCCTCGGAGTTCTCGAACCCGAGAAAGGCGTTGGGTTCGGTCTCGAACTCGGTGACGACGTACGCCGCCTTCGTCCCGCTCATCCGCAACCGTGGTCCGGGAGCGCCCGCGAGCGAGGTGGTCGACAGCTCGGACACGACACCCGAGGCGTGTCGACACAGGAGCACCGCAGCATCCTCGGCGACGGTCGTGTGAGCCGAGACCGTCGCGAAGACCGACTCCACCGGTCCGAAGAGATCGACCGCTGAGTCGACCAGGTGCGTCCCGAGATCGAGCAGCAGCCCCCCTCCGTCGGCGGCCGACGCCTGCTCGCGCCAACGATCCTTGGGTTCGGGACGCCAACGCTCCCAACGGAATTCGTAGCGAATGACGTCGCCGATGGTGCCGTCCGAGATCAGCTTCTTCGCGGTCAGGTGCGGCGGGTCCCAGCGACGATTGTGGAAAACCGTCAACGGGCAACCGGCATCCACAGCAGCCTCGACCACCTCTCGGGCAGCCGAGGAGTCGACCGCGATCGGCTTGTCGACGACAGTCGGGAAGCCGGCCGCGATGCAGGCCATCAGGTGTTCGAAGTGCTTCCCGCTCGGTGTCGCGAGCACGACGAGGTCCAAGCCCGACACCTCGAGAAGGGCGTCCAGATCCGGCACGACAACGGCGTCCGGCTCGTCGGCACGCACCGCATCCGAACGCTCCGCCGAAGACGTTGCCGCAGCCGCGATCTCGAACCCGGCGGCTCGCAGCTGCGCTCGATGGATTCCACGTCCCGCCATGCCGTACCCGGCGATTCCAACGCGCATGCGAACACGGTAGTGCTGCCCTACGGTCGAACCGTGAGCGGCGAGTTGATCACGACAGCGCAGGCAGCCGAAATACTCGGGGTGCAGCCCGCGACGATCTACTCCTACGTCGCCCGCGGCGTACTGACCCGAGCCACCGCCACCAGCCGGCACGAGGGTTCGCTCTTTCGTCGCAGCGATGAAGGTGTTCATTGTCTGCAGCGTGAGCCTCTCGGTCCGCGCCTTCTGTATGGACGCCGTCCACCTACCCGCGCGTACCGAACCGCGCACGTCGAGGGTCCAGCTCGGTTCTACCCTGAGTCAATGCGCATCGAACACGTCGGTTTCGACCCCGATCTCGTCGACTACCAGCACGCCTGGGACCTGCAGAAGCAGGTGCATGCGCAGGTCGTCGACGGCACCCGCGAGGACACCGTCCTGCTGCTCGAGCACGCTCGGGTCTACACCGCGGGAAAGCGCACCGAACCACACGAGCGTCCGTTCGACGGCACCCCGGTGATCGACGTGGACCGTGGGGGCAAGATCACCTGGCACGGCCCGGGCCAGTTGGTCGGTTACCCGATCGTCCGACTCGACGACCCGATCGACGTGGTCGCGTACGTGCGACGGCTCGAGCAGATGATGATCGATGTCTGCGGCGATCTCGGGCTGGATGCCGGACGTGTCGAGGGACGCAGCGGCGTGTGGTTCCCGGCGTCCGACGGCAGGCCGGAGCGCAAGGTCGGAGCAATAGGCATCCGGGTCAGCCGGGACGTGACCATGCACGGTTTCGCACTCAACTGCGACTGCGATCTCTCGTGGTCGACCACCATCGTCCCGTGCGGGATTCCGGACGCGGGTGTCACGAACCTCACCCGGGAACTCGGTCGCGACGTCACGGTCGCCGAGGTGCTGCCCTACGTCGAGAAGCGGCTGGACTCGATCCTGGGCTAAACGCTCAGTGCTTTGACCCGAGCCCCCTACGCGGCAGTAAGCCCATTCCGGGCGAGACGACTGAACCCGGCCGCGTACGCTGGTACGAACCGTGTCACCGCCGCCACGCGCGTGACTGTCTGTTGATCGAGGGAGCCGTTCGAGGATGACCATCGCACCGGAGGGACGCCGCCTGCTGCGCGTCGAGGCCCGCAACGCCGAGACGCCGATCGAGCGCAAGCCCGAATGGATCCGCACCACCGCGAAGATGGGTCCGGCCTACACCAAGCTGCACACGATGGTGAAGAGCGAAGGGCTGCACACCGTCTGCCAGGAAGCCGGTTGCCCCAACATCTTCGAGTGCTGGGAGGACCGCGAGGCCACCTTCCTCATCGGTGGTGACGTCTGCACCCGTCGCTGCGACTTCTGTGATATCGCGACCGGTCGCCCGACCGAACTCGACATGGACGAGCCGCGCCGCGTAGCGGAATCCATCCAGCAGATGAACCTGCGGTACGCCACAGTCACCGGCGTCGCCCGCGACGACCAGCCGGACGGCGCCGCACGCCTGTATGCGGAGACCATCCGCAAGATCCACGAACTCAATCCGAACACCGGCGTCGAGATCCTCCCGCCCGACTTCGGCGCCAAGCCGGACCTGGTCGGTCAGGTCTTCGACGCACGTCCGGAGGTGTTCGCGCACAACTTGGAGACGGTGCCGCGCATCTTCAAGCGGATCCGTCCGGCGTTCACCTACGACAAGTCGCTCAAGGTGCTCACCATGGCCAAGGAGCAGGAGCTGGTCACCAAGTCCAACCTCATCCTCGGCATGGGCGAGGAGGAGCACGAGATCGAGCAGGCGCTCACCGACCTGCATCAGGCCGGCTGCGACATCATCACGATCACCCAGTACCTGCGTCCCTCTCCCCTGCATCACCCGATCGACCGATGGGTGAAGCCGCAGGAGTTCGTGCACTGGAGCGACGTGGCCCGTGACCTCGGCTTCGTCGGGGTGATGGCCGGACCCCTGGTCCGCTCGTCCTACCGCGCCGGACGCCTGTACTCCACAGCCATGGCCGCACTCGGACGCGAGGTGCCGGAACACCTCAGCCACCTGGCGCAGGCAGCATCCGAGCCCGCCCGTCAGGAAGCGGCGTCGCTCATGGCCAAGCTCGCCCCGCAAGTATCCTGAACCGCATGTCCACCTCCTCCACCGCGAAGGCGCCGAAGAAGTCGCGCCGCGAACGCAGGCCCAAGGACCCCAACAAGCCGGGTCGGTTCAGCCAGATCTCCACCCTCTACAAGGGCGCCGTCAAGCAGAACCCGCGGATCCCGTTGTGGATGGCCCTCGCGTTCCTCGCCGGCTTCCTTCCCCTGCTGCTGATCGGCCTGGCGTGGGGACACCCGTTCTATCTGGGCTTCATCGGCCTGATGGTCGGACTGCTGCTGATGATGATCGTGTTCGGCCGGTTGGCCGAGCGGGCCGCGTACAGCCAGCTCGACGGCCAGCCGGGGGCGTCCGGTGCTGCGTTGGGTGCGCTGCGTCGAGGGTGGTTCGTGGAGCAGGAGCCGGTCGCGGCCGACGCGGGCCGTGCCCGCAACCCTCGCGACATGGGTTCTGCCGCAATGGTTTTTCGCGCAGTCGGACGCCCCGGCGTCGTGCTCATCGGTGAAGGTCCGAAGGCCAATGCGAGCAAGCTGCTCAACTCGGAGAAGAAGCGGGTCGAACGGGTCGTCGGTCCCGAGGTTCCGATCACGATCTACCGCGTGGGCCAGGGCGAGGACACCGTCGCGGTCAGCGAGATCACCAAGCGCATGGGCAAGCTGGAGAAGAAGCTCACCACCGCCGAGGTAACTGCCGTCAACAAGCGCCTGCGCGCGCTCGGCACGAAGCGTCCGCCGATCCCCCCGGGCATGGACCCGCGCAACGCGCGTCCGGACCGCCGCGGGATGCGCGGCCGCTGACGTACACACCCGCTGCAGTTCGTCACCCCACGACCTCGATGGTCGTGGGGTTACGACGTTTCTGACCGGATGCTCCGGTGAACTGCAGCGCGGGTGAGCGCCTCAGCGGGTGCGGACGATCATCGTGCGAGCGATCCGGTCATGGAAGCCGCGCTCGTCCTTGTCCCAGATCACTGCCGGCAGAACCAGGGCCAGCAGCAGGGTCCGGATCGTCGCAGGCACCAGGCCGGCACGTTCGCCGTCCACCCGCAGCACCATCAACCCCATGATCCGGTGGCCGACCGTCATGCCGAGCGTGCCGACGAGCAGGATGTTCTCGATCACGAAGACCAGCAACGGCTTGAAGCTGCCAGCTCCCGGTTCACCCCAGCTGAATCCGAGGAGACCGGCAGCGATCAGCGAACACAGCGCCCAGTCGATGACCAGTGCGATCGCGCGGGGGCCGGTGCGGGCGATCGAACCCGGTCCCGACTCCGGCAAGCCCAGGTCGCGTCCCGGATAGTCACCCTCGGCCCGCTCGCGGACCGCTCCGGGACCCTCCAGCCAGCTGCCTACATCACGACGATCAACCACGTCCCGAGCCTAAGCCAGCCGTGATGCCGCGAAATGTTCGGGCTCATCGGGGCCCAAGACGTAACACGGGCGAAACAATCGGGTCACTGCCGGGAAACCGCGCCCCGATAAGGTCGACTCAGTCGAACGGCCGAGGAATACCCCGGCTGTGACATTCCAGATGGAGGTTCCATGTTCAACAACGCCGACGAGGTCCTGAAGTACATCAAGGACGAAGGCGTCGAGTTCGTCGATGTTCGTTTCTGTGACCTGCCGGGCGTGATGCAGCACTTCAACGTGCCTGCCAAGACGTTCGACCACGACGCGTTCGAGACCGGCCAGATGTTCGACGGCTCGTCGATCCGAGGTTTCCAGGCCATCCACGAGTCCGACATGAAGCTGATCCCGGACCCGAAGTCGGCCTACCTCGACCCGTTCCGTGAGCGCAAGACGCTCATCATGAACTTCTCCATCGTCGACCCGTTCACCGGTGAGGCCTACAGCCGCGACCCGCGCAACATCGCCGCGAAGGCGGAGGCCTACCTGAAGTCGACCGGCATTGCCGACACCGCGTTCTTCGGTGCCGAGGCCGAGTTCTACATCTTCGACGACGTACGCTTCGAGACGAACTCGCACTCGGGTTACTACTACGTCGACTCCGTCGAGGGTGCCTGGAACACCGGCCGCGTCGAAGAGGGCGGCAACCTGGGCTACAAGCCGCGCGTCAAGGGTGGCTACTTCCCCGTCCCGCCGGTCGACCACATGGCCGACCTGCGCGACCAGATGTGCGTCAACATGGACAAGGTCGGCCTGAACGTCGAGCGCGCGCACCACGAGGTGGGCACCGCCGGTCAGCAGGAGATCAACTACACCTTCTCGACGCTGCTCGGCTCCGGCGACGACGTCATGAAGTTCAAGTACATCATCAAGAACACCGCCTTCCAGGCCGGCAAGACCGCCACCTTCATGCCGAAGCCGCTGTTCGGCGACAACGGTTCGGGCATGCACACCCACCAGTCGCTCTGGAAGGACGGCGAGCCCCTCTTCTACGACGAGAAGGGTTACGGCGGCCTGTCCGACATCGCCCGCTGGTACGTCGGTGGCCTGCTCAAGCACGCTCCGTCGCTGCTGGCCTTCACCAACCCGACGGTGAACTCCTACCACCGTCTGGTGCCGGGCTACGAGGCTCCGGTCAACCTGGTGTACTCGGCGCGCAACCGTTCGGCCTGCGTCCGCATCCCGATCGCCGGCACCTCGCCGAAGGCCAAGCGCATCGAGTTCCGAATCCCCGACCCGTCGGCGAACCCTTACCTGTCGTTCGCGGCTCAGCTGATGGCCGGTCTGGACGGAATCAAGAACCGCATCGAGCCGCCGGAGCCGGTCGACAAGGACCTCTACGAGCTGCCGCCGGAGGAGCACGCGAACATCGAGCAGGTGCCCGGTTCGCTGCCCGAGGTGCTGGACGCACTCGCGGCCGACCACGACTACCTCACCGAGGGCGACGTGTTCACCGAGGACCTCATCGAGACCTGGATCGACTACAAGCGCCTCAACGAGGTCGACCCGATCCGTTTCCGTCCGCACCCGCACGAATTCGAGATGTACTACGACCTGTGATTCGTCAGGTCACTTGCACATCGAGCGAGCGCCGTCCCCGTCATCGGGGGCGGCGCTCGCTTTGAGCTCTCAGTGACGCGGACCTTGCGTACAGATGCCCGCGGCACATCCGGGTGCGCACGCCATGACCTGCGCGTCCGGACGCAGCGTGGGCGTGGGTACGTTCACTGCGCAAACTCTCGGGTCGCCCCCAGTCAGGTCGGTGAGGTGGCAATCCCCAGGGCGCAGCACGTCCTCCCATGCCTTGCCGGAAACCACGCCCAACGAGAGTCAACCGCCGCAGGGCGATACATAGCCGCCTGTGCCGATGACTGCCCGAATTGCTCGGACCTCGTCAGACCTTCGCGAATTTCGCGCACGCGAAGGAGTAGATGCCGTAACAGGCGATGCCGAGAGCGACGGCGGTGAGCAGGATCTTGCCGAACGGCTGCTCGAGCAAGGTGCGCAGCGCACCGTCGAGGCCCGTCGTCTCCTTCGTGGAGCCCTTCGCTCCCCCGACGACGAACAACCCTCCGACGATGGCCAGTGCAATTCCCTTGGCGACGTAGCCGATTCGACCGGCATGGATCACCGCAGCACCGGGGTTGCCCTGCAGGTCCTCCCGGAACTTCTCGGTCCAGCCCTTGTAGAAGTGGTACGCACCGACACCCAGGATCACCAAACCGATGATGGCCACGAGAACGCGTCCGAAGGGCTGATGCATCAGCTTCGCGGTGAAGTCGCGGGTGTTGCCACTGCTGGAGGACGAACCGCCCGAGGCGAACTTGTAGGTGGTCCAGGCAAGACCCATGAACAACACCGTTTTCGCGACGTCCTGGACGGCGTCCTTCGCCCGGTCCTTGGCCTCCGTCCCGGGCGAGCCGGTGGCCGCCTCGGTCAGATGCCACAGCGCGAGCAAGGCGAATCCGACCACCAGGACCCACAGGATCACTTTCCCGCCGGGCTGACCGGACAGGTTGCCGAGGGCGCCGGTCTGGTCGGCACTGCCACCGCCCTTCGACCACGCGATACGGACCGCGATCCACGCCATCAGCAGATGCAACAGACCGCTCGCGGCGAACCCGACCCGTGCGCCGTACTCGACGACTTCGGAGTCACCGACCTGACGTGCGGCACCTTCGACATCGCGTTGGTTCATTCCACAGATCCTGCCCTGTCGCAGCACCGGAACGGGTGGACCGGCCCATCCGATGCGGGATACTCGCCCGATGAGCGACTGCGTGTTCTGCCAGATCATCTCGGGCGAGACTGCGGCCTTCTTCGTGCACGAGTCCCCCGGCACCATCGCCTTCCTCGACACCCGCCCGGTCTTCAAGGGACATGTGCTCGTTGTGCCTCGCGAGCACCACGAGACACTCGCCGACCTGCCGTCCGGCCAGGTGCCGCCGTTCTTCGACGTCGTGCAGCACATCGCCGCACGGATGCCGCAGGCCCTGGACTCACAGGGCACGTTCGTCGCGATGAACAATGCTGTGTCGCAATCAGTTCCACACCTGCACTGCCACGTCGTCCCGAGGACCAAGGGCGACGGGTTACGCGGATTCTTCTGGCCACGAACGAAGTACACCGACGGGGAGGCCGCCGAATACGCGCAGCAGTTGGGCGCCGCACTCCAGGAGAGATGAGTCAGGACGCCGCACATGGCCCGGTAGTTGCGCCGCGGCGTCCGACGTGGTGAAGTCACTGCCCATGACCGTCCTGATCGACCCGCCGTTCTGGCCTGCGTACGACCGCCTGTGGTCGCATCTGGTCAGTGACGAGTCGTACGCGGAGTTGCACAGCTTCGCGCGGTCCGTCGGTCTTCCGGATCACCTGTTCGACGGTGACCACTATGACATTCCGCAGGACCGTTACGCGCAGGTCGTCGCCGCCGGCGCGGTCGAGGTGAGCGGCGGTCAGCTGATCCGCCGGCTGATCGCCAGCGGACTTCGGATCCCGGCCAAGAAGCGCTGACGGGGAGCGAGAGTCCAGGCGGCGGGCACCGTCGCCGGCGCTCGCAGCGAACGCCGTCGGGGTCGTACCAGAAGATCTGTCGTCCGTCGGCGAGGCGCCCGGCAACGCGTCCGATCGACCTACTTCAAGCGACGCCACTCGTCCGGGACGGCGGCGTTCGACCCTGCGAGCGGGTCGGTCCGCATAACATCGCGAGCAGATCACCCGAAGACGTCCAGGAGTTGTTCATGCCCGCGAACCTGACCACCTCGATCGACATCGACGCACCGCCGGCGAGGGTCTGGGAGATCGTCTCCGACCTCAAGCGGATGGCCGAATGGAGCCCGAGCACGGCGAAGGTCATCGTGCGCGGTGGCGAGATCAAGCAAGGCGCCACGATGGTGAACATCAACCGGATGGGTCTGAAGGTCTGGCCCACCCAGAGCAAGGTCACCGCTTACGAGCCCGAGCGCAGGATCGCGTTCAAGATCCGTGAGAACCACAGCACCTGGATCTACGAACTCGAACCCACCGCGGACGGCGGCACCCGCCTTACCGAGACCCGTGACGTCTCGAACGACACCACGAAACTGTCGAAGGTGCTGATCGACAAGGTGCTCGGCGGCGAGCCGACCTTCGAGGCCCACCTGATGACCGGCATGAAGCAGACCCTGGCGAAGATCAAGTCCGAGGCGGAGACGGCCTGATCCGAACGCACCGAGTGGCCGGGCTGTGAACCGGTGGCCGGGATATAACCCGGACGCTGGTTCATAGCCCGGCCACTCGGCGTCAGGAAAGTGTCAGAGGGCCTTGATCTGGTCGAGCATGAACGCGATCTCGAACGCGTCCTGCTTCCAGGCGTCGTAGCGTCCGCTGCTGCCGGCGTGCCCGGCGACGATCTCGGTCTTCAGCACGATCGGGTGGTCGGCCCCGTTGGTGGTGATCTCGCGCAGCTGCTGCACCCACTTGACCGGTTCCACGAACGAGACGCGGGTGTCGTTGATGCTCGTGGTCGCGAGGATCGCCGGGTACTGCACGGGACGGATGTTCTCGTACGGGCTGTAACCCTTCATGTACGCGTACACGCGGGGATCCTCGATCGGGTTGCCCCATTCCTCCCATTCCCCGACCGTGAGCGGCAGGGTCGGGTCGAGGATCGTGGTGAGGGCGTCGACGAACGGCACCGCGGCGTGCACCACACGGAAGACCTCCGGCGCCCGGTTGACGACAGCACCGATGAGCAGTCCTCCGGCCGAACCTCCTTCTGCCGCAAGCCGATCCGGTGCAACCCACTGCTGATCGATCAACCAGCGCGAGCAGTCGACGAAGTCGTCGAAAGTGTTGTTCTTGGCGAGCATCTTGCCGTCGTCGTACCAGGCTCGGCCCATCTCACCGCCGCCACGCGGGTGCGCCAAGGCGTACACGACCCCTCGGTCGAGCATCGACAGTCGCAGCGCGGAGAACGCCGGATCGATGCTCACCTCGTAGGACCCATAGCCGTAGATGAATCCGGGGTTGGTGCCATCGGCGCGGACGTCGGCCCGGCGGGCGATGTCGACCGGCACCTGGACGCCGTCCCGCGCGGTGACCCAGACCCGCTCCTCCACGTACTTCTCCGGGTCGAACCCGCGCACGTCCTGCACCTTCAGCACGGAGCTCGCTCCGTCGGAATCGACGTCCACGACCGTGCGTGGCGTGAGAAGCGACGTGGCGACGAGTTGCACCGTCGTCTGGTCATAGCTCGGATTCGAACCGGGGCCGATGCGGGGAATACCGTTCACGTCGATCGGACGCGGGTCGCCGTACGGATCCTCACCCGCGATCGCCTTCGACAGCAGGTCGGCGGTCGGCAGACCGCCGCGGCGCAGGAACATCGTCACGAAGCCCTCGAATGCCAGCGCCCCGAGCACCCGCTCCCCCGCAGCCGGGTCGTACACCGGCTTCCAGTTCGCTCGGCCCGGAGCGTCCAGCGGTGCCCAGGCGAGCGCGAAGTCGGCATGAGTTCCATTGTGCGTCACGATGATTCGGTCGCCGTCAACCTCGACCGAGTAGTCGAGTCCGTGTTTGCGGGGTTCGACGAGCAGCGGTTCGGAGAGCGGGTCACGCAGGTCGAGCAGTCGGACCTCGCTGGTCAGCTGCGACCCGGACTGGATGACCAGCCACTTGTCGTCGCGTGAGGATTCGATGCCGAGAGCGAACATCTCGTCCGCCTCCTCCAGCACCAGCACGTCGGACTCGGTGTTCGAGCCGAGTTCGTGGCGCCAAACCTGGTGAGCACGCCAAGCGTCGTCGCGGCGGACGTAGAACAGGTGCGTGCCGTCGTAGGACCACGCCAGATCGTGACTTGCCTGCTTCACCGTGTGGTCGAGCACCTGTCCGGACGCGATCTCGCGAACGTCGAGGTCATAGAGCTCGCCGCCGGTGCGGTCGACCAGCATCGCCATCCGTTCCCCGGTGCGGTCGATCTCCAGTGCGGCCAGTTCGAAGAACTCCTCGCCCTCGGTTTCGGCGTTGCCGTCGACCAGCACCTGCTCCCCCGCCAGCGGCGTCCCGGGGACGGGTGTGGGTCGATCGGCGTGTACGGATCGTGGTGTGCGGCAATGAATCTCGTACTGCTGCCCCTCGACCGTGCGCGCGTAGTACCACCAGTCACCGAGCAGAACCGGCACCGAAATGTCGTCCTGGACGATCCTGGACTTCATCTCGGCGAAGATGGCCTCCGTGCCCACAGCGAGGTGACCGGTGACCGCCTCGGTGTACGCGTTCTCCGCCTTGACGTGCGGGAGCAGGCGCGGGTCGTCGTGGTCACGCATCCAGGCGAAGTCGTCGACGAACACGTCGCCGTGGAAGACGCGCTCACTCGGGATGCGTTCGGCCAGTGGCGGTTGCAGAGGGGTCCCAGAATCGGTCACCGGGACACGCTAACCCGCAGCGAAAGTCCGCAGAACTCGCGGGTCGCCTCGCGGGTTCTGCGGACTTTCGGTTGCTGTCTCAGGCTGTCAGGCAGGTCGGGCCTAGCAGCGCCTTCAGATCGCCGAAGAGTGCGGGCGACGCCGCGACCTTCAGCTTCTCGTCGAGTTTCACCGTGACCTGACGTCCGGGCTGGACGAGGCGGATATGGACCTCGGTGCCGCCCGGGTGTTCGGCCAGCACGCCCTTGAGCTTCAGCGCCAGACCGTTGTTGGCCCGGGCGAGCGGCATGGTCAGCACGATGGGCCCGCGCAGGTCGCCCTTGAGTTCGGGGATGGTCATCTCCTGGGCGTTGAGACTGATCGAGTCGTCGCGCGACATCACCTGCGCCCGGATCACACACACGGTGTCGGTGTTGAGCATGGTCGAGACCGTCATGTACGTCTTGGCGAAGAACAACACCTCGACCGAACCCTCGAGGTCCTCGACCTCGGCGATGGCCCACAACTCACCCTTCTTGTTGCGCTTCAGGGTGAGGCTGGTGACGAGTCCGGCGATCGTCACCTGGGAACGATCCTTGGGCGGGTCTTCGCCGAGCAGCCGCGAGATCGGGGTGTCGGCGTGCTGGGCGAGCACGTGTTCGATTCCGAAGAGCGGGTGGTCGGACACGTAGAGGCCGAGCATGTCGCGCTCGAACGCCAGCAGTGTCTGCTTGTCCCACTCGATGTCGGGGATCGGCGGCAGCGCCGCGAAGGTGACCGCGTCGTCGTCCCCGAAGCCGCCGAACAGGCTGTCCTGGCCGTGGGCCTCGTTGCGCTTCTCCTCCACCAGCGAGTCGACATACGTCTCGTGCACGTGCACCAGACCTTGGCGCTTGTGCTGCAGGTCGTCGAAAGCCCCTGCCTTGATGAGGGATTCGATGGTGCGTTTGTTGCACACCACCGCCGGCACCTTGCGCAGGAAGTCCTCGAAGGAGGTGAAGCGTCCCTTCTCCTGCCGCGCCTGCACGATGCCGTCGACGACGTTGCCGCCGACATTGCGTACAGCGGCCAGACCGAAACGGATGTCCTCGCCGACAGCGGTGAAGTCGTCGATCGACTCGTTGACAGCGGGCGGCAACACCTTGATGCCGAGCTTGCGCGTGTCGGCGAGGTAGATCGCCATCTTGTCCTTGGAATCCTCGACGGACGTCAGCAGCGCCGCGGCGTACTCGGCAGGGTAGTTCGCCTTCAGGTAGGCGGTCCAGCAGGACACGAGTGCGTACCCGGCGGCGTGCGACTTGTTGAAGGCGTAGCCCGCGAACGGGAGCATGACGTCCCACAACGCCTGGGTGGCTTCCTTGGAGTAGCCGTTGGCGGTCATTCCGGCGGAGAAGTTGTCCCACTCCTTCGCCAGCACCTCGGGCTTCTTCTTACCCATGGCACGACGCAACAGGTCTGCACCACCGAGGGAGTACCCGGCCAGCTCCCGGGCGATCGCCATGATCTGCTCCTGGTAGATGAGCAGGTGGTAGGTCTCACCCAGGATCGGGTCGAGCGCGTCCTTCAGCTCGGGGTGGATCGCGGCGATCGGCTTGCGACCGTTCTTGCGGTCGGCATAATCGGTGTGCGCGTTCGCTGCCATCGGTCCCGGCCGGTACAGCGCGAGCACAGCGGTGATGTCCTCGAACCCGGTCGGCGCCATCTGACGCAGCAGCGTCCGCATCCCGCCGCCGTCGAGCTGGAACACACCGAGCGTGTCACCACGACCGAGCAGCTCGTAGGTCTTCGGGTCGTCCAGCGGGATCGTCTCGGTGGTGATCTGCTCGCCACGGTTGGCCTCGATGTTCTTCAGCGCCTGGTCGATGATGCCGAGGTTGCGCAGACCCAGGAAGTCCATCTTGACCAGGCCCATGTCCTCGCACTGAGGGTAGGAGAACCCGGTGATGATCGTGCCGTCCTTGTCGCGGCGATGCATCGGGATCAGGTCGAGCAACGGCTCGGACGACAGGATGACGGCGGCCGCGTGCACACCGGTGCCACGGATCTTGCCCTCGAGACCGCGCGCTGTCTCGAAGATCTTCTTCACCTCCGGCTGCGCCTCGATCATCGACCGGAAGTCGACGCCCTCGTTGTAGCGCGGGTGGTCCTTGTCGTAGGTCGAGGCCAGCGGAACGCCCTTGCCCTGGACGTCGGGCGGCATCGCCTTGGAGATCTGGTCGCCGAGGCTGAACGGAAAACCGAGGATGCGGTTCGCGTCCTTGATGGCGGCCTTGGCCTTGATGGTGGAGAAGGTGTTGACCTGTGCGGTGTAGGCGGCGCCGTACTTCTCGGTGACGTAGCGCACCATCTTGTCGCGCTGGCGGTCGTCGAAGTCGAGGTCGACGTCGGGTGGGCTGATGCGCTCGGGATTGAGGAATCGCTCGAACAGCAGGCCGTGTTCGAGCGGGTCGAGCTCGATGATGCGGGTCAGGTAGGCGACCAGCGAACCGGCGGCCGAACCACGACCCGGGCCGAGCGGGATGCCGTTGTCCCGTGCGTACTTGCAGATGTCGGCGACGACGAGGAAGTAGGAGCTGAAGCCCATCGGCTCGATGACCGACATCTCGGTCTCGATGCGCTCCCAGACGCCGTCGGGCACCTGGTCGCCGTACCGCTCGGTGACGCCGATCTTGATCTGTTCGCGCAGGTACTGCGACTGGGTCTGCTCGGCGGGGACGTCGGGGAACTGCGGCATCCGGTCGATGTGCTTGAAGACGTCTTCGTAGCTCTCGATCTGTTCGGCGATGCGCAACGTGTTGTCGCACGCCTGCGGCAGCTCCCGGAACAGTTCACGCATCTCGTCGGCCGACTTGATGTAGTAACCCGACCCGTTGAACTTGAACCGGCTGGGGTCATCCTTGTTGCGGCCGACGCCGACACACAGCAGGTCGTCGTGGCTGTCGGCCTGGTCTTCGGTGACGTAGTGGGAGTCGTTGGTGGCCAGCAGCGGCAGGTCGAGACGCTTGGCGACCCGCAACAGGTTCTCGCGGACCTGGCGCTCGATGTCGACGCCGTGGTCCATCAGCTCGAGGTAGAAGTTCTCCTTGCCGAAGATGTCCTGCAGTTCGGCCGCCGCCGCACAGGCCTCCTCGAACTGCCCCAAGCGAAGCCGGGTCTGAACCGCGCCGGAGGGGCAGCCGGTGGTGGCGATGATGCCCTCGGAGCGCGCCGCCATGATCTCGTTGTCCATGCGCGGCTTGCCGTAGAAACCCTCGAAGCTGGCCAGCGAGCTCAGCGCGAACAGGTTGCGCAGACCCGTCGCGTTCTTGGCCCACATCGTCATGTGCAGGTAACGACCGCCACCGGAGATGTCCTTGCCACCCTCGCCGTCGACGTTGTTGTCGCGCTGACCGCTGGTGGCCCAGAACTCCTGCTTGCGATTGCGCCGGTCGGACGGCGCGACATACGCCTCGATGCCGATGATCGGCTTCACGTCGGGGAAATCCTTGGCCGCGCCCTGGAAGTCGTAGGCGCCGAACATGTTGCCGTGATCGCTCATGGCGACGGCCGGCATGCCAAGGCGATCGACCTCCGCCAGCAGCGGTTTCACCTGCGCAGCACCGTCGAGCATCGAGTACTCGGTGTGCACGTGGAGGTGGACGAAATCGCTGCGGGTGTGGCTCTGGCTGGACATCGCGACGAGTCTAAGTCCGACCTGCGACAGCCGCCTCCTCAGCGCGCACGGTGGGACGAATGAGGCCTGTGTTATGTCCCCCGGTCAGGAGCGGTCCTCTTCGATGTGCTCAGCAATGGCGCGGTGAACGACGGCGACGAATGACAGGAACAAGCACCCGACCAGTAGCAGGCCGGCGAGGGTCAGCAGGTCCGAAGCCGGTTGCCCGAGGGCGAACTGCATGACCCCGAAGCCACCGACGAGGACGGCAGAGATGAGTGCCACGACGCAGAGCAGTCGTGAAATCTTGTACGACAGGCGTTCGTTGGATGCGGTCGCACGTGACGCTCGGCGTCCGAGGTCAGCCACGAGCGACCTCGAGCGCGTGCTGCAGGTCCGCAGGGTACGGACTTTCGAAAGTCACCCACTCCCCTGAACCGGGGTGCTCGAAGCCGAGCTTCACCGCGTGCAACCACTGGCGGTCGAGGCCGAGCTTCTTGGCCACGGTGGGGTCGGACCCGTAGAGCGGATCGCCGACGCAGGGGTGGTGCAGCGCGGAGAAGTGCACCCGGATCTGATGGGTGCGGCCGGTCTCCAAGTGGATCTCGAGCAGCGACATCGATCTGAAGGCCTCGAGCAGTTCATAGTGGGTCACGCTCTCGCGACCCGACTGCATCACCGCGAACTTGTAGTCGTGATTGGGGTGGCGACCGATCGGAGCCTCGATCGTGCCGACGACAGGGTCCGGAAGTCCTTGCACGAGAGCGTGATACGTCTTGTCGACGGTCCGGTCACGGAACGCCTGCTTGAGCACCGTGTAGGCCCGCTCCGACTTGGCGACGACCATCAGACCGGACGTGCCGACGTCGAGGCGCTGGACGATGCCCTGCCGCTCCGGAGCACCCGAGGTGGAGATGCGGTAACCGGCCCCGGCCAGTCCGCTCACGACGTCCGGACCGTCCCAACCGACACTCGGGTGTGCGGCGACACCCGCCGGCTTGTCGACGACGACGATTTCGCTGTCGTCGTGGATGATGCGCAGGTTGTCGATCTTCTGGGGCTTGACCTGCGGGGTGCGGTCGACCTGCGCGGGGATGTCGACTTCGAGCCACTGACCGGCACTCACACGGTCGGACTTGGCGACCGGACGATGGTCGAGGGTCACCGCACCTGAGGTGACCAGTTCGACCGCACGGGTCCGGGAAAGACCGAGCATCCGAGCCATTGCGGCGTCGACGCGTTCGCCTTCGAGACCTTCGGGAATCGACAGCGCTTTGAGTTCACTCATCGTCGGACACCTGCCTGCTGTGGGCCGGCGCATCCTCGGTCACTTTGGTGCCGTCGAGACCGATGCCGCGGATCGACAGCAACGCGATCAGACAGGCGGCGGTGACGACGCAGATGTCGGCGACATTGAAGATCGGCCAGTTCGGCAGTTCGAGGAAGTCGACGACATGCCCTTTGCCGAAGCCGGGCTCACGGAAGAAACGGTCGGTCAGGTTGCCCAGCGCTCCGCCGATCAGCAGACCCAGACCGAGCGCCCAGACCCGACTGCGCAGCTTGCGTGCCGAGTAGATGGTGAACGCGATGACGACGCACGCGATGATCGTCAACACCCAGGTCGCGTTCG
Organism: Yimella radicis; assembly: GCF_054778255.1. Classification (NCBI taxonomy): domain Bacteria; kingdom Bacillati; phylum Actinomycetota; class Actinomycetes; order Micrococcales; family Dermacoccaceae; genus Yimella; species Yimella radicis. The sequence goes on from NZ_BAAGZR010000009.1 coordinate 270,721, forward strand.
TGCCGATGGAGAACGCCGCGCCCGGGTTGAACGTCAGCCGCAGCTGCAGCAGCGTCCCGATCAACTCTCGTGGCTGCCCGGGTTCGAGGGCCGCCAGGGCCCACTCCTTGGTGCCCTGGTCGAGGGCGAACCCGGTCGCAGCGACCACTGCGAGCAGGCCGACGGACCCTCGACGGGTCGCGCGGGATCTACGGACGGATGGACTCAGCGGCGTTCCTGCTTCTGTTTGCATTGCAGGCACAGTGTCGCACGCGGGAAGGCCTGCAGCCGAAGCTTGCCGATGGGCTTGCCGCAGCTTTCGCACTGACCGTAGGTGCCGTCATCGGTGCGGGCCAGCGCGCGCGCCGCCTGCTCCATCGACGCACGGTTGGTCTGGGCGAGCGAGTACTCGTACTCCCGCTCGAGGGCTTTGCTGCCGACGTCGGCCTGGTCGTCACCCGCCCCGACGTTGCCGTCGTCGAGGAGACCGGCGATGTCGGCTTCGATCGACTTCAGCTCGTGCTCGAAGTGGTTGATCTCGTCGGTGAGTTCCTTACGCACGTCGGCGATCTCGTCTGCGGTCCACGGCGATTCGTCCTCGCGGACGACGAGATCGGCAGCCGCCTTCGCGGAGCTCTTCTTCGCCGTGGGCACCGGCACCGGCGCGGCCTGTGCCTCGATGGCGGTCTTGACCGGAGCCTTGGACGCGGCCTTCTTCGTCGGCGCGCTCTTGGCCGCGGTGGCCTTCGTCGGCGCGGTCTTCTCGGTGGTCGCGGACTTCGCCGTCGCCTTCTTGGCGGGCGCCGTCTTGGCAGCTGTCTCGGTGGTTGCCGCCGTCGTGGACGACGCCTTGTGTGCTGCCGTCTTCGCCGGGGCGCTCTTCGTCGCCTTCTTGGCCGCGCTCGCCGAGGTCGTCGCGGGTGCCTTCTTGGCGGTGGTCTTCTTGGCGGTGGTCGTCTTCGCAGCGGTCTTCTTGGCGGTGCTCTTCGCAGCTGCTTTCGCCGGTGCAGCCTTGGTCGTGCTCTTCGCAGCCGACGCGGCGGACCCGGCCGCCGTCGTCTTCTTCGCGGTGGTCTGTGCCGTGGTCGCCTTCTTGGCAGGAGCCGAATTCTTGGCAGCAGCCTTTGCCGGAGCCGTCTTCGCGGCTGACTTCTTGGCAGTGGTCTTCTTCGCCGCGGGGACAGCCTTCTTGGTCGGTGCTTCCTCGGTGCCGTTCGAGGCCGCACGACCGCGACCGACCCCCGCCGCGCGCCCGACGACTCCGCCCGCACTGCGAAGGAGCGACCCGACGCGGGAACCCTGCTGCTTGTCTGACGCCGCCATGCCGGCCTTTCGTGAGTGGGTCACCCACCGGCGACCGAGACATCCGCCACACCGACGGATTGCCCGAGAATATGCGAATCACTCGCAGGTTTGGGGCCGAAACGCCAGAACATTGCGCGAATCCGGCTGGTACTGAACGCAAACAGGCAGCCACTCCGACGTGGAGTGGCTGCCCCTCGACGGACGGAGGACCAATCAGCCCTGTTTGTTGCCCTTGACGTCGTCGAGGCCGACGGTCTTGAGCTGGTCGAGCTGACCCTCGATGTAGCCGCGCAGCTTGCTGCGGTAGTCGCTCTCGAACCCGCGCAGCGATTCAATCTTCGCGTTCAGACCGTCGCGCTGTGAACCGAGATCGGTCAGCACTGAAGTGCGCTCGTCGGTCGCGGTCTTGATCAGGTCGTCGTGACGGGTCTGACCGGTGTTGATCAGTTCGTCATGGCGTGCCTGGCCGGTCTTGATCAGGTCGTCGTGCTTGGCCTGACCCGCGGAGACCAGTTCGTCGTGCTTGGCCTGACCGGTGGAGATGAACTCGTCGTACTTGCGCTGACCGGTCTTGATCAGGTCATCGCGCTTGGCGTTGGCCTCGCCGACCACCTTGTCGTGGTGGTTCTTGGCGTCGCTGATGAGCTTGTCGCGCGTGGTCTCCCCCTCGCGCACGTGCTCGTCGTGCAGCTTCTGGGCCAGCGCGATGACGCCGGCGGCTCCACCCGCTGCGCCACCGGCGAAACCGTGAGCGCCACCGTCGGGCTGCTGCGGTGCGGCAGCGGCGGCAGGCGCCTGAGCGGCGCGGTCCTTGGCGTCCTTCAGCTCCTGCTCGGCCTGCGCGACCTGTGCCCGCAACTCCTGCAGCTTCTTCTGCTCGGCCTGGGTGTCGCGCTGCGCCTCGGCGAGCTGTTCCCGGGCGGTCTTCAGACGGCCCTCGACATCCTTGAGCCCACGCTCGGCGTCGGCGACCTTCGCCGCCGCTGCCTGCGAGTCCTGCGACGGAGCGGATGAGGCCGGGGTGACGACCGGAGTCGCCTGCGTCGGCGCATCGGTGGACGCGGCCGGGACCGACGTCGCGGAATCGCTCTTACCGAGATTCGCCGGGCGACCGGTGGAACGACGGCAGTCGGCCAATTGGGCTGCGAGGTCTTCGTTCTCGGCGTTCAGCCGGCGCAACTCGACGACGATCTCGTCGAGGAAGTCGTCCACCTGAATCTCGTCATAGCCGCTCTTACCGAAGCCCTTCGGCTTGGTGAATTCCTTCTTGACTACGTCCTCAGGCGTCAACGCCATGTGGTCACCTCTTGGGGCCCATCAGGTCGATACGTGCGCACGCGGGACGGCACGACGAACCGACGATCGAAATTACGTCGCCGGTCAGCTTATGACACTGAGCAGCAAACTCACACTCAGCATGAGGACCAGGAATGCGAGGTCGAGCCGCACCTGCCCCAGACGCAGCGGCGGAATGACCTTGCGCAACGCCTTGAGCGGCGGGTCGGTCAGGGTGTAGACGCCCTCGGCGACCACCAGCACCGGACCCTTGGGACGCCACTCACGGGCGAAGACCTGGATCCAGTCGAACACCAGCCGAGCCAGCAGGACGATGAAGTACAGGTACAGAATCGTCGCGAGTACGGATCTCAGCTGTTCCACTTACCACTCCAGACGATTGCGGCGAGCCCCGGACAAGGCCCGCCACATCATCATCTCAGCTCTGGTTGAACAGACCGCGCGAGGCCTTGGCGTCGCTGCCCGTGGTGGCCACCTCGACGCCCGACGGCGACAGCAGGAAGACCTTCGCCGTCACGCGCTCGATGGTGCCGTGCAGACCGAAGACCAGACCGGCGGCGAAGTCGACCAAGCGCTTGGCGTCGGTGTCGTCCATGTCGGAGAGGTTCATGATGACCGGGATTCCGTTGCGGAAGCTTTCACCGATCTCCTTCGCCTCGTTGTAGGTGCGCGGGTGGATCGCGTTGATACGGCTCATGTCGCCTGCCTTGGGGTGCGCCGCGACCGCAGCGATGTTCTTACGCAAAGGAGTGACCGCAGCAGGCTGCGTCTCGACCTCGGGCTCGTGCTCGACGTCGAAACCCGAGTCGGAGTAGTCGTCGTAGCCGTCGTGGTTTTCGTGGCCGTACTCGTCGTATTCGTCCTTGTAGCGACGGTCTTCCTCGGCGAGTCCGAGGTACGCCATGGTCTTGCGCAGTGCGCCTGCCATCAGATGCTCCTTGAAGCGGTGAGCCGCTGGGTCGTCCGGTGTGGTCGCGGCTGACGCTACCGGCGCGGCGCACCGATGCCGTGGATTACCTACTGCGACACGCGGACACGACTTCGCATGCGCCCGGCGCAGGTCCCGGCCGGGCAGGTCAGAGGCTCGGGCGTGGCCCAAGAATCGCGCTGCCGACCCGGACGTGTGTCGCGCCGTGCTCGATCGCGGCTTCGAGGTCAGCGCTCATACCCGCGGAGATGCAGTCTGCCCCCGGGTGCACCGCCTGCACCGTGCCGGCGAGTTCAGCGAGCCGGGCAAATGCATCTCCGGCGTCGCCGCCGCGGGGCGCGACGGCCATGACCCCACGCAGGGTCAGGCGGTCGGCATCGGCGACCGACTGCGCCAGATCGAGCAGATCGTCGACCAGGACTCCCCCGCGTCCGGGGTCGGTGCCATCGAGGTCGACCTGCAACATGACGTCCACATCGCGTTCGTGGCGGGCTGCGCCCTTGGCCAGCGCGTCCACGATCTTCGCGCGGTCGACCGACTGGACGACGTCGGCATACGCCGACACGTGGCCGGCCTTGTTCGACTGCAACTGCCCGACGAAATGGACGCGCACGCTTTCACGTTCCGCAGCCGACAGGTCGGCCAGCTTCTGCGAGGCCTCCTGATCCTTGTTCTCACCGACGTGCTGAACGCCCAGATCGATCAATCGACGGACGTCGTCGACCGGGAAGTACTTGGTGATGACGACGAGGTCCACCTCGCCCGGGTCGCGACCGACCGACCGTGCGGCACCGGCGATGCGCCGCTGCACCGTCGTCAGGTTGTCGCGGAGTTCCGCCGAGCGGCTCATGCGGCGTTCCTGCGCAGCGCGACCACGCCGGCAAAGCGGCCGGCTCCGTGGTCACGGCGGTGGGAGAACAGATTCTGCTCCTCACGGGTGCACCCTGGCACCCAGTCGAGGGCCACCCCCAGATCGTGCAACTGCGAGACCACGCCACCGGCGACATCGATCGCGGCGGTGCCCGACCAACTCACCGCATGACTCGCCGGGAACTGCTGCGCTGCAACGCTTCTCATCTCGTCCGGCACTTCGTAGCAACGCCCGCACACCGACGGTCCGACGACGGCGCGCAGATCGGCGGCCCCGAGCGAACGCATCTTCTGCACGGTGTTCGGAACGACTCCCGCAACCATGCCCGGACGCCCGGCGTGCACCGCCGCGACAAGCGGGCGATCGGTGGCGTACAGCAACACCGGGGTGCAGTCGGCCACGAGCACGACGAGCGCTTGGTCGAAGTCGGCGCCGATCTGGGCGTCTGCGCTCGGCGCGGGGTCGCACGGCAGCACCGCAACATCCGCGCCGTGAACCTGCACCATGAAGTTCAGGGCGGATGCCGGTAGCTCGAGGGCGTCGGCCACTCGAGCGCGATTGGTCGCCACGGCATCCGCGTCGTCACCGACGTGTCCTGCGAGGTTCAGCGAACTCCATCCGCCGGTGCTCACGCCGCCGGCGACATCAGTGAACGCGAGGTCGACGAACCAGTCGCCGACCTCGCGTCGTTCACGCCACCAGAACAATGGCGGTGATCACTTCAGGAAGTCGGGAACGTCCAGGTCGTCGTCACCGTCGTCGAACGTCACCTCACGCGGCGGACGCGAGGTCGAGGACTGCTGGACGTGACCGGGCTGCTGGCGACCCTGACCATCCGGGCCCTGCCCTCCACCCTGCTGACCCGACTGCTGACCCGACTGCTGACCGTCACGCTGCTGGACCGAGTTGGCTCCGCCCTGCTGGCCACCCTGGCCGAACTGGGGACGCTGTCCGCCCTGCTGCGCGCCGCCGGACTGCTGACCCGCCGGGGTCGTGCCGGCCGCCTCGGCGGGTGACTGCACCCGCTGACCGCCCTGCTGACCCGACTGCTGGCCCGACTGCTGCGCGTTCTGCTGCCCGCCCTGCTGGCTCACCTGTCCCGGAGCCTGCCGCTGCGGCGAACCCTGGATCTGACCGAGCGCACGGTCGTCGGTGCGCTTCTGAGGAGCACCACCGTCGAAGCCGGCCGCGATGACGGTGACGCGCACCTCGTCGCCGAGGGCGTCGTCGATGACCGCACCGAAGATGATGTTGGCCTCCGGGTGAGCGGCTTCCTGCACCAGGCGTGCCGCCTCGTTGATCTCGAACAGACCCAGGTCGCTACCACCCTGGACCGACAGCAGCACGCCCTGCGCGCCGTCGATGCTGGCTTCGAGCAGCGGGCTGGAGATCGCGAACTCGGCGGCCTGGACCGCACGGTCCTCGCCGCGGGCCGAACCGATTCCCATCAGCGCGGAGCCCGCGCCCTGCATGACCGACTTCACGTCGGCGAAGTCGAGGTTGATCAGACCCGGGGTCGTGATCAGGTCGGTGATGCCCTGGACACCGGACAGCAACACCTGGTCGGCGCTGCGGAAGGCGTCGAGCATCGATACGTTGCGGTCGCTGATCGACAGCAGTCGGTCGTTCGGGATGACGATGAGGGTGTCGACCTCGTCACGCAGCGCGTTGATGCCGAGATCGGCCTGACCCGCTCGGCGGCGTCCTTCGAAGGTGAACGGGCGGGTGACCACACCGATGGTGAGCGCGCCGAGGTTCTTGGCGATCTTCGCGACGACCGGTGCACCACCGGTACCGGTGCCACCACCTTCGCCTGCGGTCACGAAGACCATGTCGGCACCCTTGAGGACCTCTTCGATCTCTTCCTGGTGGTCCTCGGCGGCCTTGCGACCGACCTCGGGGTCGGCGCCCGCGCCGAGCCCGCGGGTCAGCTCACGACCGACCTCGAGTTTCACGTCGGCGTCGCACATGAGCAATGCCTGCGCGTCGGTGTTGATCGCGATGAACTCGACGCCCTTGAGCCCCTGTTCGATCATCCGGTTCACGGCGTTCACCCCGCCGCCGCCGATGCCGACGACCTTGATGACTGCGAGGTAATTCTGCGGAGATGCCACGAACGTTGGCCTTCCTGTCGAGATCTATGGTCTTCAGTCGTTGGGCGACGTCATGCCACGGGCAACCCAAGGTACTTGCGCCGCATGTTACGCGTTCTCCTGGCCCGCCGCGACTGTCAAGTTCGACTTGACGTTGACTCGGCCAAACGCTCCAGGATCTGCGGTCCGAGTGCGGTGACGTCCCCGGCACCCACCGTGAGGACGAGGTCGCCCGGACGCGCCGTGGTGACGACGAGGTCGACCGTCTCCTGAGCCGAGTGCGTCCGGGTGCAGGGACGACGCATGGCCTGGGCGATGAGATCACTCGTCACACCCTCGACCGGCTGCTCGCGAGCCCCGTAGATGTTCATCAGCAGCACGACGTCAGCACCGTCGAGCGCCTCGGCCATACCGATCGCCTGGTCGCGAGTACGGCTGTACAGGTGCGGCTGGAAGACGACGATCAGTCGGCCGTCGCCACGCAGATGCCGACCGGTGCGCACGGCCGCCGCGAGCTTTCCCTGGTTGTGGGCGTAGTCGTCGACGACGCGAATGCCGCCGATCTCACCCTTGAGTTCGCACCGGCGCGACGTGCCCCGGAATGCCGCCACCGAAGCGACCGCATCAACCGGGTCGACACCGAACCCGTACACCAACGCAGCGACCACGCCGGCGGCGTTCTCAAGGTTGTGAAAACCCGGAACGTTGAGTTGAAGGTTATGCGCGTTTCCCGCGATATCCCACAGAAGGCAGCCGGCCGACCAGCCCTGCTCCGCGAGCTTCTCGATCCGGACGTCCGCGCCCTCCTGCGTGCCGTAGGTGAGCACCGTGCGTCCGTGGTCCCGGGCCCAGCGAGCAAGATCCGCGCTGCCCGGATCGTCTGCACAGCACACGATGAGGCCGTCCGGATCCGTGGTGAGGGCGAAGGCGCGGTACGCCTCGACCAGCCGCTCAGTGGTGCCGTAGAAGTCGAGGTGGTCGTCCTTGACGCTGGTGATGATCGCGACGCGCGGGTGGTAGACGACGAACGATCCGTCGCTCTCATCGGCCTCGACGACGAACTCTTGCCCTGCTCCGATTCCTGAATTCGCTCCGACACCGAGAACCTCGGCACCGATCGCGAACGACGGGTCACGCCCGAGGTCGCGCAGCGCTGCCGTGGCGATACCGGACGTGCTGGTCTTGCCGTTCGCCCCTGCGACGGCCAACGCGGATCGAGCCTCGAGCACCAACGCCAGACCCTGCGAACGGTGCAACACCGGCAGGCCGCGTCGACGGACCTCGGACAGTTCGGGGTTGTCCTCCTTGATCGCGGACGACACCACGACCAGCGTTCCGTCGGGCAACGCAGCAGCCGTGGCGGCCTCGTAGCCGATCGTGACCCCAATTCCTTCGGCCGCGAGTTTGTCCAGCACCGGCACCTCGGCATTGTCCGAGCCGCTGACCTCCAACCCGCGAGCACGCATCAGCCGTGCGACTCCGGACATGCCCGAGCCGCCGACGGCGATGAAATGCACGCGGTGAACCTCGTCGAGTGCCGGGAGCGGCGCGTCGAAGTCGAATCGCTCGTTGACGCCGTTGCTCACCTGTTCTCCTCCACCGACTCGGCGATCGCACGCTCGGCGAGGTCGACCAACGCGTCCGCGGCGCCGGCGTGCTGCTGTTCCCGCATGGCCGCACTCATGATCGAGAGCCGATCTGCGTCCGTGACGAGTCCGACCAGTTCGCTCTCGACCCACGAGCGGGTGAAATCGTCGTTGTCGATGAGCAGCGCTCCCCCGGCGGCGACGGTGTCGGCGGCATTCAGCTTCTGCTCACCGTTGCCGATCGGCAGCGGGACGTACACCGACGGCAGTCCCACCGCGCTCGTCTCGCAGACCATTCCCGCACCGGACCTGGTGACGACCAGGTCGGCGGCTGCGTAACAGAGGTCCATCCGGTCGGCATATTCGAGCACGGTGTACGGCGCCTTCGCCTCCGCGGCGTCGAAGCCCTTGCCACGCCCCGTGAGGTGAAGAACCTGGACGCCGGCTTCGGCGAGGGCGTCGCGCGCACCCCACACGGCTTCGTTCAACGAGAGGGCACCCAGCGATCCGCCGGTGACCAACAGCGTCGGCCGTTCGGCGTCCAGCCCGAACGTCTCACGAGCCTGACCTCGCAGTGCCGAGCGATCGAGTTCGGTGATCTCCCGGCGCAGCGGCAGTCCGATGACCTCGGCGCCGGGCAACGGAGTGCTGGAGAAGGTGGTGGCGACGTACGGCGTCATCCGGGCACCGAGCTTGTTGGCCAGGCCCGGACGGGCGTTCTGCTCATGGATGACGAAGGGCGTCCTGCGTCCGCGGGCAGCAAGATAGGCCGGCGTGCTGACGTGTCCGCCGAAACCGATGACCACCTGGGCGTCGCGTTCGTCGAGCAGATTGCGGGTGCGCTTGACGGCCTTGCGGAAGCTACCCGGGAAACGGACGGCAGCACCGTTCGGACGACGAGGGAACGCTACCTTCGGGATGAGGGTCAGGTCGTAGCCGCGCGCGGGCACGAGGTCTTCTTCCAGCCCACCTTCGCTGCCGAGCACTGAAATCTCGACCTGTGGGTGGCGGGCACGCAGCGCGTCCGCGGTGGCCAGCAGGGGCGACACATGGCCGGCGGTTCCACCGCCGGCCAGGACAACTCGTTCGATCGTCATGGGATCATCTTCCGCGTCGGCCGGTGGGCAGGATCGCCCGGGTGCGGCCTACCAGCTTCGGGCGTTGGGCGAGTGCCGCCTTGCATTCGGGTTCGTTGCGAGCGAACGACATCACCATGCCGAGCGCGAACAGGCTGGTGACCAACTGGGAGCCACCGGATGAAACCAGCGGCAACGGCACACCGATAACCGGCAGCAGTCCCAACACGGAGGCCATGTTGATCGTTGCCTGCACCAGGATCCACGCCATCACGCCGGTGGTCGCCAAGCGGACGAAGAAGTCCTTGCTGGTTGAGATCAGGCGGTAGCAGGCGTAACCGATGGCCAGGTAGAGGCACAGCACGGTCAACGTGCCGGGCAGGCCGAGTTCCTCGCCGAGGATGGCGAAGATGAAGTCGTTGTGGGCCTCGGCCATCCAACCCCACTTCTCTCGGCTGGCGCCCAGGCCGACTCCCCACCAGCCACCGTCGGCGAGGGCGTACTTGCCGTGCACCGGCTGCCAGCAGCCGTCCTGGAGGGCACCCTCGGAGCAGCCGCCGAGCCAGGTGCTGATCCGGCCCATACGGTTGCCGGAGGTCCATACCAACACGGTGGCCGTCGCAGCGGCGACGGCGAGGCTGATGCCGAAGATCCGCAGTTTGATTCCGGCGACGAAGAGCACCGAACCGAGGATCGCGGCCAGCACCAAGGTCGTGCCGAGGTCGTGACCACCCATCACCAGTGCCATGAAGCCCAGGCCGCACGGGAAGATCAACGGGATCACCACGTGCTTGAATTCCGCCAGCCGCTTGCGCTTCATCGTCAGCACGCCTGCAGCCAACAGCACCAGAGAGATCTTGCCGAACTCCGACGGCTGCATCCGGAAACCGGCGACCTCGATCCAGTTGGTATTGCCCATGACGCTGACACCCAACGGGCTGAACACCAGGAGTTGCAGCGCCATGGCGAGCAGGAAGGTCGGCCAGCCCAGGTGCCGCCAGACCTTCATCGGCATCCGCGCGGCCACCACGGCGCCGATCACACCGATCACCGCGAACATCGCCTGGCTCTTGAAGACGGTGAACGAGGAGCCGGACTGTTGGTAGGAGGTGACGCTCGAGGCGGACAGCACCATGATCAGACCGAGCACGGTCAGTCCGCTGGTCGCGCCGAGCAGCAGGTAGTACGGGGCCGTCGGCGACTCCATCCGCTGCAGCGTGGCACGCAGGTCGAAGCGCCCGGTGCCAGCCGGTGAGTGGGCGGTCATCGCTCAGTCGGTGTTCGCCAGCGTGCGTGCAGCGGCGGCGAAGGCTTCGCCGCGGGCACCGTACGAGGCGAACATGTCGAGCGACGCCGCAGCCGGCGAGAGCAGGACGACGTCGCCCGGGTATGCCAGGTCGGCAGCACGGCGCACAGCTTCGTCCATGACCTCAGTGTCGGTGCGATCGAGCACGACCACCGGAACATCCGGTGCGTGTCGCCTGATTGCCTGCGCGATCTGTTCCCGGTCGGCGCCGATGAGCACGGCAGCGCGCAGCCGAGAGGCGTTGTCGGCCACAAGGGCATCGACATCGGCTCCCTTGAGCTGACCACCGGCGACCCACACGATCGAATCGAAGGCACGCATCGCGGCCTCGGCGGCAGGCGGGTTGGTGGCCTTGGAGTCGTCGACGAAGCGCACGTCACCACGGGTCAGGACGTTCGCCATCCGGTGTGGCTGCGGCTGATAGGCGCGTAGTCCGTCACGCACGGCCAGCGGTCGAACGCCATACGCACGCGCCAGGGCGGCTGCGGCGAGAGCGTCCGAGACGTAGTGCGGCGCCGGCGGCTTGCCATCGCGTCCGAGGTCCTTGCGCTGACACAGTTCGGCGGCCTGGTGGGCTCGGTCCTCGACGAAGGCGCGGTCAGCAAGCACATCGTCCACGACCCCCAGCATCGAGGGGTGCGGCGTCTTGAGGGTGAATCCGACGGCGCGGCAACCCTCCACGACATCGGCGTCCTCCACGAGCTTCTCGGTGGTGGGGTCGTCGACGTTGTAGACGCACGCGACCTGGGTGCGGTCGAAGATGCGGCCTTTCTGCCTGCGGTACTTCTCGAAGGACCCGTGCCAGTCGATGTGGTCGGGAGCGACGTTGAGCAGGCAGGATGCATACGGGGAGATGCTGCGCGACCAATGCAACTGGAAGGTCGACAGTTCGACGGCGAGCACCTCGTAGGGCTGCGGATGCAGAACTGCTTCGAGGATCGGCAGCCCGACATTGCCGGCCGCGGTGGCCCGTAGACCGGCGGAGCGCAGGATCTGTTCGAGCATGGTCACCGCGGTGGTCTTGCCGTTGGTACCGGTGATCGTCAGCCATGGCGCCGCACTCTGTCGCGGTCGCATCCGCCAGGCGAGTTCGACCTCGCCCCAGACGGGGACGCCGCCCGCTGCGGCGGACCGCATGAACGGGTGATCCGGTCGGACGCCGGGCGAGGTGACGATCAGGTCGGTGCCTGCCGGTACCTGTTGCTGATGCTCGTTTCCCCAGCGGATCTCGGCACCGAGGATCTCCAGGATCTTGGCGCGCTCCTGCACGGTCCCGGACTCGTCGGTCGACAGGACCGTGACCTTCGCACCGCGTTTCAGCAGCGCATCGGCGGCGGCGTAACCCGACAGGCCGAGGCCCATCACGACGATGTCAAGGCCGGACCAATCGGCGTCGCGATGCGTGAGGTCACGCTCGCCCCCGCGGGGTTCGTACGAAGGGTCGACCGGCCAGAGCTGGTCGCCGGTCATCCGGCAACCCATTCGGCGTAGAACAGTCCGAGTCCGAGTGCCACGCAGAGCCCGGCGATGATCCAGAACCGGATCACGACCGTGACCTCGTTCCACCCGACCATCTCGAAGTGGTGATGCAACGGCGCCATCCGGAACACGCGTTTGCCGCGGGACTTGAACGACCCGACCTGGATGATCACCGACAGGGTCTCCAGCACGAACAGCCCGGCGAGAATCACGACGAGCAGCTCGGTGCGGGTCATGATCGCCAGACCGGCCAGCGCCCCGCCGAGCGCGAGCGAGCCGGTGTCGCCCATGAAGATCTTCGCGGGGGTGGCGTTCCACCACAGGAATCCGAAGCAGGCACCCATCACGCAGGCCGCCACCAGGGCAAGGTCGTGCGGGTCGCGGACGTCGTAACACTTGTTGCTGCCGATCGTTTCGCAGTTCTGGTTGAACTGCCAGATCGAGATCAGCACGTAGGCGGCGAACACCATCACGCTCGCGCCGGTGAGCAGTCCGTCGAGACCGTCGGTCAGGTTGGTGCCGTTGGAGGTGCCCGCGATGATGAGGTTCGCCCAGAGCACGAACAGCACCATGCCGACGCCGGTGCCGGCGAACGCCAGGTCGAACCAGGTGTCGCGCACGAAGGACACCTTGTAACTGGCCGGAGTACGTCCGCCGGTGTCGGGGAAGTTGAGGGCCAACAGCGCGAAGGAGACGCCGACGAAGGTCTGCGCGACCAGCTTCTGCCAGGCCCGCAACCCGAGTGAACGCTGGTTGCTGATCTTGATCCAGTCATCGGCGAACCCGACCGCGCCGAGGCCGACGATCAGGTACATCACCAGCAGTCCGGAGACGGTCGGCGGCGTCCACAACACGAGGTGCGCCAGGAAGTACCCGAGCACACAACCGACGATGATGACGGCGCCACCCATCGTGGGCGTGCCGCGCTTGGTGTGGTGCGTCGTGGGACCGTCGTCACGGATGAACTGTCCGTAGCCCTTACGGACGAGGAACTTGATGAACGCCGGAGTGCCGACCAGGCCGGTGGCGAGTGCGATCAACGCACCGATCAAGATGGCCTTCACGCCCTGGCACCCTTTCCGTCCGTGTCCACGAGCCGGTCGCCAAGGTAGCGCAGTCCGGAGTCACGGCTTGATTTCAGCAGGGCGATGTCGCCCGGCTTCAACGTACCGGTGAGCAACTGGAACGCGGCGTCGACGTCGTCGACGTGTTTGCACTCCACCCCTGCGGCCTGCGCGGCGCTGCCGATCGCGTCCGCGCCGGCACCGACGGTGATCAGCAGGTCGACGCCGAACTCGGCCGCCTTGCGTCCCACACCGGCGTGTTCTTCGGCCGATGATTCGCCGAGTTCGAGCATCTGACCCAGTACCGCGACCTTGCGACCGCAGGCCGTCATCGTGGACAGCGCGCGCAGGGCCGCAGCCATCGAGTCAGGATTGGCGTTGTAGGCGTCGTTGACGATCGTGACGCCGTTGCCGAGCTCGTGCACTTCCATCCGCCAGCGGCTGACCGCGGCGGCGTTCTCGAACACGGACACGATGTGGTCGGCGTCCACACCCAGATGGCGGGCGGCCGCGTAGACCGCGAGTGAGTTGCCGACGTGGTGTACCCCGAACAGTCCCAACCGGATTCGACGCGGCTCACCGTCGCCGACGAGTGTGTACGAGGCACGCGACTTGTCGTCGAGTTCGACGTCGACGGCACGCAGGTCGGCGTCCTCACCAGTACCGACCAGCAGGACCGGGGCCATGCTGCGGCTCTTCATCGCGGCGACGCGCGGGTCGTCGGCGTTCAGGACGGTCAGACCGTCTGCAGGGAGCGCCTCGACGAGCTCACCCTTGGTCTGCGCGATCGCCTCCACCGATCCGAACTCCCCCACGTGGGCGCGTCCGACATTGAGCACGATGCCGACCTGCGGCGGTGCGATCCGGGTGAGGTAGGCGATGTGCCCCACACCGTCGGCGCCCATCTCCGCGACGAGGTAGCGGGTACCCGTGCTGACGCGGCACACGGTGAGCGGCACCCCCATCTCGGAGTTGAACGAACCCTCGGGGACGACCGACTCCGCCAGCGGTGACAGCACCTGACCGAGAAGGTCCTTGGTGGACGTCTTGCCCGAGCTGCCGGTGATGCCGACGATCCGCAGGTCATCGGCACGATCGACGACGGCTCGTGCGAGGACGCCGAACGCGGTCTGTACGTCGTCGACGACGACCGTCGGCATGCCCTCGATCGCCCGGCTGCCCAGAGTCGCGACCGCGCCCGATTCGGCTGCCGCGGAAGCGAAGTCGTGGCCATCGGCGAACTCACCGACGCGTGCGACGTACAGGCTTCCCGGCTCGGCCAGACGTGAGTCGGAGATCACCGCGCCATCGACCCGGACATCGCCTGCGTCTGCCGGCTCCAACCGTCCGCCGACCGCGTCGGCGATCTGGCGCAGGGTCATTGTGATCATTGCTTCTCGCTCTTCGGTGGGACGTACTTCAGGTCGTACAGGGTCGGCTTGCTACTGCTGGGTGGAACGCGACCGTGACGCAGCGCGGCCTGCATCAACTGGGAGAACACCGGGGCGGCGATCTCACCGCCGTAGATACTCACCGCCTGCGGACGCTGCAGGGTCACCGACACGATGTACTGCGGCTTCTCCGCCGGCGCGAACCCGATGAACGAGGCCGTGTAACCGGCGTAGCGGCGGGTCTTCTCGTCGTACCGCTCTGCGGTACCGGTCTTGCCCGCGACGTTGTACCCCGGAACCGCCGCCTTCGGCGCGGTGCCCCCCTCGCCGACGACGGACTGCAGCATCCGGCTGACTTCACCGGCGACCTTCGGCGACACGACCTGAACGGCGACCCGGTCGTCCTGCGCAGCCGTGTAGCCACCGGATCCGTCGCCGACACCCTTCACCAGCTTGAGCGGCTCGCGGACGCCGCCGTTCGCGATCGTCTGGAACACCGAGACCTGCTGCATGGAGTTACCGCTGACGCCCTGCCCGAACATCACGGTGTACCGCGTGGGACCCTTCCACTTGTCGACCGGCGGAACATACCCGGAACTCTCTCCGGGGAATCGGACTCCGGTCGGAACGCCGAGACCGAACTTGTTCATGTAGCCCCGCAGCACCTGCGGCGACAACTTCTCCCCGACCTGGATCGTGCCGGTGTTGGAGGAGTCGGCGAGGATCCCCGCCGTCGTGTACTGCTCGGTGGGGTGCGGATGGGAGTCCTTGAACTTCTGGTCGGCACGCTCCAACTGGTAGGGCACGGTGAACACCGACTGCGGGGTCACCTTGCCTTCTTCGAGCGCAGCAGCCATCGTGATCACCTTGCTGGTCGAACCCGGCTCGTAGGCGTCGGCGAATGGGCGCGACAGCAGTGAACCCTTGGCCGAGGCGATCTGGTTGTTGTCGAAGCTGGGATAACTGGCGACCGCGACGATGTTGCCCTTGACGTCGGTCACGACAGCCTCACCCGACAGCGACTTGGTGCTCTTCACCTGTGCGGCGATGAGGTTCTGCGCCGTCCACTGCAGGTCGTTGTTGATCGTGAGTTGCACCGGCTTGCCGTCGACGGCAGGCGTGTCGGAATTGTCGGCGGTCGCGATCACGGTGCCGTCGGCCGCGCGTTCGTACACATGCGTGCCCGGCTTGCCGTTGAGTCGGCGGTTCTGCATCGCCTCGATGCCACCGCCGGGGCTGCCGTCGGCTCCCACCCACCCGACGAGCGGCGCGACCGATGTGCCCTGCGGGTACTCGCGCTTGACCGTTCGTTCGCTGAAGATGCCGGGGATGCGCAGATCGCTGACCTGCGTCCACTGCTGCGGCGAGACGTCCTTGACCAGGTAAAGGAAACGCCGATTCTGCGTCTCGGCACGCTGCAAGGAGGAGCTGAGGGCTGCGGGATCGGCACCGACGATCGCCGCGATCGCCTCCGCGGCGCCCTTGAGTCCCATCTTCGTCTTCTTCACGCTGCCGTCAGGCTGCCGGTCACGCTTGACCCAGGTCGAAGCGGCCAACGGGTCGGCGGTGATGTTGCGTCGTTCGACAGACCTGGCCAGCGTGATGCCGTCGGCATCCACCACCTCGCCTCGCATGGCGGGAATCGTCACCCGATTGGCGCGTTCGGAGAAAGCCTGCTGCGACACCGAGGCTGCGTCGAGACCCTGAACCCGCAGCAACTGAGCGGCGAACACGGTGAAGATCATCGCGAACGCGACCAGCAACGCGCGAGCGCGACGACGCGGGTGTCCCAGACCGAGCTGGACCGGAAGACGCGGCCTGGAGCGGCCGGAGCCACCGGTCTGCGGACGGGGAGCGGCGCTCGATCCGGCGCGCGGACGAGCGGTGGAACCACTGCTGCGACGACCGGCGCGTGCGGCCGCCAGGTCGATCGTGGGCGAGGGACGTGAGGAGTCCCCGGAAGTCCTGCCCGCCGGTCGCGGCGGCCGGGTCGGGCGACCTGCCGTCCGCGGGTTCGAGGACCTGCGCGTGGACGATGACGTGCTGGATGACGTGCTGGATCGCGAACCCGGTCGACGGGACTGCGTCACTGGCTCACCTCGCGGACGTCGGCGTGGGCGACGTCGTCTTCTCGTTCTTCTGGGGGGCGGGCTTGGTGGCCGTGCCACCCGTGGACTTCGGGCTGTTCTGCGGCTTGGAGCTGGGCTTGGTGCTGGGTGTCGCGGTCGCCTTGTCCGACGGTTTGGTCGAAGCTGCGGGCGGCGCCGGCTTCTTTGCCTCCGGCGCTGCCTTGGGCTTCGGCTTCTCCACCAGTCCTGCCGTGCCCGCCGAGTTCACGGCGAGTTCGGCGATCGGGGTGGCCGGTGTCCTGGGCAACGTGCTCACGGTAAACGGGGCGGTCGCAGCGCTGCCTTCCGCCACGCCGACGAGTCGGTGATCGGAGGCGCGCACGTACCGAATCTTCCCGGCCGGCACCATCCCGAACTCCTGGGCCTTGAGCGCGACCTGCTGCGGAGCACGGGCGTAGGTGAGTTGTGTGCCCAGTTCCTGGTCCTTGGCCGACAACCGGGACGAGGCATTCTGCAGGTCACCGATCGTGTACTGCTGCTGGGCTCGTGCAGTGTTGAGCAGGAGCACGGTGAGCAGGCCGCCGACCAGCAGCGTCGCGCAGAGGATGACGAAACCGACGCCCCCCTCGCTCGTGTGCGTCGCCGGCTGGACGAGCTTGAGCCGCGCACGGGTGGCGGTCGGGTTGGCTCCCCGCGGGGCGCGGCGGACCGTCAACGGGCGGGCGGTGGCCTGGCTCATCGCTTGGTTCCCTTCGTGGCACGGATTCGTTCAGCTACGCGCAGACGGGCGGACGCCGCGCGCGGGTTCGTGTTCACCTCGGCGTCGCCGGGTTGCTCGGCGCCACGGGTGAGGAGTTTCAGGTAGGGCTTGTGTTCGGGCAGTTCGACCGGCAGACCGGCGGGGGCGGTCGAACGCGCGCCGGCCTGCAGTTCGTGCTTGGTGATGCGGTCCTCGAGCGAGTGGTAGGACAGCACCGCGATGCGTCCCCCGATCGCGAGCGCATCGATCGCCGCAGGCAAGGCGGCCTGCCAGCTGAGCAGTTCGGCGTTCACCTCGATGCGCAGGGCCTGGAAGGTCCGCTTCCCGGGGTGCCCGCCGGTGCGTTGCGAGGCCGCCGGGATGGCGTCCCGCAGCACCTGCATGAGTTCGTCGGAGGTGCGGATCGGCGACTGCTCACGGCGGCGCACGATCGCCTTGGCGACCTTGCCGGCGAACCGTTCCTCGCCGTACTCCCGCAGGATGCGCCGAAGGTCGCCCTCGTCGTACTCGGCGATGACATCGGCGGCGGTCATCCCCTGGGTCTGATCCATCCGCATGTCCAAGGCGGCGTTCCGGCTGTAGGAGAAACCGCGCTCGGTCTCATCGAGCTGCAGGGAACTGACACCCAGGTCGAACAAGGCCGCGTCAACGCGATGGACGTCGAGTTCGGCCAGTTCCTCGATCGCGTCGTCGTAGCGAGCGTGCACCGGAATGAACCGGTCCCCGAACTGTGCCAACCGCTCCCCCGCCAGACGCAGCGCCTCCGTGTCGCGGTCGATGCCGTACGCGACCGCGTCCGGACAGGCCTTGAGGATCGCCTCGGTGTGACCACCCATGCCGAGCGTCCCGTCGAGGTACACCGGACGCAGACCTGTCTCTCCCGTGACCAGTGCCGGACGCAGCAGCTCGATGATGCGGTCGCGCATGACCGGAACGTGGCGGTCGGCCACTGTCCGGTTGTCGCTCATCGCTTCGCCTTTCGCTCGTCTGCGGTGTGTTGTCAGTGGTGGGCGGTAAATGTTGTGGTGGTGATTCCTGCGGGCTGCCGTTTTCTGATCTCCGGTCCCCAGCCGCTGCATGTCGTCGGCACCGGGGAAGTGATGTCGACGCGCACGCGTCAGCGGATGGAGGCCACAGGTCAGAAGAGGTCAGAAGAGGTCAGAACAGACCGCCCGGAATCACCTCCTGTGCCTGGTCGGCGAACTCGTCCTCGGTGCTGGCCAGCAGTTCGTTCCACGCCTCGGTGGCCCACAACTCGACCCGGTTGCCGGCGCCGATCACCGTGCACTCCTTGGTGAGACCGGCGTATTCCCGCAGGATCGCGGGGATTGTGATGCGCCCCTGCTTGTCGGGGATCTCGTCCGAGGCGGCCGACAGCAGCACACGCTGGAAATTGCGGGCCGCCTTGTTGGTGACCGGGGTGCGGCTCATTTCTGCGGCGAGCTTTTCGAAGTCGGCGATCGCGAAGACGTACAGGCAGCGCTCCTGACCACGGGTGATGACCAGCCCGGAAGCGAGCTTCTCGCGGAACTTGGCGGGCAGGAACATGCGGCCCTTGTCATCCAGCCGGGGCTGATGGGTACCGAGAAACAAGGTCATCCTCACCGCCCCTTCCCGCCCGATCGACTCCGCAGTGCTCCTGTTTGCTCCACTTTACTCCACCAGACCCCACCTGTCGCCCTCAAAGGGATTGAATTCGGACTCTTTTCGAGTGTTTTCCCAGGTCAGAGCCACTGGTGCGAGGTGGAGGGATTTTCGGCCATCTCTTCGATCCATCCACGCGACAACGGGCGAAAAATGGGACAGCTGCACGTTGAACCACCGGAAACCCGGGTGATTGTCGGGTCGGGTGAAGGCTGATTGCGTCCTTCAGCGCCGGACCCGACGGGACGGTGGAGCAAAGTGGAGGATGAGTGAGCCGAGCAAGTCGTGGCCAACCGGTGATGGGATCCGGGGCCGTGGTCGGGCAGGATCTACCCATGCAGGATGCGTCGCAACTAGCCAGGACCGAGGACAATCACCGGATGCGAGGCGAGAGCGACCCTGATCCGCAGCTGTCACTGGACGAGGTGCACGACCTCGCCGCACGCATTCACGAGGCGGTGTCCTCGGTCATCGAGGGCAAGTCGGACGCCGTGCGCACCGCAATCATCGTGCTGCTCGCCGAAGGTCACCTGTTGATCGAGGATGTCCCGGGCGTCGGCAAGACGATGCTCGCCAAGACGCTCGCCCGGTCGATCGACGGCACGATGCGACGGATCCAGTTCACGCCGGACCTGTTGCCCAGTGACATCACCGGCGTCAGTGTCTTCAACCAGGATGCCCGCACGTTCGAATTTCGTCCGGGAGCGGTGTTCGCCAACCTCGTGGTCGGCGACGAGATCAACCGGGCCTCGCCCAAGACCCAGTCCGCGCTCCTGGAGTGCATGGAAGAGGCACAAGTCACCGTCGACGGCACGACCTACGAGTTGTCGCGCCCGTTCATGGTGATGGCCACCCAGAACCCGATCGAGATGGAGGGCACCTACCCGTTGCCCGAAGCGCAGCGCGACCGGTTCATGGCCCGTATCTCGATGGGTTACCCGACCGCCGCCGCCGAACTGGCCATGCTCGACTCGCACGGTGCGGGCAGTCCGCTGGCGCGGCTGCGCCCGGTCACCGATGCGACGTCCGTCGCGGCAGCGATCGCCCGCGTCGCCCAGGTCTACGCGAGCCCCGCCCTGCGCCAGTACGTCGTCGACATCGTGACAGCCACCCGCTCGACCTCCGCGCTTCGCCTCGGCGCCTCGCCGCGTGCCGCTCTCGGTCTGCTGCGTGCGGCGCGGGCCAACGCTGCACTCGATCGCCGCGACCACGTCATCCCCGAGGATGTCCAACGGGTCGCCCTCCCGGTTCTGGCACACCGGGTGATCCTGGGCGCCGACCAGCAGCACCTGCGGCATGGTGCAGGCGAGGTGCTGGAGCAACTCCTGCAGCGGGTGCCGGTGCCCGCGGCTTCCGCCCGCTGAATCGCGCGTTCGGCATCCTGAGTACAAGGTGAGCACCAGATGAAGAAGGCACGACTGACCACCCGCGGGCGGTCGTTCCTATCTGCGGGGCTCACCCTCCTGGTCGGCGGCGTCGTGCTCGGTTTCCTGGACGTCGTGCGTCTGGGTGGCCTTCTGCTCGCCCTGGTCGTTGCGACTTGGTGGTTGTCGCGGCGGCGGGACCGCCGCGTCGAGGTGACCCGGCAACTGCAGCCTGATGTCGTCACCGCCGGATCCCGGTGTGCGATCACCCTCACCTTCACCAACACCGACCGACGCCGGTCCCGCTACGGCCTGGCTCAGGAGACCCTCGACTACACCCTCGGTGATTCACCCCGATTCGTCCTGCCCGGCATGGGAGCCGGCGAATCCCGGGTGGTGGAGTACACCGTTCAACCACGGGTCCGCGGTGAGCACGACGTGGGTCCTGTGCACGTCAGCATCCGCGACCCGTTCGGGATGACCGAACGACAAGTCACCGTCCAGGCGGTCGACCGGCTGCTGGTGCTCCCCCGCATCGTGGCGCTCGGTGCCAGCCATCCGCCCGGCGCCGGTTCGGGGCAGGAAGGAACGACCCCCGCGATGATCGCGCTGCACGGCGAGGAGGACGTCAGTCTGCGCAACTATCAGGACGGCGACGATCTGCGTAAGGTGCACTGGCCCGCCACGGCGCACCGCGGAGAACTTATGGTCCGGCAGCTCGATCGCCCGGCGAGGCGGTCCTGCGTCCTGCTGCTCGACTCGCGTTCCAGCGCGCACGCCGGACACGGCGAGCATTCATCCTTCGAGTGGGCGGTCACCGCGCTGGCCTCGATCGCGGCCCGAATGCACGAACTCGGTTATCTGGTGCACCTGGTGAGCAAGGAGACGGTTGCTGCGGGAGCACACCTGAACGATCTGCCACCGACGGTGGTCCAACTCTGGCTGGCGCGTGCCGCCCTCGGCGGCGACGACACGAACTTCGCCTCGGTCCTCAAGGGCGCTCACGATGTGGCAGGCACCGGAGCTGTCGTGGTCGCTGCCGTCGCCGACGACCTCGCCGGACTGCTGAACGATCTGGGATCGCTGCGTCAGCCGGGGGCGTCCGCCCTCGCCCTTCGCCTCGACACCGCGTCCTTCGGCGGTCCTTCGCCGGAGCGGACGGTCGGCCTCGCCGACTACGGCTGGCGCGTCGTCGATGTACCCGCCGACATGACGATCGAGCAGGCGTGGACCACCATCACCAGGCGTTCGCTGGTACGGGTGGGTGCGTTGTGAGGTTCCGTCAAGCCCCACTGACGCTGCTGGCCGGCGTCACCGCGCTGATCGCGGCGTGGCCGATCACGACCCTTGTCCGCGGCAGCGACTGGGTGTGGGATGCCGTGCTCGTCGTCGCACTGGCGCTCGGGTGCGCGGTCCTTGCTCGCGCGGTGCCCATCCCGGAGTTCGCGGTGGTCTGGGTGCAGTTCGTGGTGGTCGCGGCAGCGTTGTGGTTCCTGTATGTCCGCGGTTCCGGCGAGCCCACCGTCGAGACGGTCAGGGCCCTGATCACCGAGGCAGACGGCACCATCCGCACGTATGCGGCTCCCGCGCCGGAAACCGAGGGGCTGCGGTTCGCGATCGTCGGTCTGATCGCGATGCTGGCCGTGCTCACCGATGTCCTTGCCGTCGGTCTGGCTGCCCCGGCTGTTGCAGGCCTGCCGATCATGAGCATCTACCTGATCAGTGCGGCGAACACGACGGACGGCCTCGCGCCGCATTACTTCCTCGCCGCGGCGACGGGCTGGCTGTTGATGGTCGGCCTGACTGCCCGAGGAAACGTCCAGCGCTGGTCCAACACGACGGCCCGCGCCACTGCTCCCACTCTGCTCGGCGATCGGCTGGGACTGGGCGGCTTCGCGTCGGTCGCGCGGACGGTGGGTTTGCTGGCGTTGATCGGCGCACTGGTGGTGCCGCACGTGCTGCCGTCGACCGACCAGCGTTACCTCGGCGAAGGACTCGGCCGGCGCACCGGCGGCACCGGCTCGGTCGGACTGTCGAACACCCTCGACGTCAGTCGGAGTCTGGTGAGCAACGACCGCACACCGGTGATCACCTACAGCACTCAGGACCCGACGCCCGGCCCCCTGCGGGTGTTCACCTCATCGGCCTACAACGACGGGCAGTGGAGCCAGACGGACCCGGCAGATCAGCAAGGCGGCTCGGACAACGCGCGGATCCAACCGGCCGGACTGCGACCCGATGCGGGCTACGTCGAGCAGTCGATCCGGGTCGAGTCCAGCACTCTCACCGCAGGCCTTCTCGCGACCCCGACCCCGACGCTCAGCGTCGACCTCGGGGGTGCCTCCTGGCAGTACGACCCCACGACATCGGTCATCAGCCCGCAACGCAGCGTGTCGCAGTACTCGGTGAAGTATGCACTGCTCGGACCGTCGGCTCGTCCGACCTCCAGGTCCACCCCGGAGGGGTTCGAGCGCGACCTGGCCATCGATCCCCGAGCGCTGCCGGAGCTGCGGCGCACGCTGTCACGCATCGGGGGCGGTGACAACCCGTTCGAGCGAGCGGTCGCTATCCAGGACTACCTGCGCTCCGGCGGCGGTTTCACCTACTCCCTCACGCTGGCCCCGACTCGGCGCACGGTGAACGACCAGACCGCCGACCCGATCACCAACTTCCTGCTCACCAAGCAGGGCTACTGCGTCCAGTTCGCCACCGCGATGATCATGCTCGCTCGACTGGAGCAGATTCCTGCACGGATGGCCATCGGATTCCTCGGCGGCAGCCCCTCGCTGAGCGCCGACCAGTACACCGTCATCCAGTCCGACGCCCACGCCTGGCCCGAGCTGTACTTCCCCGGTCTGGGCTGGACGCGGTTCGAGCCGACTCCAGGCAGCCGCGCCGCAAGCGTTCCCGACTACGCCGTGCCGCAGACCAGCGGGCCGAGCCGTACCGAGCGGCCGGAGCAGACGACACCGACCACCTCGGCCGACGTGTCCACCGCTCCCGCCCAGACGTCGTCCGCCACCGACAGCGGCGGCGGCTCCGGCTCGGACACTCCGTCCTGGTTCGGCACCGCTTTCAAGTACCTCGGTTGGCTGGTGCTCGTAGCACTGTTCCTCGGTCTGCTGGGTTCGTTCCTGCCGTTGGCCGCTCGACGCGAAGCCGAAAGGCGGCGACGCACCGACGACCTGCGTGAACAGGTGGAGGCCGACTGGCTCACCTTCCGCGACGACCTGGACGACCTCGGCGTCCCCCACCCACCCGATGTCTCACCCCGTGCCCAACTTCAGCACTACCGGCGAGCAGGTGCCCTGGGCAGCGAGTCCTCGCAGGCCCTCGACCGTGCGACGCGCACCTTGGAGAAGGCCCGATACGGACGTGCGGACGACGATCTAGACGTCCGCACCGACACCGCCGCCGTCATCGAGGCCGTCCGCCGCAACGCAGGCTTCCGCCACAAGTTGGTCCACCGCTTCGCTCCGCGCACCGGACGCCGGTGGTTCCTGCGCAAGGTGATGCCCTGGCGCAAGAACTGACGTCAGCGGCGCCCCACACACGCACGCAGAAAGGGCCCCGTCGCCGGGGCCCTTTCCTGTTGTTCGAACCGGATCAGTCCAGGTAGTCGCGCAGCACCTGGGAACGCGAGGGGTGACGCAGCTTGCTCATCGTCTTGGACTCGATCTGGCGGATCCGCTCACGCGTCACGCCGTAGACCTTGCCGATCTCGTCCAGGGTTTTCGGCTGACCGTCGGTCAGACCGAAGCGCATCGCCACCACGCCGGCCTCACGCTCGGACAAGGTGTCCAGCACCGAGTGCAGTTGTTCCTGCAGCAGCGTGAAGCTCACTGCATCAGCCGGGACGACCGCCTCGGAGTCCTCGATGAGGTCACCGAACTCGCTGTCGCCGTCCTCGCCGAGCGGAGTGTGCAGCGAGATCGGCTCGCGACCGTACTTCTGCACCTCCACGACCTTCTCCGGAGTCATGTCGAGCTCCTTGGCAAGCTCCTCCGGAGTGGGTTCGCGTCCGAGGTCCTGCAGCATCTGACGCTGCACGCGAGCCAGCTTGTTGATGACCTCGACCATGTGCACGGGGATACGGATGGTGCGCGCCTGGTCGGCCATCGCTCGGGTGATCGCCTGACGGATCCACCACGTGGCGTAGGTCGAGAACTTGTAACCCTTGGTGTAGTCGAACTTCTCGACCGCACGGATCAGACCGAGGTTGCCCTCCTGGATCAGGTCGAGGAAGAGCATGCCGCGGCCGGTGTACCTCTTGGCGAGCGAGACGACCAGCCGCAGGTTGGCCTCGAGCAGGTGGTTCTTGGCCTTCTTACCGTCCTGGGCGATCCACCACAGCTCACGCTTGATGGTCATGTCCATCTTCTCGCCGGAGTTGAGCTTCTCCTCCGCGAACAGACCGGCCTCGATGCGCTTGGCGAGCTCGACCTCCTGCTCAGCGTTGAGCAGGGCGACCTTTCCGATCTGCTTCAGGTAGTCCTTCACCGGGTCGGCGGTGGCACCGGCGGTGACGACCTGCTGCGCGGGGGCGTCGTCCTCGTCGTCCTGACGGATGACGAATCCGCCGGTCTCTGTCTCCTCGGCCTTCGTCTCCTCGGTGGACTCCTCGGCGTCGTCGTCCTTGGCCTCGTCCTTTTCGGAGTTGACGACGGTCTTCGGGTCGACCTTCGCTTCGTCGCCGAGCTCCAGGTCGACATCCTCGATCTCGACCTCTTCGAGCTCGACCTCGTCGCCCTTCTTCACCGCGGTCTTCTTGGTCGTGGACTTCTTCGCAGCGCTCTTGGCGACAGCCTTCTTCGCCGGGACAGCCTCTGCGACCTCGTCCGCCACCGCGCTCTTGGCGGCGGTCTTCTTGGCCGGCGCCTTCGCGGTGGTCTTCTTCGCCGCGCTCTTGGCAGCGGTCTTCTTCGCCGGAGCCTTCGCAACCTCTGTGTCGTCGGCCGAATCGTCCTGCGCCGCAGCGGTCTTGGCGGTGGTGGTCTTGGCCGCGGTCTTCTTCGCCGGAGCTTTCTTCGCAGCAGTCTTGCGCGCGGCAGTCTTCTTGACGGGGACGATCTCGGGGACCTCGACGGTGATGCCCTGCCGGTCGAGCTCCTTCAGCACCGCCTTCATCCGCTTCGGCTCCAGCGACGCTTCTTCCAGCGCCGCCTTCACGTCGTCGCCGTCGACCGATCCGGTCGCGGCACCCTTCTCAAGCAGTTGCTGCAGGGCCGGGTGGGAGAATTCAGCCGGAAGCTGTTTGGTCTCAGCGGTTTTCGACGCGGAAGTCACTGACTACCTTCCATTCCGTTGCGGGGCTGTGCCGATGGCACGAGGGCATAACGACACACCGCCGAGTGGCGGTTCACCGATGGGGATTTCAAGCATTCGCGGTTCACTCTTCGGGTCGGGCCCGAAGCGGGGCGCGTACTTGTAGACATTATAAAACGACGCGCTGCCCGCGGCCCAATCCCGGGGCGTTCCCGAACGCAGTAGGACCGAGTCTTCAGGCGGTGTCGGGCTTGACCGTGAGCACCGGAACCGGTGCGTCCAGCATGATGCGTTGCGCGTTCGTGCCGAGGATCAGCTTGCCGACGGTCGTGCGGCGCCGCAGCCCGATCACGATCAGACTCGCGTCCAGATCGCGTGCAGTCGCCAGGAAGGACTCGACGAGGTCTTGGCCCCCGAGCGCGGGCGTGACGGTGACCGACGCCGCGCCGGACGCGTCCGCGAGCGCCTGCGCCCGCGGTACGGCGGTTCGGTCGAGCGGCACGACGCTCACCTCGAGCCCTTGGGCTCGCCCCTGAGCGGCGGCTGCGGCGAACGCCGCCTCTCCCTCGGGCGTGGCCAGGAATGCCACCACGATCCTCATCATCTCTCCCCTTTCTCTTTCGTCGTTCGGCGACGCTACCCCACCCGGGGGGTGGAGCCGGCCGACCCCGCAAGCAGAGCGTCGGTGACGATCGCTTCGATCTGGTCGGTCTCGACCAGGAAGCCGTCGTGACCGCACGCGGACCGGATCAGCGAGGTGCGTACGCCGGCGGCCGCTGCCAATTCGTGCGACAGATGTGGCGGGAAGAGACGGTCGGAGTCGACGGCGGCCACGTGAAGGCGTCCGGGGTAGGCCGCGACGACGGCTGCGACACCCCCACGACCGCGTCCGATGTCGTGAGTCGCCATCGCACGGGTCAGATGCAGGTAGCTTCCGGCGTCGAACCGTCGGACGAGTTTTCCGGCCTGGTGGTCCAGGTAGCTCTCGACGGCGAAGCGTCCGCCACCGAGCGGGTCCTCGGTGCTCTGCGGCTCCACACCGAACCGCTGCTCGAGTTCGTCGGCGCTGCGATAGGTCGTGTGCGCGATGCGACGAGCCAGACCGAGGCCCGCACGTGGCCCGGGGCCGGGGTAGTAGTCACCGGCGCAGTAGTCGGGGTCGGAACTGATCGCGAGTTCCTGTGCTTGTCCCCAGGCGATCTGGTCGGCCGTCGCACAACCGGTCGTCGCGATCGCGAGCACGCTGTCGCAACGCTGCGGGAAGCTGCCCAGCCATTCCAGCGCACGCATGCCGCCCATCGAGCCGCCGAGCACGAGTTGCCAGCGTTCGATGCCGAGGTGATCGGCGAGGGCGGCCTCGACCAGCACTTGGTCGCGGATGGTGATCTGCGGGAAGCGTGATCCCCATGGGCGCCCGTCCGGGGCCGGGCTGCTCGGGCCGGTGGTGCCACGGCATCCCCCGAGCACGTTCGAGGCCACGATGAAGAAGCGGTCGGTGTCCAGCGGAGCACCCGGCCCGATGAGGCCGGGCCACCATCCGCCGCTGGGTTGACCCGGACCCGTCGCACCGACGACGTGCGCGTCACCGGTGAGGGCATGCTCGACCAGGATCGCGTTGTCGGCCATCTCCGAGAGGGTGCCCCAGGTCTGGTAGCCGACCACGACATCGTCGATCGTGCGTCCGGATTCGAGCGTGAAGGCCCCGGCATCGAAGCGACGCAGCGCAGGATTGTCGTACGGGTCGTCCCCGATCGCTGCACTCTGCGCAGGAGTCTTCGGTCGCAACCCTGGGGCAGCCGGGGTCATGAGCGTCGAACGGGCGTGGTTGTGCCGGGCCGAAACCGACGTCGACGGAGTGCCCGTGTGGTGACTGCTGCTCATCGCCTCTCCCAGCGGAACCGGGGGCTCATGCAGCCCCGCGCTTGTCGCCGACCGAACGGTCGGGACCTTGTCCTCACCCGGGGCACCCCACGCGGTGGAGGGTTGCCGCCCAGCAAGCCGGGGCTTGACGCTGGGACTCTTGACGGGAGCGACGATACCTCAGAGCCGGCGTTCGGACAGCCCCCTGTTCTTGCATCCGGACACGCTGCAAGGTCAGGCTGCCGGGTCGATGCGTCCGCCGGGCAGCGTGCCTGTCAGGAGGCAGTTGCGGACGAGACTCGCGAGCCGACATCCGGGATCGGCCTCGAAGGCACGGTCCAGCGCGATGGTGGCGACCGCGCTTCCGCCGTCGGCCCACTCGGACGCCGCGACGCAGGCCCAGAGCGGAGCAGACAGCTGTGCCGGGACGCGGCATGCCCAGCGAATGAGGATGTGAACCGTCCCGGCGCGCTCGGCGCGATTCGGCGAAGGGAGCTCGCCGGACTGCTGCCACCGGTCCCGGTCACTTCTGCTCAGCCGGGTCGGTGGGAACACATCCGGACGCAGCCAGCAGAGCAGTCCGTCGCGCACGCCGACCACCTGGACGGCCGCGAGGGCCCGACTCACCGTCACCGGATCGTCGAGCGCAGCAGGGTCGCCGCGAAGGATCCGATGGACGGCCAACAGTTCGAGGTCGCGGCCGGTTTCGACGTCCGCCTCCATGACGCTCCACAATTCCTCGACCTCGGCAGCGATCTGCGCTTCGTCCTGAGTCGGGGTGCACCGGTTTTCCAGGTCGTCACGACTGGGTGCGGGACTGCAGCCGCGGTAGACGGCTTCCACGGCCGCCGGGATCAGGTGTGCCTCGGTCAGCGGGGTCCGCTGCTCCGGGCACTGTCCACAGCAGCACCACAGAGCCGCCCAGGTGGACGTGCCGTTATCGACCTCCCAAACGTGAACCAGCTCGATTCCGTTGCAGCGCAGGGCGGTTCGTAGTACCGACGAGGTGAGGAGGACAGCTTCGCCGTCGCCGTAGTTCACCAGTGCGGCGCTCGCCAAGGTGCGCAGACGTCCCTGGCCGATCAGATGGGCGATGTCGTTCACCGCCTCCGGCACCACCGGATCGAAGCGGGCGGTGACGACCAGGTGGTCGTCCTCGTCGAAGCCGACGAGGACGACGCTGTCGGACGGGTTGAACCCGAGTTGGTAGGGCACGTAGGCCAGCAGTTCGCCGGCTCCGGTCAGGGCAGGGATCGGTTCCATCCGCTGACTTCAGTGCCGGCAGGAGACTCCTGTCGTGCTCCCTTCCACCGGTTGTGGAGGACACGCCGAGCGGGATCGGGCTGTGCGCAACCGGTCCCGCTTCGTCGGTCATGCGATCAGCGTCGAGGGAACTGCTCCGCGGCGTTCTTGGCGACCTTGTGCAGCATCCAGGAGTCCATGCCGGCGCCGATGAAACCGCCGGCGAAGGGGATGGCCTTACCCAGACGGGTGGCGACCTTCTCCCCCACCTGGCCGATCAGCCGGAACCCGACGGCCTTGTTGACGACCATCAGCACCGGGGGCGGCAACTGCTGGGCGGCCATGCCGGCCAGGCGACCGGTGGCGACGACGCCGGCCTTGTTGATGATGTCGTTGGCGTCGGCGCCGACCAGGGTCAGCAGGATCGCCGACCGCAGGCTGGGGTCACGCAGGTCGTAGCCACGAATGTGGGCCACAGCCGCCACCATGCGGGTGGACAGCAGGTAGAAGCCCGCGACGTTCGCCGGCAGCGCGACGGCCATCGTGACGAAGCCACCCAGGCCGGTGACGAACCCGTTGGCGGCAGCAAGGCGGCGAGTGTCGGAGACGATCTCCTTGATCGCCTTCTCCTGGTCGCCACCGCTGTCCTGCAGCGCCTTCGCAGCAATCTTCTGGGCGGAGTCGAAACTGCCCTTGCCGTCGATACCGACCTGAAGAAGCTTCTCGGCGAACCCGAGGGCGGAACTACCCATCGGTCCACTGTCGAGCTTCACCGGGACGTTCTTCTGGTCGTCCTTCTTGTCTCCGAATCCGAACATGTGGCTCATCATGGCAGCCGGACGCGTCCGACCGCGGCTGCCGCGAGGGTGAATCCGTCGACGATGATGGCGTGATGGAAACGCTGTCGGAGCTTCTGGATGAAGCGGCCATGGTGCCGTTGGCCGAACGACTGGAGTGGCTGGTCGAACTGGGTGAGGACCTGCCCGCGCCGTCGGCTTCCGCAGGTGAGTTGCGCCGGCTGCCCGAGTGCCAGTCGCCGGTGAGTTGGGCGGCCCGACTGGACGCGTCCGATGTCTTCCATCTGGCCATCACGGTGCCGTCGAGCGCGGTCGTCGTACGCGGATTCGCCGGACTGATCGTGCCGACGCTGGACGGGCGACCGGCGCAGCAGGTGCGCACCGCTCCGACGGATCTGGTCGGGCAACTCGGTCTCGGCGATGCGGTCTCGCCGTTGCGCCTACGCGGGTTGCACGCGCTGTGGAATCACGTCCGGGCTGCTGCCGAACCGGTCGAGGACCCTGCCGGGCTCGCCTGATCGTCCTGAATCGAGCGCCACAGGCGCGGGATTCCCCGCAGACAGCAGCGAGGCGGTAGCCGATCGCTGGGCCACGATGGGCTACTTTTGTCGGCATGTCCAATTCTTCCGGCAACAAGAACGCGATGTTGGCGATTCCGGCCGCGGCTGCCCTCGTCGGTCTGATCCTCGTGCTGGTCAGCGCGCTGGCCAGCCCGAAGGTGAGCCTGAACGGGTTCTCCAACGGTCAGAGCGTGGAATCGTCCGCCTTCTCCGTCTACAGCACCGAGCAGAGCGATCGTGGCACCGCACGGTGCAGCGTGGTCGCGAACGGCAACACCACCTCGTTCGGTCAGCCGTCCGAGGACTTCTCGGTGCAGGCCGACGGCAAGAAGTACTGGGAGATCGGTCGCAGCCCCGACGGCATGGCCAAGGCCTCCTACGAGACCAAGTGCGAGAACGCCAAGGGTCAGTTGTTCGCCGGCAACCGCGCCGACAACATCGGCGGCGGGTGGCGCACTCCGGTGCTGATCCTCGGTCTGCTGTTGCTGCTCGGCGGCATCCTGGGCACCGTCCTGATGATGATGCGTCGCAAGAAGTCCCAGTCAACCGGTTCGGGTTACGACAACACCTACAACCAGGGTGGCTACCAGTACGGCCAGGGATACAGCGATGGTTACGGCACGCCGGGCTCCTACGGTGTCTCCGCGGGCTCCCAGACCCCGGCTCAGGGCACCCAGGGCTACGGCCAGCAGCACAACCAGCAGGGTGGTTACGGACAGCAGGCGTATGGCCAGCAGCACAACCAGCAGGGTGGTTACGGACAGCAGGCGTATGGTCAGCAGCCACAGCAGGGTGGCTACGGCCAGCAGCCCGGTCAGCAGGGCTACGGCCAGCAGCCGCAACAGGGCGGCTACGGCCAGCAGCACGGCCAGCAGGGTGGTTACGGACAGCAGCAGGGTGGCGATGTCTCGGATGCCGCGACCCAGGCGGTGAACCGTGACGACGTGCGCGCGGCCGGTGGCGCAGACGCCCCGACCCAGGCGCAGCCGGGCCAGCAGGGCTACGGCCAGCAGGGCCAGCACGGTCAGTCCGGGTGGGAGCCCCCGCAGGACGGTCAGCGCTGAGCGCACCAGAACACACGGCAACCCCGCAGCGATCGCTGCGGGGTTCGCTGTCTGTCGCGGCCGCGGTCGTGGTCTCTCCGGACGGGCAAGTGTGCGTTGTCGACGAGCAGGTGAGTCACCACCGTGATGCACGCGCGGTACACGAAGCCGGCGTCCTCGAGGGACGGCGCGTGGTCTGGTGGAGCGCTTCCTCGGCCCGCGCGCTCATCGGCGACGGCCGGTTGTCACGCGTCTGGGACATCGCCGCCGTCCACCGTTTGATCGCGGGGGGCCACCGGGACGATCCTGTCGCGGTCTGGTCGACGCGGTTCGGGCTGCCGATCCCCGCCCCCATCGAGGAACGTCAGGCACGGCCGGGTGGGCCCGACCTGTTCGCAGGTCTCGCCGACGAGGACACCACGTTTAGTCCGGGGCAGCCGTTGCCGGCACGGACAGGATCGCCGGAGTGGTTGCGTGACGGCGGAAACCGCGAACTGTGGGGTCGTGCCGCTCTCGACACAGCGTTGTGGCAGGCCGATGTGCTCGACGATCGATGTGGCGGTTTGTCCTGTGCAACAAGCGAATCCGGGGCCGCGATGCTGTGCGTCGAGTTGGCGGAGCACGGACTGCCGATCGACCGGCCCACGCTCGAAGGGTTGATCGCCCAGGCGGCGGGTCCGCGTCCGACCGACGACGGGCATGCTGCGGAGATTCGCCGCGGCCGAGATGCCGTCGTGTGGCAGCACCTTCCCGGTGGTGGGAGAATCGACCTTCGCAACCCGCTGGCCGTGCGGGACATGTTGCGGCGCAGCGGAATCAATGTCGAGGACACTCGCGCCTGGCATCTGGAGCCGTATCGGGCCGGGTCGCCCCTGGTCGACGCCTTGCTGGACTGGCGCAAGGCCGAACGGATCGCGACGACGTACGGGTGGCATTGGCTCGATCGTTTCGTGGGTCCCGACGACCGGCTACGCGGAGAGTGGGACGCCTCCGACGGAGGGGCCGGTCGGATGACCGCAGGGTCCGGGCTGCACAGCCTGCCCGCTCCTCTGCGTCCCGGTGTGGCAGCCGCAGCCGGTCACCTCCTGGTGCGCGCCGATCTCGGTCAGATCGAGCCGCGCGTCCTTGCGGTCGTGTCGCGCGACCCGGCCCTGGCCGAGGCCACCCGCGCCGATGATCTGTACGCGGAGATCGCGACGGATCTGAGTGTCGACCGCCCGACGGCGAAGATCGCGATGCTGGCCGCGATGTACGGGCAGACGAGCGGCACCGCCGGTCAGGTGCTGGGCCGGCTGGAGCACACCTACCCGGTGGCGATGGCGTACCTGCGGGATGCAGCCCTACGAGGTGAACGCGGTGAGTCGGTGATGACGTACGGCGGACGCCTGGTCCCTGTCTCCGTGGGCCCGGACGACACCTCTGCTCGCGCACGTGGCCGCGGACGGTTCACCCGCAATGCCGTCGTCCAGGGTGCGGCGGCGGAGTTCTTCAAGGCGTGGGCGCTCACCGTCCGGGCTGCGATTGCACCGCTCGGCGGCGAGATCGTCCTCTGCCTGCACGACGAACTGCTGGTGCATACCCCTGCCGCACAGGCGGATTCGACGATGCAGGCGGTTGAGACCGCGCTGCAGGACGCGGCCAGACGCTGGTCGGAGGGCGCGCCGGTGCGGTTCGTGGCCGACACCGGGATCTTCCAGCGCTGGAGCGAGGCCAAAGAATGAAAGTCCGCAGAACGCGCGGGTGACCTGCGCAGTTCTGCGGACTTTCAGTCTCCGGGCGGCTCAGTCCTCGTCGTCGTCGCCGACCTCGGTGCGCAGGAACTCCTCGAACTCGGCACCGATCTCCTCGGCGCTCGGAAGTTCGGCCAGTTCGGTGGCCAGCAGGTTCTGCCGCTGACGCCCCTGCGCGAACGCGTCGTACTGCTGCTCAATGCCCTGCACCACGTCGCGGATCTCGGGGTTGGCCTCGATCTGCCGGCTGATCTCGGCGCGGTGCAGTTCGGCCTGCATCGCCAGGTCGGTCACCGGCAGCGACAACCCGGTGAACCCCACGATCGTGTCGATCGCGGCCACCGTGGCGTCGCCGAAGTCCATCGCTGCGAGGTAGTGGGGCACGTGCAGCGCCAGGCCGATCGCGTCAACGCCCGACTCACCGAGGCGAAGGTGGACCAGTTGCTCCAGGTTGCCGGGCACCTGCACCTCGCCGAAGACGGCGTCGTTGTCGGGGATGAGACGCCGGTCGGTCGCGTACTTGGTCATACCCACCGGGCGGGTGTGCGGCACCGCCATCGGGATGCCGTGCGCACTGATGACGAGCTGGACGCCGAGGCGTCGGGTCAACACGCGAACGGCTTCACTGACACGCTCCCACTGGTAGTCCGGCTCCGGGCCCGCGAGCAACAGGTAGGGCGTGCCCTCGTCGTCGGTCAGGCGGTAGAGGTTGAGGGAAGGGTCCTCATACGAGGTGAACCGGTCGCGCTCGAAGGTCATCAACGGACGCCGTCCGCGGTAGTCGAGCAGTTGATCGATGTCGAAGGACGCGACGACGACCGGGTCACCGTTGGCCAGCAGGTGCTGGACGAGTAGCCGTTGGGTGTTGCCGGCGTCGATCAACCCGCCGAGCGCGACGATCAGCGTCCGCGCGCCGAGTTCGTTGGCGTGGGCGTCCTGCTCGAAACGGACGAGCTCCATCGGGTCCCGCATGGGAAGTCTCCTGGTCGAAGGAAAGAAGGTCTCTGCCGCGGTTCAACGTGCTGCACAGCGCGGTCATTCCCCCGGGTGGGATCAGTCCGGCACGTGCTCGCTGTTCCCTTGCTCCCGCAGTGCGTCGCGCAGCCGCTGCGCATTCGCGGCGAGCACCTTCTGGTCCTGGCCCTTGGTCACGTTGTGGACATCGAAGTCCTCGACACCGTTGGCCGGCCAGACATGCACGTGCAGGTGCGGCACCTCGAAACCCTCGACGAGAACCCCCACCCGGGCGCTGTCCCAGGCAGCATGCTGGGCCCTGCCGATGGTCTGCGCGACCTGCGTGAGGTGGCTCAGCAGCTGCGGTGGGGCATCGAGCCAGTGGTCGATCTCCTCGCGCGGCACCACGACGGTGTGGCCGTCGGTCAGCGGGTCGATCACCAGGAACGCGACGCAGGAGTCGTCCTTCCAGACGAAGTGACCGGGGATCTCGCCGTCGATGATCTTCGTGAACAAAGTCGCCATGGGTCGAGCCTAACGACGCACCAGAGATCAGGTGGCGTCCTCGACCTCGTCCATCGCCTTGAAGATGCGCTTGATCGAGATGGGCCCGGCCGTGCCGAGTTTCTGGGCGAACAGGCTGACCCGCAGCTCCTCGATCATCCAACGCAGCGCGACGACGTCCGGGTCGGTGTGGCGGGCAGCCGGCAGCGCGGCGAGCAGCTTGTCGAGTTCTGCGCGGACGTGGTCGACGTCGCCCTGCCGTTCGGCGTCCCGGGCAATGTCGGTGGGCGCCTTCTCGATGCGTTCGAGCATCGCCCGCAGGTGGACGCGCAGCCGCGGAAGCCGGGCGGCGCCGGTCTCGGCCACGAACCCCGGGTGGATCAGCGACGCGTACTGCCGCTCCAACTGTTTCCTCAGATCGGCGGTGGACGGCGCGGTCATCCGGTCGAGTGCCAGACGCACCTGGCGAGCCACGTCGAGACACGGACCGACCCGATCGACGATTTCGATCACCTCCGGCACGATCTGCTGCCGAACGACGAGCAGCGCCGTCTCGTACTGCTGCGGGTCACGGACGCGTCCGCCGGGCAGTTCGCGAGCGATGATCGCGTCGACCGCACACGCGAGGATGTCGTCGTACAACGCGTCCCGGGTGGGGTGCGGGTGGTTGCCGAGGGCGAGTTTCTGGGTGTTGCTGAGCAGCCCGAGAATCCGGTTCCACGGCACATCGGTGTTGAGCAGCACCAGGCGACGGACGCCGAAGTGGGTCGCGTACTCGCGCTCGGACGGGCTCGGGAGCACCTGCAGCGCAACGGAATCGCCTTGATCGACGAGCGCCGGGTAGCCGACGACGATGCGTCCGCCGCTCCTGCTCTCGACCTTGTCCTGCAGCGTCAGGTCGTCCCAGGAGCGAATTCCCTTGCGCTCCAGTGCTTCTCCAACACTGGACATTGCTTGCCGAACCGAACCCTGAAGCTGTTGCTGCAGGAGCGGAAGGTCCTTGCCCTCCGCGAGCTTCTTGCCGCCCTTGCCCTCGATCCGGAAGGTCATCCGCAGGTGGTCCGGCACGCGCGACCAGTCCCATTCCCCGCGCGGGATCCGAACGCGGCTGCGGTCGAACAGGACATCGGCAAGTGCATCCACCAGATCCTGGCCGGAAGCCGAATCCAGCTGTGCGACGGCGGCTCTGGCGTGGTCGGGAGTCGGCACGAAGTGCTTGCGGGTGTTCTTGGGCAACGACTTCAACAGGGCGGTCACCAATTCCTCGCGCACCCCGGGCACCGACCAGTCGAAGCCCACGTCCTGCACCTGGTTCAACTGTTCCACGGGGATGTGCGCCGTGACTCCATCGGCATCGGAACCCGGGTCGAACTGGTAACTCAGCCGCAGGTTCAGCTCGCCCTGGTGCCAGGCCTTGGGGAAGTCCGTCGTGTCGAGGTCGGCTGCTTCGTCGGTGAGCAGCAGGTCGCGGGTGAACGTCAGCAGCTTGCCTTGCTTCTTGCTCTGCCCCTTCCACCACCGGTCGAAGTGCGCCCCGGAGACGATGTCGTCCGGCAGCCGTTCGTCGTAGAACTCGAACAGCACGTCGTCGTCGACCACCAGATCGCGCCGGCGGGTGCGCTCCTCCAGTTCACCGACCTCGCGCAGCAGGGCACGGTTGTCGTGGAAGAAGCGGTGATGGGTCTGCCACTCCCCCTCGACCAGTGCGTGCCGGATGAACAACTCCCGCGCGTACGCCTGATCGATCCGCCCGAACGACACCGGCCTCCCGGCGGCCAGCGGGACGCCGTACAGGGTCACCCGTTCGCTGCAGATCGCCTGCGCCTGCTTCTTCTCCCATCGCGGGTCGGAGTAACTGCGTCTGAGCAGATGCTGTCCGGCCGCCTCGACCCACGCCGGATCGACGCGGGCATTGGTACGTGCCCACAGGCGCGTGGTCTCGACCAGTTCACCGGCCATCAACCAGTCGGGTTGAGCGCGGAACAGCACCGAGCCGGGCTGGATGGCGAAGCGGGCCTGCCGGGCGCCGAGGTAGTCACGAGCGTCCCGGTCGCGCAGGCCGACGTGCGAGAGCAACCCGGTGAGCAACGCCTGGTGCACGGTGTCGTCCGCGGCCTTGTTGTCACTGGGCTGCAGCTTGAGCTGTTTGCAGATATCGCGCAGTTGAGCGTGCAGGTCCTGCCACTCGCGCACGCGCAGGTAATGCAGGTACTCCTGCTTGCACATGCGACGGAAAGCACTGCCGGACAACGCTTTCTGCTGTTCGCGCAGGTAGTTCCACAGGTTCAGGACGGTGAGGAAATCGCTCGACTCGTGCTTGAACCGGGCATGGCTCTGGTCGGCCTGGGTCTGCTGATCGGCGGGTCGTTCACGCGGGTCCTGGATCGACATCAGGGCGACGATCGGCAACACCTCACGCAACGATCCGTTGCGGGAGGCCTCGACGATCATTCGAGCCAGCCGCGGGTCGACCGGCAGCGTCGCGATCGCGCGACCGTCGGCGGTGAGCCGCCGCCGGCCCCGGCGTCCGTCGCCGCTCTCACGTCCGGTCTCGTCGTCGATCGCGTTCAGCTCGTGCAACAGACGCAGTCCGTCGGTAATCTGCCGGCTGTCGGGCGGCTGCACGAACGGGAAACGCGCGACATCGCCCAGGCCCAGCGAGATCATCTGCAGGATGACGGACGCGAGGTTCGTGCGCAGGATCTCCGGGTCGGTGAACTCGGGGCGCGCCTGGAAATCCTCCTGCGAGTACAACCGGATCGCGATGCCGTCGGCCAGGCGGCCGCAGCGTCCGGACCGCTGGTTGGCGCTGGCCTGGGAGATGGGCTCGATCGGCAACCGCTGCACCTTGGTGCGCTGGCTGTACCGGGAGATGCGCGCGGTGCCTGTGTCGATCACGTACCGGATGCCCGGCACGGTCAACGAGGTCTCGGCCACGTTGGTGGACACCACGATCCGGCGTCCGTCGTGCTTGGCGAACACCCGGTGCTGTTCGGCTGCCGACAACCGACCGTACAGCGGGACGATCTCGGTGTTCGGCAGGCCGAGACCCTTGAGCGCGTCGGTGGCGTCGCGAATCTCGCGTTCGCCGGAGCAGAACACCAGCACGTCCTGCGGGCCACCATCGTCGACGCGACTGCTGTTGCCGGGTCGGGGTCCCCGCGAAGTATCGAGCGACGCAGGAGAGAGAACCTCGTGGGGTGACCACAATTCCTCGATGGCGTCGATGATGCCGGTGACCTGGTCGATGTCGACGAGGTTCGGGGCGGCGTCCGCGCCCTTGCCGGGCATCTCACGCACGAGCGGTCGGTAGCGCACCTCGACCGGGTAGGTCCGTCCGGACACCTCGATGATCGGCACCGGGTTACCTTGTGTCGCAAAGTGATCGGCGAAACGCTGTGGGTCGATGGTCGCCGAGGTGATGATCACCTTGAGGTCGGGACGTTTGGGCAACAGTTGCTTGAGATAGCCGAGGATGAAGTCGATGTTGAGCGAGCGCTCGTGTGCCTCGTCGATGATGATCGTGTCGTACTGACTGAGCATCCGGTCCCGCTGCAACTGCGACAACAGGATGCCGTCGGTCATCACCTTGACGAGGGTGTCGCGGCTCGAGGTGTCGGTGAATCGCACCTGGTAGCCGACGGCCTGCCCCAGCTCGGTGCCCAGTTCCTCGGCGATCCGCTCGGCGACCGAGCGGGCCGCGAGCCGGCGGGGTTGGGTGTGACCGATCGTGCCGCTGACCCCGCGGCCGAGTTCGAGGCAGATCTTCGGGATCTGGGTCGTCTTTCCCGAACCCGTCTCACCCGCGATGACCACGACCTGGTGGTCACGGATGGCCTCGGCGATCTCGTCCTTGGCGGCGACGACCGGCAGGTCCGGATACGTGATCGCCGGCACGGACGCGCGGCGGTGCTCGATCTGTTGGGGGGACAGACCCCGCGGACGACGGTCCGCGCCGGCCTTGCGCTGCGGACGACGACGGCCGGAGCGAGGGCGCTCAGGCGAACTGTTCGGCGCGCGGGTGGGTGTGGGTTCAGTCATGAGGGATCGGTCGATTGTCCCAGATCACTCACGGCATCGGCACCTCGATAAACACCGGACGCGAGGCCTTGGGTCGCTGCAGGAGGTCGACGACCGATTTTGCGACGCGCGAGACCGACACCAGCAGCTTGCCGCTCGCCAGGTCGAACTCCGGATGAGCGAGTGGTTGGTAACTGACGACCTGCCCACGCTCGTACGGGAAGTGCGTCGTCGACCGGACCGTCCAGGGACCCTGCGGGCTGTTCGCAGTCCAGACCGCGACGGTGTCGGTCAGGTCCCCGCCGAGCTTGGAGACAGCCAGGTAATCGTTGCCCCGCTTGTGCACACTCAACGCCTGGGAGACACCACTGCCCGAGTCGATGACCGGCCGGACGGCGGATTCCTGCGCGTCCCAGCCGGCACCGTCCCAGTACTGCCAGGTCGACCTGAGCGTGACGGTGTCCGCGGCGGCACGCGCCAGCACCAGTTCGCGCGGCCCGGGACCGCCGGAGCGTTGGCGGGAACCGTAGATGTAGATCCACTCGTCGTCCGCCAGCAGCGCACTCCCCCAGTTGATCTGGGTCGGGTCCACTCGATCCGGCGTCACCGGCGTGACGACCGGACGGGTCGCGACGCCGCTGTGCGGCACGCGCAGCGATGCGATCGACATGCCGAGGTAGTCGAACCCGAAGATGTCGGCCGAGGTGCGCCGCACCCGACTGCATCCGACGAGCACGTCGTCGTACGTGCTGTGAGAAACGGCCGTCATCGACGATGGCCAGCACACCGAGCCCGCGCTGTTCGCAAGGAACGGACCCGCCGGGTCGACCCACTGGGAGGTGCACCGCCCCTTGGTCACCAACGCCGAGCTGGACACGAACCGTGGGCGGAACTCCCCCGCGCGCGCGGTGTCTCCGAAGACCCACAGCGTGCGTCCGTCACCGAGTCGGACGGTGACTCCGACGTCCGCCGCGCGCCACTGCGGCAGGTTGTCCAGCCCTTCCATCCAGGTGTTCGCGTGCTGCGCCCCCGTCCACGGACGCGGGTCGACGCACGCCTGCCCGCCGACCGGCTCCTGCACCTCCAGGGCGCTTCCCACGGTGGCGGGGCTGACCGACGACCAGGACTCCTGGGGATAGGTCGGCGGCTGCGGCGGACGACTGCACGCCGTGACCGTGAAAGTCACGGCCACGACCACGGCGCCGAGTCTGCGAAGCACGCGGCAAGCCTATGCAGCGCGCGCAGCGCAGTCCTCAGAATGCGTACCCGAGCAGTTCGGCGAAGAGTTCGTCGCCGTCGCACGCGTGGCCCTTCGAGGAGAACCAGGTGCAGACGTTCACGCAATCGCGGTGCAGGAACTCGACCCCGTTGGGGTTGGCGATCACGTCGACGATCTGGGGCAGATCGATCAGCACGAGGCCGGACTCGGCCACAAGGATGTTGTACGCCGACAGATCTCCGTGCACGATTCCCTTGCCGCACAACACGATCAGTGCAGCACGCAGTTGATCGAACCAGACCTCCAGTTGTTCTGCGGTCGGCCGCGTGGCAGCCAGGCGGGGTGCCGGGCGGCCGTCGGCGTCGACGACCAACTCCATCAGGATCTCTCGACCGTCGATCTGCACCGGGTACGGCACCGGCACGCCGCTGGTCCACAGGTCGACCAGCGCCGACCATTCGGCCTGCGCCCAGACACCGGCAGCGACCTGCTTGCCGAACGCGGTCCCGGTGGCGACGGCTCGAGCTTCTCGGGTGTCCTTGATCCGTCGACCTTCGGTGTACCCGGCGTGCCGGCGGAAGGATCGATGCTCGGCGTCGCGATAGCGCTTGGCCGCCATCAGCGTGCTGTATTCGGGCGCGGAGACGGCGGTGCGCTCGATGACGAAGACGTCGGCTTCCTTGCCGGTCTTGAGCACACCGAGCTCGGTGTCGATGGACTCGTCATGGGTCACGACCCAGGACGGGCGGGGTTCGGGGCCGCGCTGCAGCCGTTCGATGCTGCTCCAGGTCGACCATCGCTGCCCGTCGGGCAGGTCGACCGGGACGAAGGGATCGATCAGTGGGGTGTCGGGAGCGAACGCGCCCTGCGGCGCGCGAGTTTCGTTCTGCACGAGTGGTATTCCGTTTCTCGGAAGGGTCTGCTCTGATGCTGGACGCGGCAGTCGTGCCGCTGCTGGTTCCTCATCGGCTCCTCCTTCGAACGGGCGCTCCCACGGACGGGGTACGCGACTGCTCCCAGGCTGTCGAACATCGGACGTCCGCGGCAACCGAATTTCCGGACCATCGGCGACCGTCCGGATACAGAGACCTGTCTTCAGCCGGCGGACGCCGCTCACGTAATCTGGCGTCAGGTCATGAGCGTCAGCGACAAGCCCCGGCTCGCTGGCCGGCAACCCTCCACCGCGGTGGGGTGCCCCGGGTGAAGACCTGGCCGGACGGTGCAGATCGCCGCCCGGCAAGCGCGGACTCGAACGTCGGTCCGCCGCAGGCGGATCGAGCGCCTGCACCGAGCAGGAGGAGACGCCGATGAGCGACACCCAGAACCCCGGCCAGGACAGCGCTGCCGAGTGGTCCTTCGAGACCCGTCAGATCCACGCCGGACAGGTCGTCGACGAGACGACCGGCGCGCGGGCGTTGCCGATCTACCAGACCACGTCGTACGTGTTCAAGGACACCGATCACGCGAAGAACCTGTTCGCGCTCAGCGAGTTCGGCAACATCTACACCCGTTTGATGAACCCGACGACGGACGCCGTCGAGCAGCGGATCGCCAGCCTGGAAGGCGGCGTCGGCGCTCTGCTCGTGGCCTCCGGACAGGCCGCCGAGACGTTGGCGATCCTCAACATCGCCGAGGCGGGTTCGCACATCGTCGCCAGCCCGGCGCTGTACGGCGGCACGGCGAACCTGTTGAAGTACACGCTGCCGAAGTTCGGGATCGAGGTCACGTTCGTCGAGGACTCCCGCGATCTCGACCAGTGGCGCACTGCGGTGCGTCCGAACACCAAGCTCTTCTTCGCAGAGTCCGTGTCGAACCCGAAGGCGGAGATCCTCGACATCGAGGGCGTTGCCGGCGTCGCGCACGAGGCCGGCGTGCCGTTGATCGTCGACAACACCGTCGCGACGCCCTACGTGCTGCGTCCCATCGAGTACGGCGCCGACATCGTCGTCCACTCCGCGACCAAGTACCTCGGCGGCCACGGCACCTCGATCGCGGGGGCAATCGTCGACTCGGGCAACTTCGACTTCGGTAAGGACCCGGAGAGGTTCCCGAACTACAACACGCCCGAGGAGAGCTACCACGGATTGGTCTACGCCCGTGATCTCGGCGTGGGGAGCCCGCTCGGGGCCAACCTCGCGTTCATCCTCAAGGCGCGCGTGCAGTTGCTGCGTGACCTCGGTGCGGC
Organism: Yimella radicis; assembly: GCF_054778255.1. Lineage (NCBI taxonomy): Bacteria > Bacillati > Actinomycetota > Actinomycetes > Micrococcales > Dermacoccaceae > Yimella > Yimella radicis. Next base: position 312,311 of record NZ_BAAGZR010000009.1, read on the forward strand.
AGTCTCCCCGTTCAACGCCTTTCTCATCGCCCAGGGCATCGAGACCCTGAGCCTGCGCATCGAGCGCCACCTGGAGAACGCGCACAAGGTGGCACAGTTCCTGCAGGGTCACGACCAGGTGGAGAAGGTCGTCTGGGCCTCGCTGCCGGACAACGACTTCCACGACCTCGCGCAGAAGTACACGCCGCAGGGCTCGGGTGCAGTCATCTCCTTCGAGATCACCGGCGGCCTCGAAGCCGGCAAGAAGTTCGTCGAGGCACTGCAACTGCATTCGCACGTGGCCAATATCGGTGACGTGCGTTCGCTGGTGATCCACCCGGCATCGACCACGCACAGCCAGGGCTCGGACCAGGACCGCCTCGCCGCAGGCGTGACCCCGGGTCTCGTGCGCCTGGCCGTGGGCATCGAGCACATCGACGACATCGTCGCCGACCTGAAGACCGGCTTCAGAGCAGCTGGCTGAGGGTGTGGATCAACAGACCCACGAGACCACCGACGATGGTGCCGTTGATCCGGATGAACTGCAGGTCTCGGCCGACGTGCAACTCGATGCGCTCGGCGGCCTCGTTTCCGTCCCACTTGTCGATGGTCTGGGAGATGACCGTCGACAGTTCACGCCCGTAGGTGCGCACGACGTACCCGACGGTCTCGGCGAGGCGACGATCGAGCGAAGTACGCAGTTCGTCGTCCCGGACGACTCGCGCGCCTAGGTCGTGCAACGCGACCGCGAGACGGGCGCGCAGTTCACCGTCGGGGTCGCCCAGGGCTTCCACGACCGCTCGGCGTACCGAACCCCACAGCGAGACAAGTGAATTGCCGACCGACGGGTGCTCGAGAAAGCGCTCCTTGATGGCCTCGGCCTTCGCGATCGTGTCTTCGTCGTTCTGCAGGTCATCAGCGAGGGTGGCGAGCAGGTTGTCCAGCGCCTGCCGCGCCGAGTGGTTCGGGTCGTCCCGGACGTCGGCGAGCCATTTGACGATTTCCAGGTGCACGCGCGCGGTGACGGTGTCGTCCAGCCACTTCGGCGACCACCACGGGGCGCGTTGGCCGAGGATCTCGGTGATCGTCGCCTCGTTGTGCTCGGCCCAGTTGTGCAGTTCACGAATGCCGATGTCGACGAGACCGTGGTGCGAACCGTCCTCGACCACACCCTGCAGCAGGTGTCCGGTGAGCGGGCCGACCGGCTCCCGACCCAGGCGGGGCAGGAGGATCCGGTCGAGCAGGTGACGCACCTCGTCGTCCTTGATCGACGTCACGGCCTTGCTGAGCGCGGGGGCCGCTTCGGTGACCACGCGCCCCGCGTTACCCGGTTCCTGCAGCCAATGGCCGAGCCGCAGGGGAATCTGCGCACTGGCCAGTCGGGTGTTGACGTTGTCCTCGGTGAGGAAGTTCTCGGTGACGAAGTCCTCGAGGCTGTGCGCGATCTGGTCCTTGCGTTTGGGGATGATCGCGGTGTGCGGGATCGGCAGTCGCAGCGGATGCCGGAACAACGCCGTCACCGCGAACCAGTCGGCGACCGCGCCGACCATTGCTGCCTCGGACGCTGCATTCACATAACCCCACGCGCCGCCACGTCCATGGGTCAGCACGAAGACAATCGCGGCAAGGACGAGCAGGCCGAGGGCGACGGCTCGCATGCGGCGCAGGCCGGCGCGGCGTTCCTCGTCGCCGGCGGACAGGATCGGGCCGCTGGACGCAGCGGTCGACCGATCGGGGGTGCTGTTCACGGTGTCAGTCAAGCTGATCGCCGCCTCCTGTGCCACGGCGGCCGGTGGAACCGGTCACCTTCTGCGAGAGCCCATCGACAACGGAAGATCGGCCACACTCCCGAACGACGGGAGTGGGCCGATCATTCCGTGAATCGACGGCTTGGTCAGCCCTGCCAGCCGTAGCCGGCCTCGGTGCCACCCTTGTAGTCGCTGTTCCACAGCAGCGTGTACTTGCTGTAGTCCTTGTTCTTGGGCACGACGAAAACCATCTTGCCGCTGTACTCCGTGGTCTTGTCATTGATCGACTCGACGTCGAGCATGTCCTTGCCCAGCACGACGTTGTTCGACGAACTGGAAGCACGGGTGCAGTTGCGGCCGTTCTCGTCGATCAGGGAGAAGGCCAGCGGCGTGGCGACGTAGAAGCCGTCCGCGCTGGTCCGCTTGAACTTCACGTCGAAGATGAGCGCCTGGGTGTCGTCGTCGTACGGGTAGTCCGTGCCGCCGTCCTTCGCCTCGCCCTTGGAGATCGTCAGGTCGAGGGTCGCGTCACCCACGTCACCTGTCACCGACTGGGTCTCCCCGTACTTCTTCACCTTGGTGCCGGAGCCCTTGACGATGTAGTAGCTGCTGGTGTTGTTGCACTGCCCGGCGGCCGAGCTCTGGCTGACACCGCCGCCGGCGCTGCTCGAGGAACTCGTGCTGCTCGACTCGGTCGAGGACGACGAGGAACTGCTCTCGGTCGACGACGGGCTCTGCGAGGACGAGCTGGAGCTCTCGGTGGACGACGGACTCTGGGTGGTGCTGCTCGTCGGCTGGGCCACCGGCGGTGCGCTGTCCTGGCACGCGGTGAGTCCGAGTGTGCACGCGGCCACGACCGCGACCGCGAGCGAACGCTGACGCTTGGTGTTCATGTGGTTCTCCTCCTGTGGTTCAGTTCCCCCCGTGGCGCGCCGCGCGACGGTCCTGAGTGCGAAGCTTAACGAGGTGTACGGCGCAGCGGGCTGCCAGCCGTCCCCTTGATCGATGAGCAGAAGCCTTGCGGTTCCGGTGGTTCCGACTGCCCCGCGGCCCGGTCGGTTCCCCGTACGCCCGACTTTCTTCAGATCACCCGCAGGCGGATGGTCTCCGACAGCTCCTGCAGTTCGGTGATCGCGGCCTGCGGCAGGTCCCGGACGTCGGTGACCACGTAGCCGATGCTGCCCAGGGTGCCGAGCAACTGGCCTTCGATGTTCACGCCGTGATGGGCGAGCACGTTGTTGACCGTCGCGAGCACACCCGGGGTGTTGGAGTGGAAGTGCAGGATCCGGCGGTCGCCCGGGTGTCCCTCGAGGGTGAGGGCAGGCAGGTTGACGCTGAGCGTCGTCGTTCCCCGCTGCATGAAGTCGCGCAGCTTGCCGGCGACGAACCGGCCGATGTCCTCCTGCGCCTCCTCGGTCGATCCGCCGATGTGCGGCGTGAGCACGACGTTCGGGATGCCCTGCAACGGCGACTCGAACCGGTCGCCGCGCGCCTTGGGTTCGACCGGGAACACATCGACCGAAGCACCGGCGATGTGGCCGGCGAGCAGTTGCTCACGCAGCGCGTCGTAGTCGACGACGAAACCGCGCGACAGGTTCAGGAACAGCGAACGCGGACGCATCTTGGCGAACTGCTCGGCCCCGAAGAACCCGGCGTTGCCCTCGCGTCCGTCGACGTGCAGCGTGACGACCTCGGCGATCTCCAGCAGTTCGTCCAGCGAGTCGCACCGGCGGGCGTTGCCGAGCGCGAGTTTGTCCTCGCTGTCGTAGAAGTACACCTGCAGGCCGAGCATCTCGGCGACGACCGACAATTGGCTGCCGATGTTGCCGTAGCCGACGATGCCGATCCGACGGCCACGGATCTCGTGGCTGCCCTTGGCGTTCTTGTCCCACACACCGCTGTGCAGCGCCGAGTCCTTCTCGGTGAGGCGGCGGGCCATCACGATGATTTCGGCGATCGCGAGTTCGACGACGCTTCGGGTGTTGCTGAACGGGGCGTTGAACACGACGATCCCGCGCTCGGCGGCACTCGCCTTGTCGATCTGGTTGGTGCCGATGCAGAAGGCGCCGATGGCCTGCAATTGATCGGCGGATTCGATCACCCGGGCGGTGACGTCGGTCTTGGACCGGAGGCCGAGCAGGTCGACCCCCACGAGTGCGGCGATCAGTTCGTCCTCGTCCATCGCTCCCGCGTGGCTGACGACCTCGATCCCGCTGTCGCGCAGCAGCGCTTCGGCCAGGGGGTGGATGCTCTCCAACAACAGTGCCTTCACGCGGGCCATTCTGACAGCGCGGTCGCGCGCTGCCGGCTCAGGTCCGCGATACGGGCTGTGTGAGAAAGCGCACCCGCAACTCCTGCAATCCTCGGATCACGAACGTCGGGTGGTACTCCGGCTCCCGCACGAGTTCGAGGTTCGGCGCAGCGGTCGCGATGCGGTGCAACATCGCGGTGAGTTCGGCGCGGGCCAGCGGGGCCCCGATGCAGAAGTGAACGCCGCCACCGAAGCCGATGTGGGTCGTCTCGCCGCGGGCCGCATCGAAGACGTCGGCGTCGGGAAAGCGCTGCGGGTCGCGGTTGGCCGAACCGAACAGCATCGCGATCCGCTCCCCCGTCTCGAACCTGCGGCCGGCCAGCTCGACGGGTTCGAGCACCCATCGTTCGAACATCTGCAGGGGCGGGTCGAAGCGCAGCATCTCCTCGACCGCCACGATCGGCTCGACCTCGCCGCCGGTGATTCTCGCCCATTGGTCGGGACGCTGCAGCAGCGCGTTGAGACCGTTGCCGAGGGTATTCACCGTGGCTTCGTGCCCGGCGTTGAGCAGGACGATGACCGTGCAGACGATCTCGTCGACGGTCAGCCGGTCGCCCTTGTCGGCGACGAGGACGAGTTCGGAGACGAGGTCGGTACCCGGCGTCCGCCGTCGTTCCTCGATGAGTTCCTGGACGAAGTCGACGAACTGCCCCGCTGCCCGTTCGGCGTCCATGCGCTGCTGTTCGGTCGTGGCTATCTCGTACATCTTCACGATCGCGTGGGACCAGTCGAGCAAGCTCGGGCCGTGTTCCTGCGGCACCCCGAGCAATTCACAGATGACCGAGATGGAGAAGGGCTGCGCGAGCCGGGAGATGACGTCGACTCCGCCCTGCGCGTCGCCGGCGTCGCGTGCGCCGCGGAACGCCACATCCGCCAACTGCGCGATCTGCGGTTCGAACTCGCGGACCGCCTTGGCGGTGAACACCTTCGTCACCAGCCGGCGAATTCTGGTGTGGTCCGGGGGTTCGAGATTCAGCAGCGACCAGCGTTCGGATTCGACGAAACGCGGAAAGCTCGACTCCATGTCGCAAAGGCCCGGACGTCCGAATTCGGCCGGTGTGTGACGGTGCTCGAAACTGCGCCCGAGCGAGCGATTGCGCAGCGCGGCATGCACATCGGCGAAGTGCGGAATGAGCCAGACGTCGCGTTCGGCGTACGGGACAGTTCGACCGGCGGCACGCAGTCCGGTGAGCACCGGGTAAGGATCGGCGATGAACGACGGGTCCGACGGCGCGAACCCGAGATCTGTCGCGTCAGGCATCGCCGGCGTCTCGGTCGTCCGTCTCGGGCGAGATCCCGCCGGCGCGGGCTACTCCCGAATCGCGCCAACCGGCGTCGTACAGGCGTTTGCTGACCCGGGCGATGTCGTCGTCGGTGGGCAGAGCGTGGGCGACATTCTTGATGGACTCACGGATCTCGTCCTCGTCGACCTCCCCGCCACGGCTGCGCCGCAACTCGGTGACGACCTGCTCGATCTCGTTGTCGGTCAGCGAACGCTGCAGCACCGACAGCAGTGGGCTGTAGTCCGACGGCGGGACACCCTCGGGGTAGCCCTCGCGCAACCAGTTGACGAATTGGGTGAGCGGGTTGTGCATGTCAGAAAACCGTGATCCCGAGGTAGTGCGACAAGGACTTACGCGTGATCCACAGGATCGCGACCAGCACCATGATGCCGACCAACGCGAACCCCGTCCACGCCATCGCGAGCGTACCGCGACGAGCGATCACACCGTTGACGTGGTCCGCGCGATCCCACATGCGCAGGGCGAGCACGTAGATGACCGGCAGGCCGACACCGAAGACGAGTCCGGCGAGCACGACGTTGAGCAGCGAGTCGAGAATCTTCATCAGTGCGCCGCTCCCGTCGACGCCGGGACGGGCGGCTCGGCCTCGTTGTCGTCCCAGTCCTGGTTGACGTTGTGCGCGGTGACCGCCTGGCGGCGACTGCGCTGGTAGATGTACACCGACAGCGCGACCAGGACACCGAAGATCACCAGGTCACCGGCCAGTCCCCCGATCAACCGGGAGACGAACAGGCAGAGTGCGCCGATCAAGCCTGCGCTGGGCAGGGTGATCAGCCACGCGGTGGCCATCCGGGCCGCGACACCCCAGCGCACCTGCGCCTGCGGCTTGCCGACGCCGGAACCGATGATCGAACCGGTCGCGACGTGGGTGGTCGACAGCGCCATGCCGAAATGGCTGGAGGTCAGAATGATCGCCGCCGAGGACGCCTGTGCGGCCATTCCCTGCGGCGGTTCGATGTCGACCAGGCCCTTACCGAGCGTGCGGATGATGCGCCAACCGCCGAGGTAGGTGCCGAGCGCGATGGCGATGGCACAACTGACGATGATCCAGACCGGCAGACCGTTCTGCTCGATGCCGTCGACCGTCAGGTCGCCCTGCACCATGAGCGCGAGCGCGATGACACCCATCGTCTTCTGCGCGTCACCGGTGCCGTGGGCGAGCGACACCAGGCTGGCCGTGCCGACCTGACCCCAGCGGAATGCACTGTTCTTCTTGCGCTCACTGCGCACCGATCGCGACAACAGGTAGATCAGCGCCGTGCCGAGGGCGGCGATACACCCGGCGATCAACGGCGACAACACCGCCGGCAGCAGGATCTTGGCCGTGACACCGTCCCACTTGACGCCCTCGAGTCCCATGCCCGCGATGCCCGCGCCCACGAGCCCGCCGAACAGGGCGTGGGAGGAACTGGACGGCAGTCCGAGCAACCAGGTGAACAGGTTCCACAGGATGCCACCGATCAACCCGGCGAACACGATCGTCATCGCCAGTGACGGACTGATCCCGCTGAGCAACGAACCGTCCGAGGCCTGCAACCGCAGGATGTCCTTGGTGACGGTGACCGCGACCTCCACCGACAGGAAGGCACCCACGAGATTCAACAGCGCCGACAGCGTGACCGCCGTCTTCGGCTTCAGCGCACCGGTGGCGATGGACGTTGCCATGGCGTTTCCCGTGTCGTGGAAGCCGTTGGTGAAGTCGAACCCCAGCGCCGTGATGACGACCAGCGTCAACACGAGAATCTCGGTGGTCATGCCCGCAGTCTGACGACGTGCGACCACCTGACGCAAACCCGCAGTTCACCGCGGCGAACCAAACGGGGCCAGCAGCGTTCAGGACGCGTTCAGTTCTTGTTCACCGCCGCTTCAGTGCTGCCTTGCGCCCCTTTGCGGTGTTGGCTGCGATGGCCCGCTCGATGTCGGGCAGATCGCTCTGCGGGATGCGGCCGCCGGGGTAGGTCGAGGCCACCTGCTCGATGCTGGTCGGCTTCAGGCCCTTCGCCGCATCGGGCAGGATCGCCGAGATCGCCGCCATGATGCGTTTTGTGTCGGCCTGCTCCGAGCGGTACTTCAACTCCACGGGTTCGCCGATGTTGACCACGATCTTCGGCGGGTTCAGGAAACTCAGCACGTTGGGCGCAGCAGCAGCACGCGGCCAGACCAGTTCGGTCCCGCTGAGCGCAAACGGAATGACCGGGGCCTTCGTCATGGCGGCGAGGCGCGCCGTGCCGGGGTAGCCGCGCAACTCATCGCAGAAGAAGTCGAGTCCGCGCGGGATCGTCCCCTGCGGCATCACGCCGACCAGGTCACCGCCGGCGAGCGCGACCGCGGCCTCTTCCAGCGGGTCGGCCGCGTCCGGATCGCGATGGTCACGGTCGACGCTCAGACCACCGAGCATCCGCAACACCGGTCCGAGCAGCGGCACGTCGAACATCTCGCGCTTGGCCAGGAAGCTCGCGCCGCGCCCCGTGCGTCCGACGACGACCGCCATGGTCGCCATGTCGAAGTAGCTGCGGTGGTTGCCGGCGAAGATCGCGGGACCGTCTGCGGGGATGTTCTCCAGCCCGTTGATCTCGAACCTCACGTACGGGAAGGTCTCCGGCCGGGCCAGCATCAGCGCGAGCCGGCGGGCTTCCAGGTCGACCACCGGGAAGGTGAGGGTGCCGGGCGGCGCATCGAAGGACAGGATCGGCCAGCGCTTGGCCATGGCGACCACCAGCAGTCGCGGGTCAGGGTTGACCGCACCGGGGTTGCCGACCGCGGTGAGCAGCGGAATGTCGAACACCGAGTCGGAATAGGCGAAGGATTCCTCGAGGTCGACGTCGTTGGCGGCCGCCCAGTCGCGGACGGCGGCCAACTTCCCCCAGGACCACACGAACCGGCCGTCGTGGCGCCCGTTGTACGTACCGTTCTCACCGACGGCGTAGCGGGTGGCGATCACGTCGTCGAACCCGAGCGCATCGGCCAGCGGCTTGATGAGGTGGTACGGCGTGGTTGTCGCCATGACCACCTTTCGGCCTGCGTCGTGGTGCTGTTCGACCAGAATTCGGGCGAACGGGCCTACTTGGTCGACGAGCACCTCGGCGGCCTTGTGGGCCGCGTCGTCGAATGCGCCGTCGGGTTTGCCGGCCGCTATGAGCACGGCTTGGCGCGCGAGCGCGATGGAGCCGAGCGTCTCACCGAAGGCGTTCATCCACCAGAACAGCAATGACTCGCCGGGCAGCTTCGACCCCACCACCCCGCTTTCGCGCATCGCGCGGGAAAGGGCCGGACCCGAGGCCTTGCGGACAAGGGTGCGATCAAGGTCGAAGAAGGCTGCGCCGGACATGCAGTGAGATTAGTCGCCCGGGTGACGCAATGGGAGCTGTTCCACCCCGAGGCGCTCGGCCAGGACGTTGTAGACCTTCGGGTGGTTGAGCAGATCCATGTGATTGACGCCGCCGACGTACGCGGTGTCCCAGGTCTCGCCCTCAAGGCCCGCAGCCGAGGATCGCGACACCACGCCGTCACCCAGCGGACGGCCCCACCACGCGTGCGGCTGCGGCGCGATCATCCCGACGACCGCGAGGTGTCGGATCGGGTGCAGGTGCTTGCGGTCGCGGGCCCGGTGATCCTCCGGATCGTCCGGATCGAAGCCCTTCCAGTCCGCCTCCACGAGGTTGCCGTGGCGCAGATCCTTGATGCCCTGGCTGCGGAACCTGAGCACCCCGCCGGCCCAACGGGTCGCCCGGTGGTTGTCGAACTCCTTCGCCACGACATTCACGCTCTTCTCCAGGAGGGCTCCGTGGTAAGGGGTGCCGAACGACACGGTGTCGGTGACCAGGCCCGCCCACGGCGCGTCCGGCGCAGCCTGGAGCAGCGCGCTGTGCACGACCAGTCCGCCCATCGAGTGGCCGACCAGCACCACCCGATCGACCGGGACTGGCCAGCGTGCGACGAGTCGGGCGAGCATGCGGCCGAGGTCGCGGCCGTTGGTCGAGACGCGCTGGCCGGTGTTGTAGCGCACCCACACCGCCGACCAGTCACCGAGCGATTCGAGGCGGCGGCCGTAGGAGAGTCGGCGGCCCTCGTCGTCACGGCTCGCGCGCCGCTTCCACATCTGCTCGGTACCCACGAAACCATGGACGAACACGACGAGGTTCGAGGACGCGTCCGGGTAGGCGTTCGACAGACCTGCCTTGGTGATCGGCACGTCGTAGCCGGAACGTCGCAAGGTCATCGGGTACGAGATCGGCAGGCCGACGTCGACCAGCCGGTCTCCGGTGAAGCCTTGGACGAAGGCCGCCACCGACGTCGCCCGGCGTTTCACCACCCGCGAGGGAACTTGTCCCGCAACGAATCCCGCGGCCGGACGTGCGACAACTCCGGTGACGTCGAGTGCCAGTCCCAGTGAGCTGTAGGTGCCGGAGAGGACGACATCGTGGGCGAGCTCGAGCGGTGTGGCGACAGGCCCGAGCAGGGAGCGCGCCCGACCGAAGATTTTCGTGGTCGCCGACCCGTGGGCATCGCGTAGGCCGGCGACGAAACCACGCGCGTCCTCGCCCGCCGCCTCGGCGCGCGAGGTCGTCCCGGACTTCGTCTTGGCTGTCATCGTTCGCGATGCTACTCGCCGGTATGTGCGTTTGTGTCCTTCGCACCCTCCCGCCGTGCTGACGCGAGTGGCCCCGACTTCTCGATCGGTGGCTCCTGGCGCAGCGGTCTGGCTATTTCGCAAGCTCCGAGGACGTTGCCCGGGCCTGGGTGGCGCTCCACACCCGCGCGAAAGCGTCCCGTTCCACCCTCGCCTCGCAGATCATGACGGTGCCCTCACCCGGGTTCACCGCGCCGCGCCTGGACGACGGTGTGGTTCAAGAGCGGTGCGCTGGGAGGCGTCGAGAACGGCACCTGGTACTCCCCTTCCCCAGAGGGCGACCAAGTGATCGTCGTGCTCGCATCGGGCGGACCGACCATCTCGGGGGTGCGCAGTCTGGCTACCAAGGCAGCCGACGAACTGGAGCGATACGCCCGAAAGCGCTGAGTCGCAACCGTTTCCAGACAGACTCACGACATGACGAAGGGCCGCCGGAAAACCGGCGGCCCTTCGCCCTCGGCTCAGCTGCAGCCGGAGGTGCTTCCGCAACCCTCGCAGACGTAGCAGCTACCGGCCGGACGCATCTTCGTGCCACAGGTCATGCACATCGGAGCGTCGGCGGCCTTGCCCTGGAACTTCTCCATCAGCTCGGCCGAGGAGTGGATCTCCGGGGAGACCTCACGCACGTCGGCAGCACCGGCGCCGGAGCTCGCCTGTGCGGCGGACACCTTCGGCGCCTCCTTGGTGGCGGCCGACTGGGAGAAGTTCTCCAGTTCGCCCTCGACGTCGTCGCCCTCGTTCGAGGCGTACGAGCCGGTCTCGAGCTGGCGGGCGCGCTCCTCGGCGCTGTGGATCCCCATGAACGAACGGGTCTCGAAGTCCAGGTGGTCCAGCGCCAGGCGACGGAACACGTAGTCCATGATCGACTGCGCCATCCGCACGTCCGGGTCGTCGGTCATACCGGCCGGCTCGAAGCGCATGTTGGTGAACTTCTCGACGTAGGTCTCCAGCGGCACGCCGTACTGCAGCGCGACCGAGACGGCGATCGAGAACGCGTCCATCACGCCGGCGAGGGTCGAACCCTGCTTGCCGAACTTCAGGAACAGTTCACCCAGTTCACCGTTGTCGTAGGTGCTGGCGGTGAGGTAACCCTCGGCGCCACCGACCGCGAACGAGGTGGTCTGGCTGCTGCGACGCTTGGGCAGGCGACGACGGATCGGGCGGTACTCGACGACTTTCTCCGGCTCGGCGGCATCCTGCACCGGCTTCGCCTTGGCCTTGCCGTCGGACAGCGGCTGGCCGACCTTGCAGTTGTCGCGGTAGACCGCGAGCGCCTTCAGGCCGAGCTTCCAGCCCTCCAAGTGGACCTCGGCGATCTCCTCGACGGTCGCCGTCTCCGGCAGGTTGACCGTCTTGGAGATCGCACCCGACAGGAACGGCTGGCAGGCCGCCATCATGCGGACGTGGCCCATCGGGCTGATCGCACGCTCGCCCATCGCGCAGTCGAAGACCTCGTAGTGCTCGGTCTTCAGACCCGGTGCGTCGATGACGTGACCGTTGTTGGCGATGTGCTCGACGATCGCCTCGATCTGCTCGCCCTGGTAGCCCAGCTTCTTCAGCGCGCGCGGGATGGTCTGGTTGACGATCTGCATCGAGCCGCCACCGACGAGCTTCTTGAACTTCACCAGCGAGAAGTCGGGCTCGATACCGGTGGTGTCGCAGTCCATCATGAAGCCGATGGTGCCGGTCGGTGCGAGCACCGAGGCCTGCGCGTTGCGGTAACCGTTCTTCTCACCGAGCTCGATGACATCGGCCCACGCCTTGGTCGCGGCGCGGTGGATGTCGGCGTCCATCGTGTCGAGCGTGCGCACCTGGTCGTTGGCGGCCTGGTGCTTGCGCATGACCTTCTTGTGCGCGTCGGCGTTACGGGCGTAGCCGGCGTAGGAACCGACGACACCGGCGATCTCGGCCGAGCGCTTGTAGGCCGCACCGGTGAGCAGCGAGGTGATGGCAGCGGCGAGGCTGCGGCCACCCTCGGACTCGTAGCCGTGGCCGGTGGCCATCAGTAGCGCACCGAGGTTGGCGTAACCGATGCCGAGCTGGCGGTAGTCGACGGTGGTCTTGCCGATCGCCTCCGTGGGGAAGTCGGCGAAGCAGATGGAGATGTCCATCGCGGTGATGACCATCTCGACGACCTTCTGGAAGGTCGGCACGTCGAAGGTGTCGTCCTCACGCAGGAACTTCAGCAGGTTGAGGCTCGCGAGGTTGCACGAGGAGTTGTCGAGCGACATGTACTCCGAGCACGGGTTGGACGCGGTGATGCGCCCCGACTCGGGGTTGGTGTGCCAAGCGTTGATGGTGTCGTCGTACTGCACACCCGGGTCGGCGCACTCCCACGCGGCGTTGTTGATCTTGTCGAACAGCTCGCGGGCGTCGACTTCCTCGATGACCTCACCGGTGCCGCGGGCACGCAGACCGAACGGCTTACCGTCCTCGACCGCACGCATGAACTCGTCGCTGACCCGGACGGAGTTGTTGGCGTTCTGGTACTGGACCGAGTGGATGTCCTTGCCGCCGAGGTCCATGTCGAAACCGGCGTCGCGCAGCGCACGGATCTTGTCCTCCTCGCGCGCCTTGGTCTCGATGAACTCCTCGATGTCGGGGTGGTCCACGTCGAGCACGACCATCTTCGCCGCGCGGCGGGTGGCGCCACCGGACTTGATGGTGCCGGCGGAGGCGTCGGCGCCACGCATGAAGCTGACCGGGCCGCTGGCGGTGCCACCGCTGGACAGCAACTCCTTGGAGGAACGGATCCGCGAGAGGTTCAGGCCGGCACCGGAGCCGCCCTTGAAGATGAAGCCCTCCTCCTTGTACCAGTTGAGGATCGAGTCCATCGAGTCGTCGACGGCGAGGATGAAGCACGCCGAGACCTGCTGGGGGCTCTTGGTGCCGACGTTGAACCACACCGGGGAGTTGAAGCTGAAGACCTGGTGCAGCAGCGACCAGGTGAGCTCGTGCTCGAACAGCGTCGCGTCGTCGTCGGTGGCGAAGTAGCCGAACTCCTTGCCGGCCTTGACGTAGGTCAGCACGACACGGTCGATGAGCTGCTTGAGGCTCGTCTCACGGGCCTCGGTGCCGAGTGCGCCGCGGAAGTACTTCGTGGTGACGATCGTGGACGCGTTCAGCGACCAGAAGTCGGGGAACTCCACACCACGCTGCTCGAAGATTGTCTCGCCGGTCTTCCAATTCTGCTGAACGACGTCGCGACGCTCCCAGGTGACCTCGTCATAGGGATGCACGCCTGGGGTGGTGAAGATGCGTTCCACCTTCACACCCTTGCCGCTCTTGCGCGTGCGCGAGCGTGCGTTGGTCGTCTCCGTCATAATGCTCCTCCGTGGGCTCTCGGTGTGATGCCGGTTGTGGATCTGCGTGTGATTGCTTGGAAATCGGTGGTACGCGTGGCGGCGGTCAGCGGTCGGTCACGGTTCGATCAGTCTGAACCCGACCACCGACAGCCTCGTCGCCTGTTCGAGCTGCGGCCTGGTGACCGGCCCCGTCGGTCGAGCTGAGATCGCGTTCGGCGCGCAACAGGGCGATGGCCGCCTCGAAGTCGTCGAGATCGTCGAACGCCTGGTAGACGGACGCGAACCGCAGGTAGGCCACCTCGTCGAGCGTGCGCAGCGGGCCGAGAATCGCCAGTCCCACGTCGTGCGCGTCGATCTCGGCCGCGCCGCCGGAGCGGATGCTCTCCTCCACCTCCTGCGCCAGCAGGGCGAGCTGGTCCTCGGACACCGGCCGGCCCTGGCAGGCCTTGCGGACGCCGGCGAGCACCTTCTGCCGGGAGAACGGTTCGCTGGCGCCGGACCGCTTGACCACCGTGAGGCCGGCGGTCTCCATGGTGGAGAACCGCTTGCCGCACGACGGACACTGGCGACGCCGTTTGATGGAGGTGCCGTCATCACTGCTGCGGCTGTCGACGACCCGGGAGTCGTCGTGTCGACAGAACGGGCAGTGCATGGTCACCTCCTGGTGATGATCCGGGTCGGTTCGGCTCGCAAGGGCATAGGAATGCCCGGGCCACGCGGCCTTGATCGGTCCGATTTGGGGATGTTCTTGTGGATAACCGGTGAAGAAGCCCGTCATTCCTGTTGAGATCCTGGGGACCTACATGTGGACAACTTACATCGGTGTAACTACTACATGTAGGGATGTTATTCCGCTTCGACCCCAAGATGCAAGGCGTGGACCGGAAAGTCTCTCGGCCGATCCGGCACGTTCACCAAACGTGCTGGTCACGGCGCCGAGGCGTTCGCGAACTGGTCGCGACACGCCCGCCATGCCCCCGTGACACACCCGCGCCCCGTTCCCGACGGTAGGGAGACGGGGCGCGCCATGTAAGCGAAGTCGTCGTCAGCGAGGAGCCGTCAACGACTGGCCCGGGTGGACATGCAGAGTGTTGAGGTCGTTCGCGAGCTGAAGGCGCACGACCGCCTCGGCGACCGGCAACTGTGGGTATGCCTGGTGCGCAACCTCGGACAGCGTCTGCCCCGGCTGCACCACCAACTGCGTCGTCGACGGCGAGGAGGCGAACGCCCGCCCGGCACCCCAGCCCGCCGCGATCAGGGTGGCGAGCACGAGCGCGGCGAGCAGGCGACGGCCGCGCATGGTGAGCCGAACCTCATCCCGGCCGACTCGTGCGACCGGCTGGTTCGACGGCACGAGGGTCAGGTGACGCCGGCGCTGCGGTGTGCGGACCACACGCGGCTGATCCCAGTGAGCAACTGCACTCATGATGTTCTCCGTCCCTGGCGCGAGGCGCCGGATCAAGTTCTCGTTCGCACACGTGTGCGATAGAACGTCTGTACGATGTATAGCACGGCTGTTCGAATGATGCGAGACACGCCTCGTACAAATGTTTGAAAACTGTGTCCGAGCCGCATAGCCTCTTTCCATGCTCCGCAGCCTGGCACCGACCACCGACAACCTCCTTCGAAAGAGCGCTACACGGCTCGCCGACATCGGCTTCATCGGTCGTCCAGGACGCGTCACCCGGGGCATGCAGGGCCGTACCGATCGACCCGCCCGCACCACCTCACCGACGGCATGACGAAGGACGCAGACGACATGGCCAAGATCCACCAGCTGCCCGACGACGAGGGCGGCGTAGCGCTGACCACCCGCCAGCGCAAGGTCCTCGAAGTGATCCGCAACTCCGTCGACCGGCGCGGCTACCCGCCGAGCATGCGGGAGATCGGTGAGGCCGTCGGCCTGACCAGCCCGAGTTCGGTGGCCCACCAACTGTCGATGCTGGAGCGCAAGGGTTATCTGCGCCGTGACCCCAACCGTCCCCGCGCGATCGAGGTCATCTCCCCCGATCACCAGCAGGACAAGCGGGGCGTGCGTGGCGGTTCCAGCGTCACCTCGAGCGACGAGTCCGCCATTGACGAGACCGGCACCGGCGACCAGCGTCCGGCAGCCTCCTACGTGCCCGTCGTCGGACGCATCGCGGCCGGCGGGCCGATCCTGGCCGAAGAGGTCGTCGAGGACGTCTTCCCGTTGCCCAAGCAGATCGTCGGTGAGGGCGACCTGTTCCTGCTCAAGGTGGTCGGTGACTCGATGGTCGACGCCGCGATCTGCGACGGCGACTGGGTCGTCGTGCGCCAGCAGCCGACCGCGACCAACGGCGACATCGTCGCCGCGATGCTCGACAACGAAGCCACCGTCAAGACGTTCAAGCGTCGCGACGGCAAGGTCTGGCTGATGCCGCACAACCCGGCGTACGACCCGATCGACGGTGACCACGCGGTGATCCTCGGCAAGGTCACGGCCGTCCTGCGTCGGGTCTGATCACCGGCGTCGATCGCCGCTCGCGTCCCGGTCGACGTCACCCAGTACGTCCCACACCGCCTCCTGCAGCACCTCGCTCAGGGGGCGGTGTACGTGTCTGGTGGCCAGATGTTCCGCTCGCGACCAACCGGTGTTGACCAGCACGATCGGCATGTCGCGCTCGGCAGCACGCCGCGCGAAACGGAAGCCGGACATCACACCGAGCGAGGATCCGACCACCAGCAGCGACTTTGCCCGCTCGAGACGATTGAAGCAATGGGTGACGAGATCCTTGGGTACCGATTCGCCGAACATCACGACGTCCGGCTTCAGCAGATCGCTGCCACAGTTCGGGCACACCACCAGTTCGATGTCATGGATCAGCGAGGGGTCGATGTCGACGTCGCCATCCGGGCGCAGCGGCAGGTCGCGCGCCCTCTCGGCGTCCTGCGCGAACACCGGATTGCGCGTGGCGAACTGCTGCTGGATCCACTCTCGGTCGGCGAGCGCCCGGCAGTTCAGGCAGACGGCTCGCCCGAGGTTGCCGTGCAACTCGATGACATCGCGGGACCCTGCCTGCTGGGCCAGGCCGTCGACGTTCTGGGTGATCGTCGTCTCGAACAGGCCCGCCTCCTCCAGCGCGGCGAGGTGACGGTGCGCTCCGTTGGGCCGCGCCGTCCGGAACCTCTCCCATCCGACATAGGACCGGCTCCAATAACGTCGCCGCGCAGCGACTCCGGCCCGGAACTCGCTCACGGTCATGGGCTCCACACGGCGTACCCCGTCCGGTCCGCGGTAATCGGGCAGCCCGGATTCGGTGGACAGCCCGGCCCCGGTCATGACCAACACGTCGCCCTCGCGGAGCAGGTGGGCCAGGTGGCTGCGGTCGTCCATCGGACCTTCGTTCTCCAAGGGTCGGGTCTGTTCCGAGTTCGAGGCCGCGGTTCATCGAGAGCCGGCGGGCGCATCGGTTCGTACGCTATCGGGGTGGGTCACGCTGGGTTGGCTCGCGGTGATGGGCGGCAGCTGTCGCCACGGGCGGACGCGCGAACACGACCGAGGCCCCTTCGCCCCTGATCCTGCCGTTGTTGCTGGTGGTGGCGCACAGGGGCCACCACCGATCAGCCTCCTCGGTAGCAGCGCCGGAGGCGGTGCGGCGGTGGCCTGGATGATGCACCCGGCGCTGCTGGTCGCCATCGGTTCGGCCGTCATGGCCCTGGGCGTCAGGCAAGGATTCGCCGCAGCGTCCCTCGGCCTCATCCTCGGGCTGGCCAGAGCCCAGGCGGGCGCTCGACCGACGTCGTTCGGGCCACGCCCGAGCTGATCGGCACAACGGCGTTCCTGGACCGGTGAGGATCTGCGGCTCGCGCTGCGATTTCATGCTGAGCAGGCGGGTCGGTCGAACGGTTTGTAGGCTGGTGCGCATGATCGACGCTGCCGGCCTCCGGGTGATTCGTGCCATCGCTGACGAGGGCAGTTTCACCGCCGCGGCATCGTCGCTCGGTTACTCCCAGCCCGCAATCTCCCAGATGGTCCGTCGCCTCGAAGAGCGCTTGGGCACTCCCCTGGTCGAACGACTGGGCCGCAACGTGCGACTCACCGAAGCCGGTGAAGTCCTGGCCCGCCACGCCGGCGCGGTCCTCGGCGCGATCAGCGCAGCCGAATCCGAGGTCGCGGCGATCGCCGGTCTCCAGTCAGGACGCGTGCGACTCATGGCCTTCCCCTCCTCGTCCTCGACGCTGGTGCCGAAGGCACTGTCGCTGGTGAAGAAGCGTTTCCCGCAGGTGCAGGTGAGCTTCGCAGAGGGTGAGCCACCGGAGTCGCTGGCGGCCCTGCGAGCCGGCGAGTGTGACGTCGCTGTGGCCTTCACCTATGACGGGCTGGAGATCAGCAGCGACCACCTCGACGACTTCGAGGTCAAGGAACTTCTGCTCGACCACGTTCGGATCGCCCTGCCGCTGGACCACCCACTTGCTTCTCAGGACAGTGTCGACCTCGCGGCTCTCGCCGAAGCGCCGTGGATCGCCGGTTGTCCGCGTTGCCGTGGACACCTGCTCTCGCTCGCAGCAGCCGCCGGGTATCGCCCGGACGTCGCGTTCGAGACCGAGGACTACGTGGCCGTTCTCGGTCTGGTCGCCGAAGGTCTGGGCGTCGCCCTGGTGCCCGATCTGATCCTGCGGTCGGCACCGAACGCACGGGTCAAGGTGCTGCCCATCGACCCGCCCTCCCACCGCACCGTGTACGCGGTGACGACCCCCGACCTGACCCGCGTACCGGCGGTCGCCGCGATGATCGACGCCCTCGTGGAAGCAGCCGGCGACTCCTCCTGCGTCGGCGACCTGGCGAAACAGCCTGTCTGACAACGCAGTCGGTAGCCCGTCAGCCGGAGCTGCTGACCGAGACGCCACCGTCCGTATGCGGGTGGACGAACAGCATGCCGTCCTGGTCGGTGCGCAACACGGTGCATCCGGCGAGCAGTCGTAACGTCGCCGGCGCCGGGTGCCCGTAGTCGTTGTCTTGGCCGACCCCGATCAGGCAGACCCGCGGGCGCACCACCGCCATCAGATCTGCGTCCTGGTTGGCCGAACCGTGGTGGGCCACCTTGAGCACGTCGAAGGATCCCTCCCCCGTGGCCTGGAGTTCCTGTCGGACGGCGCGTCCGGCGTCCCGTTCGATGTCGCCGGTGAACAACGCCCGGACGCCCCCGGCGACGACCGCGAGCACCACGCTCGCGTTGTTCTGCACCGATCCGGTCTCGAGGGTGCGGGCCGGCCACAGCACCTTCCCCGTGATGCCGGGTGCGTCCACGCTGTCGCCGCGCCGCACCAACCGCACCGGTAACCGTGCGCGTGCGGCGAGAGCCAGCGTCGGTTCACGGCGTGATGCCTCCTCGTGCGGGCCGGCGTCGTCCTCACCCTCGACGAAGGTCGCGACGAGCTCTCGCACCGTGCGGCCGCTGCGCAGTACCCCGGCAAGCCCATCGACGTGGTCGGCGTGGAAATGGGTGAGCACGACGGCGTCGATCCGTTCGACGCCGAGTCGGCTCAGGCAACTGTCGACGGTGTCGGGTTCGGGACCGGTATCGATCAGCAACACTCCGCCCTGGGGTGATCGGACGATCGTCGCGTCTCCTTGCCCAACGTCACACATGGCGACGGTCCACCCTCGCGACGGAGGTGCGGCGGGCACCGGAACGACGAGGGCCAGCGCGGTGACCGCGGCAGCGGCGCCGTGCCACGGTCGGGCCGCGGCCTGGTGCGCCCACCAGTGCCCGGTGGTCAGCACCAGCGCGATGACGAGGACCAGCAGGGCGAGCCCGGCCCAGCCGCCGGGCCAGGGCAGCGTTCCATAGGGCAGGTCGGCCCCGAGGTGCGCGATCGTGGCGATTCCCCAGGCCGGGAGGCCGGCCACCCAGGCGAGCAACTGGGCGAGCGGCGGCAACACCGGTGCGCTGCAGACGACCAGCACTCCGGCGACCGTCGCGATCGGTACCAACGGTGCGGCCAGGACGTTCGCGGGCACTCCGACCAGGCTGACGCCGGGCTGGAGCAGCAGGGTGAGCGGTGCGCAGAAGACTTGAGCTGCCAGAGGAACGCAGATGGCTTCCGCGAGTGGTGCACAACGTCTCGGGAGATATCGGGCGATGGCATCCGCCCACGGGCGCGCGAACAGCAACAGCCCGAGGGTGGCGAAACTGGACAGGATGAACCCGAAGGAGCGAGCCAGGTGCGGGTCGATCGCGAGCAGCACCAGTATCGCTGCGGCCAGTGCCGGGGCTCCTGCGCGCCGGGACCCGCCGCGCAGCGCCAGCAGCCCGACCACTCCCATCGCCGAGGCCCGCACGACCGACGGTTCGGGTCGGCAGAGCATCACGAACAGGGCGAGGCCGAGGAGCGCGAAAGGCAGGCGCCATCGCCGCGGGATCCGCAGGTAGCCGGCCAGGCCTTGCACGCACAGCAGGACGACGGTGACGTTGCTGCCGGAGACCGCGTTGAGGTGGGTCATGCCGGTGGCCTGCATGTCGTCGTTCAGTTCCTGCGGCATGCGGCTGGTGTCACCGATGACCAGTGCCGGCACGAGCCCGGCGGGGTCGGTCGGCAAGCCCTCGGTGCTGTCGCGCAGACCGGTTCGTAGGTGTTCGACGGTCTCTTCGATCCGTCCTGCCG
This sequence comes from Yimella radicis, assembly GCF_054778255.1. NCBI lineage: Bacteria > Bacillati > Actinomycetota > Actinomycetes > Micrococcales > Dermacoccaceae > Yimella > Yimella radicis. The sequence continues at coordinate 332,215 of NZ_BAAGZR010000009.1, forward strand.
GCTGGGTGCGCTGCACCTGACGAATGCGAAGGATCGCTCGTACGTCGGCACCCGTCTCGGCGGGTTGGAGGCGTCCTGCGGCGACGACGGTGTCGTGCCAGCGCAGCCGGCCCACGTCCTGCCCGCCGAACGCGAGAATCGGCGTTCGTGCACCGGCCACCTCGCCGCGTCCGGAGATCCGCGTGGCTTGCAGGCGAACGCGCCAGACCTGCTCCCCGCCGAAGCGGGACCGGACCGGTGCCGGATCGGAGACCACCCTCGCCTCGAGACGGACGGAGGCGCCACGCTCAGCAAGCGTCGGCACCAAGCCGGCTTGCGCGACAGCGCGATGGCCGAGGACGGCGGTGAGGATGAAGGTCGTTGCCAGAGCGCAGAACCCGATCATTCGTACGGTTGGTCTGCCCATTCCGCAGCAGCCGATTCCGGTGACGAGACACCCGACGAGAACGGCGATCACCAGCGAAGTGGCGGCACCGAGGAGTGCGGCAGCGACGCCCCAGGCGATCAGCGCCGGCAGGAGCAGACGGAGGTCGAGGGCACGGTGCGTCTGCGCCATCGGATCACACGGCGACCAGCGGGCGCAGCCGCTCCAGCAGCTTGTCGCCGATACCGCTCACCTCACCGAGTTCGTCGACGCTGCTGAACCTGCCGTTCGTGGTACGCCACTCGATGATCCGCGCCGCCAGCACCGGGCCGACCCCCGGAAGTGCGTCCAGGTCCGCCACGGTGGCGGTGTTCAGGGGAATCGGTCCGGCGGGTGTGCCGGCTTTCGTCGACGCTGTGCCCTCGCCTGACTGCGCGGCCGGCGCCGGCGCAGGCATCGGGCTCTCCCCCGGCTTGGGCACCTGCACCTGTTCTCCGTCGGTGACCAGGCGGGCAAGGTTGACCGCAGACAAGTCTGCGCCTCGGCCCGCACCACCGGCCGCACGGATGGCGTCCTCGACCCGGGACCCTGATATGAGCCGTACCACGCCTGGACGCTGCACCTGACCGACCACGTGAACCAGGAGACTCGTCGGCGAAGCTGCGGCGGCCGAGGTGGCGTACGGTGCTCGAACTCCCCTCCCACCCGGTGCGGTAGCAGTGGCCGAGCCGGTCGAGGTAACAGCTGTTGAGGCGGCGGGCGCGAGTGGGACGGGCTCGGCCGCGCTCCGGGCCGAGAACACCCGTACGCCGAACACGACCCCCGCCACCAACAGGACCACGAGGGCTCCGATCAGAGCGGCGCGACCGGGATGTGTGTCGACCTCGGTGTCGGGCAACGGTGTTCGGAACAAGGGGGTGTGGGGGCTGACCCGTTCGCTGTCGCGCCCGTTCCCGCCTCCGAGACCCTGATGACGCCGATCGGCCCGGCTACGCGGCTCGTCCTCGACCGTCTCGCCCTCCATCCCCGAAGCGTCGAAGTCGTCGAGATCGCCATCGGTTCCCGAGCCCCGGCGGTCCGGAATGTGTGTCGCCGCAGCACGTCGACGACGGCCGGGCAGCGCCGGCCACAGCGGACGACGGTCGATCAGATCGTCCTCGTCCGGCAGCCACGGCGTCCGCCGACCTTCGTCGAGTTCGGCGAGGATCGCGGCGAGTCGATCGGGTGGCTGGTTGCGTGACATGCCAGGCACGTTAGGTCGGGTTCGCAGAACACGTCGCCGGCCGATGCTCAGCCTGTGGAGAACTGCGCCGCAGGAGAAGGGCTGTGGAGGATCAGGCGCCCGGAGCGCGACAGCGCGGAGCCACCGCCACCGCGATCGTGCCCGGGCCCACGTGCGCACCGACGGCGGCACCGAGTTCGACCAGCAACACTCGACGGGCGTCCGGCACCGCTTCCGCAAGATCTTCGGCAAGCTGCTCGGCTCGTTCGAGCGCATCCAGGTGGTGCACAGCGACGTCGACTCCGTCGCCGGAATCGAGTTCGACCGCAGCCTGCCGGGCGAGGCTCTTCAACCGTGCCAACGCCTTGGACGTGGTGCGTACCCGCTCGAGGGGCTCGATGTAGCCGTCGGTGAGGGTCAGCAGCGGTTTGATGGACAGGGCCGACCCCACCAGCGAGGAGGCCCGCCCGATGCGTCCGCCGCGCCGCAAGTATTCCAGCGTGTCGACGTAGAAGTAGGTGTGCGACCTCGCCGCGACGTCGCGGGCGATGCGTTCCACCTCGTCCACCGTCGCACCTTCGTCGACTGCACCCGCTGCGGCAAGGACTGCGAACCCCATTGCCATTCCGATGGATTCGCTGTCGATCACACGGACGTCGGCATCGCAGGACGCCGCGGCGATCTCGGCCGACGCGAGGGTGGCCGACATCTGTCGTGACAGGTGGATCGAGACGATCTGGTCGACGCCGCGCGCGATGAGGTCCTCGTAGACCTCCAGGAACGCACCCGGCGACGGCCTTGAGGTAGAGACCGGACGGTGCTCGCGCAGCGCTGCTGCGACGTCGGATGCGCTCACGTCGACGCCTTCGTCGTGTGAGACACCGTCGACCGCGACGTGCAGCGGCACCACGAACACGCGTCCGCGCACCGCGACATGCGTGGGCAGGTAGGCGGAGGAGTCGGTCACGACCGCGATCGTCATCGCATCTCCTCCCCTACCCGCCGACGCTCGTTCATCATCCGACGACGACGTTGACCAGCTTCGGGGCCCGCACGATGACCTTGCGAACCTGCTTGTCCCCCATGGCCGCTCGCACACGGTCGCTCGCCAGCGCGGCCGCTTCGAGGTCGGCGTCACTGACGTCGGCCGCGACCTCCAGCCGGTCGCGGACCTTGCCCAGCACCTGCACGACACAGGTGACGGTGTCGTCGACCAGCAACGCCGGGTCGGCCTGCGGGAACGGCTCGAACGTGATCGTCGAGGTATGGCCCAGGCGCTGCCACAGTTCCTCGGCGATGTGCGGGGCCATCGGTGAAACCATCTGCACCAGCGACTCGACCACCGCACGCGGCACGTCGTCCAGCTTGGTCAGTGCGTTGTTCAGTTCGATCAGCTTGGCGACCGCAGTGTTGTAGCTCAGCTGCGAGTAGTCGCGACCGACGCCGTCGATCGTCCTGTGCAGCAAGCGTTTCGTCGCCTCGTCCGGCTCACCGTCGACGACCCGCACCTGCCCGGTCTCCTCGTCGACGACATTGCGCCACAGCCGCTGCAGGAAGCGCTGCGACCCGACGACCGCACGCGTCTCCCACGGACGCGACTGGTCCAGCGGACCCATCGACATCTCATAGATGCGGAAGGTGTCGGCGCCGTACTGGTCGCACATCTCGTCGGGCGTGACGACGTTCTTCAGCGACTTGCCCATCTTCCCGTACTCGCGGGTGACGACCTCTCCGTTCCAGGTGTAGGTCGTGCCGTCGGCGTCGGTCGTCTCCTGCACCTCGGCCGCCGGGACCGGCTGGCCGCGGTGGTCGCGGAACGCGTACGCCTGCACGTAGCCCTGGTTGAACAGACGGCGGAAGGGTTCCTCGGACGTGATCTCGCCCAGGTCGAACAACACCTTGTGCCAGAAACGGGCGTACAGCAGATGCAGCACCGCGTGTTCGACGCCACCGACGTACAGGTCGACGCCACCGGTGTCGTTCGGCCTGCCCTCGCCCGCGCCGCGTCCGGGACCCATCCAGTACTCCTCGCACTCGCGGTCGACGAAGCGCTCGGTGTTCTCCGGGTCGGTGTATCGCATTTCGTACCAACATGATCCGGCCCAGTTCGGCATCGTGTCGGTTTCGCGGCGGTAGGTCTTCGGCCCGTCACCCAGGTCCAGCTCGACGTTGACCCACTCAGTCGCGCGCGTCAGCGGCGACTCGGGCATGGAGTCCTTGTCGCCCGGTTCGTAGGTCTTGGGCGAGTAGTCGGCGACCTCGGGCAACTGCACCGGCAGCATCGACTCCGGCACCGAGTGCGCCGCACCGGACTCGTCGTACACGATCGGGAAGGGCTCGCCCCAGTAGCGCTGCCGGCTGAACAGCCAGTCGCGCAGCTTGTAGTTGATCGTGCCGTTGCCGATGCCCTCGGCTTCGACGAACTGGATGATCTTGACTTTGGCGTCGGCTACTCCCAAGCCGTCCAAGGAGATTCGCTCGTTGGCAGAGTTGATCGCCGCGCCGTCCCCGGTGAAAGGCTGGTCGTCGGGATGACCGTCGGACGGCTGCACGGTACGCACGATCGGCAGGTCGAACGCGGACGCGTAAGCCCAGTCGCGCTCGTCCTGACCGGGCACGGCCATGATCGCGCCGGTGCCATAACCCATCAGCACGTAGTCGGCGATGAACACCGGCACCGGCCGCCCGGTCACCGGGTTGGTCGCGAACGTGCCGGTGAACACTCCGGTCTTGGTCTTCTCGTCGGCCTGCCGCTCGACCTCGCTCTTGCGCGAGGCGGCCAGCCGGTAGTCGGCGACCGCGGTGCGCGGATCGCCGTGGCCGCCGGTCCAGGCCTGCTTGGTGCCCTCGGGCCACGTCGTCGGGGTCATCGCGTCGACCAACGGGTGTTCGGGGGCCAGCACCATGAAGGTGGCGCCGAAGATGGTGTCCGGACGCGTGGTGAACACTTCGATGGACGCGTCGATGCCGTTGACCGGGAAGCGCAGGGCCGCACCCTGCGAGCGCCCGATCCAGTTGCGCTGCATGGCCTTGATCGACTCGGGCCAGTCCAGCCGGTCCAGGTCGTCGATCAGGCGGTCGGCGTACGCCGTGATGCGCATCATCCATTGCGACAGGTTGCGCCGGAAGACCGGCATGTCGCCGCGTTCGGTCAGGCCCTCGTTGGTGACCTCCTCGTTGGCGACGACGGTGCCCAGACCGGGCGCCCAGTTGACCGGCACTTCCTTCTTGTACGCCAGACGGCGTGCGTCGACGGCTGCGATGCGCTCGGCGTCCGACAGGTCGGCCCAGGCCGCACCGCTCGGGGTGGCAATTTCACCGCTTTCGTAGGCCGCGACCAGGTCCTCGATCGGCCGGGCCTTGCCCGCGCGCTCGTCGTGCCAGGAGTTGTAGATGCGCAGGAAGATCCACTGCGTCCACTTGTAGTACTCGGGATCGATCGTCGCGAACGAGCGGCGCAGATCGTGCGACAACCCCAGCTGCCGCAGCTGTCGCCGGTAGGTGACGATGTTGTCCTCGGTGGTCTTGCGCGGGTGCTGGCCGGTCTGCACCGCGTACTGCTCGGCCGGCAGGCCGAAGGCGTCGAAGCCCATCGTGTACAGCACGTTCTTGCCGGTCATGCGCTGGTAGCGCGCGCAGACGTCGGTCGCGATGAAGCCCAGCGGGTGGCCGACGTGCAGGCCCGCGCCGCTGGGGTAGGGGAACATGTCCTGCAGGAAGTACTTCTGCTTGCCGTCGGCGGACGGGTCGGCCCACGGGCCGCTCGGGTTGGGCGCCTGGAAGGTGCCCTGCTCCTCCCACCGGTCCTGCCAGCGGCGTTCGATCTCGCCGGCGGTCTGCGCGGTGTACCGGAATTTCGGGGTGTCGCTCTGATTGCTGTCGCTCATGGTGCCCTCACGTCGTTTCGTCTGCTCGTTGTCTGCCGTGTCGCGTTCTGCGGCACCGAACCGTGCCAACAAGAAGCCCCTCGCTCATCAGGCAAGGGGCGGCCGCGCTGAGGTCCGGTCTGTTCAGCGCGGCGTTCGAAGCAGAAGCAGGCGATGCATGCAGCAGAGAATATCGCAGCTGGGAGACCTGCCGCCCCGGGAGCAGGCACTGCAGGTTCGACGCCGAATTGGCACCGCGCGACGCCCCTGAGAGAATCGCTGCCATGCCCGCTCCGACACACACTGATGTCCTCGTCGTCGGGGCCGGCCCCGCCGGTTCGGCTGCGGCCACCTGGGCCGCCCGTTACGGCCTGGACGTCGTCCTCGCCGACGCGGCGGTCTTCCCCCGCGACAAGACCTGCGGCGACGGACTCACCCCTCGCGCGATCGGTGAACTCCACCGTCTCGGACTCACCGACTGGGTTTTCGCGCACACCGTCAACCAGGGTCTGCGGGCACACGGGTTCGGGCAGCGGCTCGAACTGCCTTGGCCGCAGGTCGAAGGTCTGCCCGACCGCGGATCGGCCGTTGCGCGTACCGAGTTGGACGACCACCTGCGCACCACCGCCCTGAAGGCAGGCGCAGTCGGGGTCGAGGGTGCGCGGGCGATCGACGCTCGACTGGACGGCGGACGAGTGCGCGCCGTCACCTTCCGCGGCGCCGAGGGCACCTTCGAGATCGAGTGCGAGCGGCTGGTCGTCGCAGACGGTGTGCGCTCCCCGCTCGGCAAGGTGCTCGGGCGCGAATGGCACCGCGACACCGTGTACGCCGTCGCCGGCCGCTCGTACGTCACCTCGACGATGAGCGACGACCCGTGGATCTCCTCCCACCTCGAGCTCCGTGGCGAGGAAGGCCAGATTCTGTCCGGATACGGCTGGGTGTTCCCGCTCGGCGACGGTTCGGTCAACCTCGGTGCGGGCACCCTCGCCACATCCAAGCGTCCGGCCGACGTGGCGATCAAGCCACTGATGAAGGTGTACGCCAACACGATCGGCGACGAGTTCGGCCTGTCCGGCGAACTGCGGAACCCGACGTCCGCGCTGCTGCCGATGGGCGGGGCGGTGTCGAACGTCGCCGGCCCGAACTGGGCGCTCATCGGCGACGCCGCCGCGTGCATCAACCCGCTCAACGGCGAGGGCATCGACTACGGCCTGGAGACCGGTCGCTTCATCGCCGACATGCTCGTCGCTGGCGACCCGCTCGAAACCGCATGGCCGGCGCTGCTGACCGAGCACTACGGCGAGGCGTTCTCCGTGGCCCGCCGGCTCGCCGGAGTGTTCAGCAACCCCAAGCTGTTGACTGCGCTCGGCCCGGTCGGCATGCGCTCGGATTTCCTGATGACCCTGGCGCTGCGCTGGATGGGCAACCTGGTCACCGAGCAGGACCGCGACCGCGCGGCCCGTATCTGGCGTTGGGCCGGACGTCGCTCGGTCGCCATCGACGCCCGCCCGCCCTTCAGCTGACCCGAGAGTCCGCAGAACCCGCGCGCTGACCCGCGAGTCCTGCGGACTTTCGGATGACCGACGCAGAAGCCCCGCACCTGTTCGGTGCGGGGCTTCGTTGCTACGAACGGTGGCCCTGCCTCCCAGTGGTGGCACTGAGGCGACCACAGCGCAAGGCTCACGCGGCGGGACGCATCAGGCCCGTGGCAGAAGCCAAGCGCCTGCTACGGGCCTGAACTGCGAAGGAGCCGCAATCAGAGGCTGTTCACCTGCTTGGTGAGCGCCGACTTCTTGTTCGCGGCCTGGTTCTTGTGGATGACACCCTTGGAGACGGCCTTGTCCAGCTTCTGGCCGGCGGTCCTGAGGGCGTCCTTCGCCTTGTCGGCGTCACCGGCGGCAACGGCCTCACGGGTCTTGCGGATCCAGGTGCGAAGCTCCGACTTGTAGGCCTTGTTGCGCTCGGTACGGATCTCGTTGGTCTTGATCCGCTTCATCTGCGACTTGATGTTTGCCACGAAAGTTCTTCCTAAGGTTCGGTCTGATGGTTGTCGTAGAGGGCGACGACGCACCGGAACGGATGGGGCGTGGGGACGACCCTGGCGAGTTCGGTGCGTTGGTACTGCTGCGAGCGCGCACGACCAATACGCGCACGCAAGGAGCAAATCTACACGCCTGCCGGTGATCCCCTCAAATCGCAGGTCGGGCGCGGCTCACCTGCCGTTACCCGCCGTCAGCGTGCCGTTCGCTCGCGGCAGATCGTCAGCACGGCCCGCTCGACGGCGTAGACCGGGTCGCGTCCGCCGCCCTTGACGTCGAAGTCGGCGGCCGCGACGGCCTGGATCGCGCGGCCGAGCCGGTCGCCGTCCCAGCCGCGGGCCGAGCGGCGTGCACGGTCGACCTGCCACGGGGCCATGCTCAGGTCACGGGCGAGCGCCGCGGACGATCCGTTGCCGGCCGAGGCGACCTTCGCGATCTGACGCAGCTGTCCGGCGAGGACCGCGACGATCGGGACCGGGTCGAGACCCGACGCGAGCGCGTGCCGCAACAGGCGCAGCGCCTCCCCCGCGTTGCCGGCGACGGCCATCTCCGCGACCTTGAAGCCGGTCGCCTCGACCTTGCCGCCGTAGTACTCGTCGACCTGCTCCTCGTCGACGACGCCGGTCGTGTCGGCGATCAGCTGTGCGCACGCCGCGGCGAGTTCGCCGAGGTCCTTCCCGACGGCGTCCAACAGCGCCTGCACCGCCTCGGGAGTGACCTTGCGCCGAGCAGCGCGGAACTCGTTGCTGACGAACGAGGCCTTGTCGCGATCGGACTTGATCGCCGGCGCCTCGATGACCCGTGCGCCGCCCTTCCTGAGTGCGTCCAGCGCACGCTTGCCGCGGTTTCCGCTCTTGTGCATCGCGACAAGCACCGCGCCGTCCATCGGGGCCTTCACGAGCGCGGTGACTTCGTCGATCAGTTCGTCGCCGGCCTGGTCCAGGTCGCGTGCGACCACGATCTTCAGCCCGCCGAACAGGCTCGGGCTGATGTGCAGCATGAGTTCGCCCGGCTCGTAGGTGGCGGCGTCGATTCGCACCACCTCCGCGTCGGGCTCGGTCTCGCGTACCAGGTCGATGGTGCTGCGCAGGGCACGATCGGCAAGCAGTTGTTCGGGGCCGCTGATCAGCACGAGCGGGGGCACTGAACTCATGGGGCACACTCTTTCACCCTGGTCCGACACCATCCTCACCGCTGCGATGACCTATCTTCGGGGCCTCACCCATCCGTAGGAGCAACTGTGGGCACCCACCCGTCCGATCCGTCCGACTTCGTCCTCACCGCCACGTGCGTCGACCGACCCGGGATCGTCCACGCGATGACCGGTTACCTCGTCGAGCAGGGCGCGAACATCAACGAGTGCCAACAGTTCGAGGACCCGTCCACCGGGCGCTTCTTCATCCGGTTGGTGTTCCGGTGCGAGAAGCACTCACTGGACGCGCTGCAGGACGGGTTCACCTCAGTGGCAACTGAATTCGGCATGGAATGGGGCCTGTGGCCGGCCGGGAAGCCGATCCGGGCACTGGTGCTGGTGTCCAAACTCGGCCATTGCCTCAACGACCTGTTGTTCCGGCAGCAGGTGGGTTCGTTGCCGCTCGAGATCGTCGCGGTGGGATCGAACCACCTGACGTTCCAGAAGACCGTCGCCACCCATGACATCCCCTTCCACCACATCCCGGTGACGGCGCAGACGAAGGCGCAGTCGGAGACGCGCATCCTCGAACTCGTCCAGGAGTACGACGTCGAGTTGGTGGTGCTCGCCCGCTACATGCAGGTGCTGTCGGACAACCTGTGCCGCACCTTGGAGGGTCGTGCGATCAACATCCACCACTCGTTCCTGCCCAGCTTCAAGGGTGCTCGCCCTTATCACCAGGCGCACGACCGCGGCGTGAAGCTGATCGGTGCGACCGCGCACTACGTGACGCCGGATCTGGACGAGGGCCCGATCATCGAGCAGGACGTGGCCCGCATCGACCACACCTACTCCCCTGACCACATGGTCGTGGCCGGTCGGGACGTCGAGACGCAGGTCTTGGCGCGCGCTCTCACCTGGCACGCCGAGCACCGGGTGTTCCTCAACGGCTCAAGCACCGTCGTGCTGCGCTGACCGACGGCTGATCGTCAGCTGAGGTTCAGCTCCTTCAGGCGTGCCTCGACCTCGGCCACCGGCCGGTCGAGATGGTCGGCCAGTTCATCGACATCGAGGCCGAGTGAGACACCGTCCGACAACTCTTCGTCGTCGTCGCTGGTCCATTCCCCGCCCTGAGCAGGGGCCGGTTCGACGACGACATCGGTCTCGGCCGGCACCGCCGACAGCGGTTCGGGCGCCGGGTGTTCCTCGGCGGCCTGCCGTTCCGGGGTCTCCACGGCGTCGGCCGGTTCGTCATCGGTGAACACGAGTTCGTCGTAGTCGCCGGCGTCGGTGGACGTGACCCGACCGGCTTCGGCGTCGAAGCGCTCCTGAACCTCGGGCTTGGAGGCGGCATGCGGCACAGGCTTCTTCGCCGGCGCCACCGGAGCTTCGGCGGTTTCGTCCAGTCGCTTGAGCGCACGCAGCACGAGGTCGCGGTCGGTCGTCGGCCAGAACGGCGGGAGAGACTTCTGCAGGAAGCCCGCGTACCGCGCAGTGATCATTCGGTTGTCCAGGAACGCGACCACGCCGCGGTCGTTCGAGCGCCGGATCAGGCGTCCGGCCCCCTGTGACAGACGCAAGGCAGCGTGGGTGGCCGACACCGCCATGAAGCCGTTACCGCCGCGTTCGGCGATCGCCTGCGAGCGCGCCGAGGTGATCGGATCGTCCGGACGCGGGAACGGGATTCGGTCGATGATCACCAGTTGGCAGGCCGAACCGGGCACATCGACACCCTGCCAGAGGGTGAGAGTGCCGAACAGGCAGGTCTTCGGATCAGCGGCGAACTGTTTGACGAGCGTGCCCATCTGATCGTCGCCCTGGCACAGGACCGGAAACTCGTCGCCGAACCGTTCGCGCATCGCCTCGGTCGCCGCCTTCGCGGCGCGCATGGAGGAGAACAGCCCGAGCGTGCGTCCACCGGCGGCCCTTATGAGGGTCTCGATCTCGTCGATCGCCTGGTCGGAGGTGCCGTCGCGGCCGGGCGGCGGCAGGTGTTTGGCGACGTAGGCGATGGCCTGCTGCGGGTAGTCGAACGGCGAGCCGACGTCCAAACCCTCCCACGCCGGTGAACCCTCACCACGCAGGCCGAGCGTGCCGGCCACTGAGTCGAAGGATCCACCGAGTTCGAGCGTGGCCGAGGTCATCACGACCGTGCGATCGCCGAAGATCTTGTCGCGCACCAGCATCGCCACACTCATCGGTGCGACATTGAGTGCCGAGCCGCGGTACTCGCTGCGGCCGATCCAGGCGACGTCGAGTTCACGTCCTTCGAGCAGGCGTGCGGCGTTCTCCAGTACTTCGTCGACCGCGGCCCGTGCCATCTGTCGGGGGCCGTCGTTGTCGGCCGGCTTGTCGGGCTTGAGGTCGGAGGACAGGCTGCGTGCGCTGTCGTGCACGCGCTGGACGGCGAGCGCGAGGTTGTCGGGCAGTCCGAGCAGACGTCCCTCGGCCAGCTGATCGAGGACTCCCCCGAGGAAGACGCCGGTGTCGGCGAGCTCCTGGGTGTCGGCGTACCGGGCAGCCTTCTTCGCCGCGCTCGCCACCATGCCCGCGGTCAGTTCGTCGGTGATGGTGGAGGTGACCCGGTCGACGAGTTCGTGCGCCTCGTCGACGACCAGCGCGTCGTGTTCGGGCAGCATCTGGCGGCCCTCGAAGGAGTCGATCGCCATGAAGCTGTGGTTGGTGACGACGACATCGACGTCCCTGGCCTCGGCGCGGGCCTTCTCCACGAAGCACTCCTGCACCACCGGGCAGGTCGATCCGAGGCATTCGTGGGCCGTGACCGACACCTGACGCCAAGCGCGTTCGCTGACGCCGGGCACGAGATCGTCGCGGTCACCGGTGTCGGTCTCGCCGGCCCATTCGCGCAGTCGGACGATCTCCTTCTCCAGGCGTCCGAGTTGCTGGTCGACCGCACCGGTGCTGAACAGGCTGTCTTCTTCGTCGTCGGGGTAACCACCGACGAGCTTGTGTTGGCACAGGTAGTTTCGGCGCCCCTTGACCAGTCCGTAGGTGGGGCGCCGGCCGAGCACCGGACGCAGGGCTTCGGCGAGCACCGGCAGGTCGCGCCCGACGATCTGCGCCTGCAACGCGAGCGTCGCGGTGGCGACGATGACGGGCTTGCCGGTCGCGTTGGCGTGCACGATGGACGGCACGAGATAGGCCAGCGACTTACCTGTGCCCGTGCCGGCCTGGACGAGCAGGTGATGCTCGTCGTCGAACGCCTTGGCGACCGCTTCGGTCATCTGCTGCTGCCCCGGACGGGGCGCTCCACCCACAGCCGCGACTGCGGCCTCCATCAACGAATCGATCGAGCTCGAGGAGGACGTCGAGTTGGAGGCCGGCATCCTGCAAGCCTAGGTCTGGTGTCCGGTGCGGACGACATCGGACGCGCCGGTTGTGGATACACCGGGCGCGTCTCTGGGGGTGTGCATGGGGGCGTGCATGGGGGCGTGCATGGGGGCGTGGAGGAAGGTCAGCGGTGGGTGACCGCAGAGGTCGACAGTCCGAAGCCGTCCGGCACGTCGCCCGGGTCATGATCGACCTGCACGATGCGGTTCTGCTTGTCGACGAACACGACATTCGGCTCGAACGAACGGGCCTCGACGTCGTCCATCGCGGCGTACGCGATGACGATCACGGTGTCGCCCGGACTGATCAAGCGGGCCGCGGCACCGTTGATGCACAGGATGCCGGTGCCCCGCTCACCCTCGATCGCGTACGTGGTGAGGCGGTTGCCGTTGTCGACGTCGACGACATCGACCTGCTGACCCGGAAGGAGGTCGGCCGCGTCCATCAGGTCACGGTCGATCGTCAATGAACCCACGTAGTGCAGGTCGGCCTGGGTGACCGTCGCACGGTGGATCTTGCTGTGGAGCATGAATCGCTGCATGGTGCGCCATTGTGGCCTACCGGTGGCAGGCCTCCTACTCGGCAGCCACCCGGACGAGGTACTCCTCGAGTGCCGACTCCAGCGAAGGGTTCACCTTCGCGTGCACGTGGGTGCCCTCGCCGGTGTGCTCGCTGCTGATCACGTCGGCCTCGTCGTGCAACCGGCTCAGCAGGTCGCCGCGGTCGTAGGGCAGCAGCACCTCGACCCGGATCTGCGGGCGCGGCAACTCACGATCGATGAGTTCGAGCAACTCGGCGAACCCGGCGCCGGTGTGAGCGGACACCGCGATCGCGTACTTCTCCGAGCGCAACAGCCGGTCGACCACCTCGGGGTCGGCGACGTCCGACTTGTTGACGACCACGACCTCCTTGACGTCGGTCGCGCCCACCTCGGCAAGCACCTCACGCACCGCGGAGATCTGCGCCTTCGGGTCGGGGTGTGACCCGTCGACGACGTGCAACAGCAGGTCGGACTCGCCGACCTCCTCCAGCGTCGAACGGAACGCCTCCACGAGTTGGTGCGGCAGGTTGCGCACGAATCCGACGGTGTCGGCGAGGGTGTACGGACGTCCGTCGGCGGTCTCGCTGCGACGCACGGTCGGGTCGAGGGTGGCGAACAGCTGGTTCTGCACCAGGACGCCGGCACCGGTGATCCGGTTGAGGATCGAGGACTTGCCGGCGTTGGTGTAACCGGCGATCGCGACCGATGGCACCTCGTTCGCCTTGCGGCCGTGGCGCTTGGTGTCACGGATCGTCTTCATCGAAGCGATCTCGCGCTTGAGCTTGGCGATGCGGGTGTTGATGCGGCGGCGGTCGAGCTCGATCTTCGTCTCACCCGGGCCTCGCGAGCCCATGCCCTGGCCGCCGGCGGCCTGACCACCGGCCTGCCGGGACATCGACTCACCCCAACCACGAAGTCGCGGCAGGAGGTACTGCAGCTGGGCGAGCTCGACCTGCGCCTTACCTTCCTTGGACTTCGCGTGCTGGGCGAAGATGTCGAGAATCAGCGCCGTGCGGTCGATGACCTTCACCTTGACGACGTCCTCCAGGGCACGCCGCTGGCCGGGGCTGAGCTCACCGTCGGCGATGACGGTGTCGGCGCCCTCGGCGATGACGATCGCGCGCAGGTCGGCGGCCTTGCCCGATCCCATCCAGGTGCTCGGGTCGGGCTTGCTGCGACGCTGCATCACACCGGCGAGCACGGTCGAACCCGCGGTCTCGGCGAGGGCGGCGAGTTCACGCATCGAGTTGTCGGCGTCCTCGACGGTTCCCTCGGTCCAGACGCCGGCGAGCACCACGCGCTCCAGACGCAGCTGGCGGTACTCGACCTCGGTGACGTCCTGCAGTTCGGTCGACAGGCCCTCCACACGGCGAAGGGCCGCACGTTCGGCGCGGTCGAGTTGGTCGCCGTCGCGGTGCTCGGTGCCGTCCTCAAGCAAGAAGCCGTCCTGGTCGTACTGGACGTCGAACTCGGAGTCGGCGAGCGCATCGGCGCGGCGGTTGAAGAAATCGTGTTGCGAAGTCATGTTCCCCTCAGTGTCGCAAGCTTCAACCGTTCGAGCGAGTTCTTTATGCCAAATGTCAGGCGTCCGGATGCACATCGCTGCCCCGCCGATAGGTTGGGACCGATGTCAGGCACCGATCACTACTTCAGCGCCGAACCCGCCAGCGCTGACGAGCGCAGGACGATCAACGTCCCGTTGGCGGGTTCGACACACGCCGTCCAGGTTGCGCCGGGAATCTTCTCACCCGACCGGATCGACCAGGGCACCTCGGTGCTGCTGCAGCACGCTCCGCAGCCCCCGGCGTCCGGCACTTTTCTCGACCTCGGGTGCGGTTGGGGACCGATGGCTCTGAGCCTGGGGTTGTATTCGCCGGACGCGATCGTGCATGCGGTGGACGTGAACGAGCGTGCGATGGATCTGGCTCGACTCAACGCAGAATCGTTGGGGCTAAAGAACATTCGGGTGTCCACTGCGGACGAGGTGCCGGCGGACGTCCGGTTCGATCTGATCTGGTCGAACCCGCCGATCCGGGTCGGCAAGGCGGTGTTGCACGACCTGCTGCGCGCCTGGTTGCCGCGACTGTCGGACGACGGCGAGGCCTATCTGGTGGTGCAGCGCAACCTCGGTTCGGACTCATTGCAGAAATGGCTGAACGAGAACCTCGACGGCTTGGTCGCCGATCGGTTCACCAGCGTCCGGGGCTTCCGGATCCTGCGCGTCACGCACCGTAACTGACCCCGACCGGGTCCGGCAGCTGGACGGTGCCGCGGGCGACAAGGACGGCCGGTCCGGACAGCGCCACCCGATCACCCGCGATCTGGACGCCGAGACGTCCTCCCGGTACATCCACGAGCCAGTCGAGTTGATCGGACGGACGACCGCCCCACCACCAGATCGCGAGCGCCGCAGCAGCTGCGCCGGTGCCACAGCTCAGCGTCTCGCCCACACCGCGTTCGTGCACCCGCATGGAGATGTGGGCGTGTTCGATCGCGCGGACGAACTCGACGTTCGTGCCGTGCTCGGGGTGCGGGTCGACCTGCGGAGCACGGGTCAGGTCAAGGGCGCCGAGGTCGATGGACGGCGGGAGCGCGACCACGGTGT
Source organism: Yimella radicis (assembly GCF_054778255.1). NCBI lineage: Bacteria > Bacillati > Actinomycetota > Actinomycetes > Micrococcales > Dermacoccaceae > Yimella > Yimella radicis. The sequence goes on from NZ_BAAGZR010000009.1 coordinate 347,335, forward strand.
GCGGGTTGCCGAGGTCGAGGCTGAGCGCGGGCAGCGGGTCGGGTGCCCCGTGCACCTGGACCACGGAATCCATTCCACGCTCCTGGGCCTCGACCTCCCGCGACAAGCGCCACGGCCCGAGGTCGGTGGCGAAACCGTCACCGAACCGGGTGATCCGCTTCTGACCGGCCCGCGTCGCGATCTCGAAGACATCCGCGCGTTCGAGGCCGGCGTCGACCAGGTACCGCGCAAAAACACGGGTGCCGTTGCCGCACATCTCCGCGACCGAGCCGTCGCTGTTGCGGTAGTCCATGAACCATCGCGCGTCCGGGCACTGCTCGCGGACGTCGTCGGGTGCCGCCCCGATCGGAGCAACCCGGATCACTCCGTCGCCACCGATGCCGGCCCGGCGATCGGCCAGGAAGGTCACGTCCTGCGGGGTGAGGTCGAGGCGTCCCTCGTGATCGGGCACGAGAACGAAGTCGTTCTGCGTGCCGTGGCCCTTGACGAAGTCGATGGTGGTCACGCGTCCATTGTGCGCGAGGACGCGATCACCTCGAGGGCACGGTCCACCAGGTTGGACGCGTCGTGCGGCAACCAGGTGATCCTCGGGTCGGGCCGGAACCAGGAGAACTGCCGCCGAGCCAGTCGCTTGGTGGCACGTGCGGTGTCCTCGATCGCTTCAGCCTCGGTGAGTTCGGCGTCGAGTTGCCGCAACACCTGCGCGTATCCGATCGCCCGGCTCGCGGTCCGTCCGTCCCGGAGCCCTGTTGCGTCGAGTGCTCGCACCTCGTCGACCAGACCGTCGTCCCACATCGCCCTCGTGCGCCAGTCGATGCGCTGGTCGAGCACGCCGCGATCGGCATCGAGTCCGAGCATCACTGTGGGACGGAGAAATTCGCGCCTCGGCATGGTCGCGCTGAACGGGCGACCGGTGAGCTCGATGACCTCCAGTGCACGGATCACACGGCGCTCGTTGCTCGGCAGGATGTTGGCCGCTGCGTTCGGATCCCGTTGTCTCAGTAGGGAGTACAGCGCCAGAATCCCCTCGGTAGCGGCCCGCCGCTCGAAGTGTTCCCGTACCCCGGGGTCGGTGGGTGGGATGTCGAGGACGTCGAGCGCCGCGCGGACGTAGAGCCCGGTGCCGCCTACCAGCACGGGGACATGTCCGCGATCGAGGATGCTGTCGATGTCACGCCGGGAATCACGTTGATAGGCAGCGACACTCGCCTCCTCGGTCACCTCGAGGACGTCCAGCTGGTGGTGCGGCACTCCGCGCCGCTGCTCGAGCGGCATCTTCGCCGTGCCGATGTCCATGCCGCGGTAGAGCTGTGACGCGTCGGCGTTGACAACTTCTCCCTCAAGTCTTTCGGCGAGCGCGACGCCGAGGTCCGATTTGCCGCTCGCGGTCGGACCGATGACGGCGATCAGGTTTGCTGAATCACTCACGGTCGACGTCGAATCCGTCGGCTCCGATGGGCGCCACCTTGGTCACCTCGACGTCTGTGACGTCGGCTCGTCGCGGACCTTTGCGGCACCACTGCACGATCTCCTCGATCGAGTTCCAGCCGCCCTCGAAGTGAGCCAGCACGGTGCCGTCCGGCTCATTGCGCACCCATCCGCGCACCCCCAGTTGTCGGGCGTACTCGGCGCAGGAGGCACGGAAGAAGACCCCTTGGACGCGTCCGGTGATGCGCACCTGTACCGCTCGCAACATGGCGATCAGCCTAGAACTCGCCGATTAATCGGTTGCACAGGACACGACGGCGGGCCCAGACTTCCCCACATGTCGATCACGGCGCTGACCCTGGATGGGAGCCTCAGCCCTCGCCGCCAAGAGCGTGAGGGCAATTCGGGCTGCCTGAAGCAGTTCGGCGCCACCGACGATGATTCGTCCAGGATCGACTGACGTCGATACGACGAGCAATGCCCGGTGGTCCGCCACCGGGCATTTTTCGTTGTCCGACAACAACATTCGCATTCGATGGATCATTCGACGGCATCCGGACGTCAATCCTCGGTTACGAAGAACCCACCCACGCACACCTGATGAGTGTGGGATGAGAACGAAGGGAGTACGACCATGCAGAAGATCAACGAGCGGCTCTGGAACTGGGCAAGCATCCTGGAGGACAACACGCGCGAGCAGGCAGAACTGACGGCGTCGATGCCCTTCATCTTTCCGCACCTCGCGCTGATGCCGGACGCACACCTGGGCCGGGGAGCAACCGTCGGTTCGGTCATCCCGACGCAGGCAGCGATCATCCCGGCGGCGGTCGGTGTGGACATCGGCTGCGGCATGATCGCGGTGCGGACCCAGTTCACCAAGGCCGACATGGCGGGTGACCTGTCGAAGCTGCGGAAGCAGATCGAGCGGTCGATCCCACTGTCGGCGGGCGGCGTCAACCGGAAGATCTCGCGCGAGCACACCCAGGCACGGGTCGACGAGCTCGCGGCCATGGCGACGGACACAGGTTTCGACCCGGCGAAGTACGCCGGCAAGTGGGACCTGCAGCTGGGCTCGCTGGGTTCTGGCAACCACTTCATCGAGGTGAGCCTGGACGAGCAGGATCGGGTCTGGCTGTTCCTGCACTCGGGTTCGCGGGGCGTCGGCAACAAGATCGCGTCACACCACATCAAGGTCGCCCAGGAGTTGGCGCGGAAGTGGTGGATCTCGTTGCCGGACAACGACCTTGCATACCTGGTCGAGGGCACGGACGAGTTCCGGGCCTACATCCGGGAGTTGCGGTGGGCACAGCACTACGCGTTGCTGAACCGGGAGGAGATGATGGACCGGGTGATCACCCAGCTGGAGTACTGGATGGGTGTGCCGGTGCAGCAGCAGGAACGGATCAACTGCCACCACAACTACACCGAGCAGGAGACCCACTTCGGCAAGCAGGTCTGGTTGTCCCGGAAGGGTGCGATCAACGCCGAGGCGGGTCGTCCGGGCCTGATCCCGGGCTCCATGGGCACCGCGTCCTACGTCGTGGTCGGCAAGGGAAACCCGTTGTCACTCAACAGCTCCCCGCACGGTGCCGGCAGGGAGTACTCGCGGAGCAAGGCCCGCAAGACCTTCACCCGGGAGCAGCTCCAGGAGGCGATGGTCGACATCGAGTACCGGGACACCGACGCGTTCATCGACGAGATCCCGCAGGCGTACAAGGACATCGACCAGGTGATGGCGGACGCCGCCGACCTGGTGGAGGTGCGGCACACGCTGCGGCAGATCGTCAATGTGAAGGGCGACTGACCTCCCCGGGACGAGAATCCGCGCACCCTGCGGTGATCCGCGCACCTTGCAAAGTGCGCGGATCCACCGAGGGTGCGCGGATTCTCCAATCTTCCGGCCGCTTCGTAGGCTGGCCGACATGCCGACCCTCAGCGCCGAACAGCACCTGCTCCTCGAATCATGGTGCCCCGGCATCGAGATCGTCCGGGACCACAGCTGGGGGCTGGTCGACACCGTCGTCCAGGAGGGCGTCACAGCAGACGGGCGACGGGTGATCATCAAGGCGTCCGGCCAGGACAACCATCACCTGGTGCGAGAGATCGCAGCGCATCGCGAGTGGGTGCCCGTGCTCGCGTCGACAGGTCACGCGCCCGTGCTGCTCCACGAGGACGCCGACGCACGCCTGCTCGTGACCCAATACCTCTCCGGACAACTCGTCGAGAACACGGCGAGCGAATCGGAGGCCGAGACCTACCGGCAGGCCGGCGCGCTCCTTGCCCGCATCCATTCCAGCACTTCACAGGTCGACATCGGATACGAAGAAGCACTGCGGAAGAAGGCCCTCGCCTGGCTCGACAAGCCGCACCGCATCGAGCCCATCACCGAGACAAGGCTGCGGGAAGTCATTGCGTCGTGGCCGACTCCCCCGGTGACCCTCGTCCCGACGCACGGTGACTGGCAGCCGCGCAACTGGCTGGACGACGAGAGCACGATCCGGATCATCGACTTCGGACGCGCCGAGCACCGTCCTGCCGCAAGCGATTTCGCACGCTTGGCGACCCAGCAGTTCGTCGGGCGTCGCGATCTCGAAACCGCGTTTCTCGACGGGTACGGCGGCGATCCACGCGAGCCGGACGCGTGGCACCGCATGCTGATCCGTGAGGCGATCGGCACGGCCGCCTGGGCCTTCCAGGTACGTGACGAGGGCTTCGAAGCCCAGGGTCATCGGATGATCGCGGACGCACTGCGCGCATACTCCTGAGCGAGGACCCGAGCACCCGTCAGTAGTTCATCCGCATCACTGCACGGACCGTCGCGAGCGTGGCATCTGCCACCGCGTTCGCTCGTTCGTTCCCCTGACGCAACACGGTGTGCAGGTACGCGGGATCGGCAGCCAACTCGGCTCGGCGCGAACGGTGGTCGCGAAGTCCTTCGTTGACCGCATCGGTGACGAGCTTCTTCAGCCCGGCTGCACCTGCGTCCCCGATCTGCGCAGCGAGCTCACCGGGCGCACGACCGTCGAACCCTGCGGCGATCTCCAACAACGAAGCAACCTGGGGACGGCGATCAGGTTCGTAGGTGATCACCCGCTCGGAATCGGTGCGTGCCTTCCGGACGGCGGCAGCGGTTTGGTCCGCCGTCATCGCGAGGGTGATCGTGTTGCCTTTCGACTTGCTCATCTTGGTGCCGTCCAGCCCGAGCAACAGCGGCGATTCGGTGAGCAGAGCGTCCGGCTCCGCGAACACCGTCTCGCCACCGGCGTACCGGTTGTTGAAGCGACGTGCGATCACCCGGGTCTGCTCGACGTGCGGCAGGTTGTCCTTGCCGATCGGCACCACATTCCCATGGCAGAAGAGAATGTCGGCCGCCTGGTGCACCGGATAGGTCAACAGCAGGCCGGACATCGGACGCCCGTCGGTGGCCGCGAGTTCGTCCTTCACCGTCGGGTTCCGGCGAAGTTCGCCGTCGGTCACCAACGACAGGAACGGCAGCATGAGTTGGTTGAGCGCAGGCACCGCGGAGTGGGTGAAGATAGTCGTCCGTGCCGGATCGATGCCGGCGGCGAGGTAGTCCAGGACGCAGCCGAAGACGTTCGTCCCCAACTCACCGACGGCGTCCCGGTCGGTGATCACCTGGTAGTCGGCGATGATGACGAAGGAGTCGATTCCCTTGTCCTGCAACTCGACCCGGTTGCGGATGCTGGCGAGGTAGTGACCGACGTGCAGCGGGCCCGTCGGTCGGTCACCGGTGAGCACCCGCAGCTTTCGACGGGCCGGTGAGTCGGGACCGTCGATCACCGCCTGCACCGTGTTGCTGCGGACCCGGGCGGCCTCGAAGGATTCGTCTGACATGGTTCTGCTCCTGATCGAAACAGCCGCCCCGCCCGTCGAGACGCTCGCGCATGCGAAACGCCGCCTCGTGCGAGGCGGCGCGAATGAAGTGGGTATGTCGACACGGCCGCCTAGGAGGACGGCCACCACCCCTGGGCGAGAGTGTTCGACATGCGGATCAGGATACGCCCGACGCACGAGTGGCTGCGCGTCGCCTTCGCAGCAACGGAATGATCACGGCCAGCGCAAGCGCCAGCGCGAACAGCACGCCGACGTAGACGACGACGCCCGCCCAGCCGTCGGCCGCGAACCACAGACCGGCCAGAGCGCCGAGCACCGAACTCCCGAGATAGTAGGCGAACAGATAGAGCGCGCTCGCCTCGGCGCGGTGTGCGTCGGCGGTTGCGCCGACCCAACCGCTGGCCACCGAGTGCGCTGCGAAGAAGCCTGCTGTGAACAGCAGGACTCCCCCGAGTACGGCGGGCAGGTTCGCCGGCAGCGTGATCAGTAGTCCGATCACCGCCACCAGCTCAGCGACGACGAGGACGGTCTTGCGCCCGAAACGGTCGGCCAATCGTCCCGCGGCGCCCGACGAGACCGTACCCGCCAGATAGAGCAGGAACACCAGCCCGACGGCGGACTGCGGCAGTCCGAACGGCGCTGCGCTCAAACGGAAGCCGATCATGTTGTAGACCGCGACGAATCCACCCATCAGCACAAACGCCGTCACGTACAACGCGACCAGGCGGGCGTTGTGCAGGTGGCCGACAACATTCGTAGTGGTCGCGCGTAGACCGACAGGTTGTGGCACGAAGAACCGGGACGCCGGCGCCCGCCACAGGAACAGCCCGGTGAACGCGAGGGCCGCGACACCGGCTGCTTCGAGCGCCCATCGCCAACTCGCGTGGTCCAGCACGAGAGCGGCCAGCACCCGTCCGCTGAGACCGCCGACAGTGGTGCCGGCGATGTAGCGCCCCATCGCGCTACCGAGATGTTCGGCGTCGACCTCCTCTGCGAGGTACGCCATCGCGGTGGCGGGCACCCCGGCGAGGCACAGGCCTTGCAAGCCGCGCAGCAGCAACAGGACTTCCATCGAAGCTGCCAGCGGCATGAGGCACCCGAGCAACGCGGAGACCAGCGCTGCGAAGGCCATCACCCGGACGCGTCCGAATCGTTCGGACAGCGCACTGGCCGGGATGATCGCGAGCGCCAACAACCCGGTGGTGGCCGAGATCGCGAGAGCGGAGGTCGCCGGGCCGACGGAGAATTCGTCCGACAGTTCCGGCAGGACGGCCTGAGCCGAGTACATCGCCACGAAGGTCGCCATGCCGGCCGCGAACAGAGCCAGGGTGATGTTGCGGTAGCCGACGTCGCCGCGCCGGTACCCCTGAAAACTCACGCCTGCCAGTGTCCACCTCGCGGGTGCGACATCGGCGGACGGGTCGAGTCGCCGTGCGGCGGCCCGAAGGGTCAGTCGATACCGCAGGCAGGAACCTGCACGGGTGCGGGTTGTCCGATCGAGGGCATGCCGAGTGCGACCTTGGGCTTGACGGTCGCGCCGTCGGCCTTGCCCTCCTGCAACGCCCCCCACGCGTCACCTCCACGGGAGCGGCGGACGGAGAACGTTCCGCCGCCCAGCACACCGTCGGCGATCAGGTGGTGCCCGGCACCGTAGGTCACGTCGACGGTGGCGAAGTCACCCGGACGCGGCAGCTCGACGCCCTCCCCGGTCGGCACTGCGAAGTGGACCAGGCGGTTGTCCTCCGCGCGACCGGACATGCGCCCGGTCCGGCTGTCGCGGCGTCCCTCGGTCGGCGCGACGAGCACCTCGATGGTGCGGCCCTCGATCTTGCGGTTCTCGGCCCAGGAGATCTCCTCCTGCAACTGCAGCAACCGGTCGAACCGTTGCTGCACAACGGCTTTCGGAAGTTGTTCGGGCATCGTCGCAGCCGGCGTGCCGGGCCGGATGGAGTACTGGAAGGTGAACGCCGAGGAGAAGCGGGCCTCGCGGACGACGCGCATCGTCTCCTCGAAGTCGGCCTCGGTCTCGCCCGGGAACCCGACGATGATGTCGGTGGTGATGGCAGCGTGTGGGATGCGGTCGCGCACTCGGTCGAGGATGCCGAGGAACTTCGCCGATCGGTACGAGCGCTTCATCTCACGCAGCACCTTGTCCGAACCCGACTGCAGCGGCATATGCAACGACGGCATGACATTCGAGGTCTCGGCCATGGCGTCGATGACGTCGTCGGTGAAGGCAGCTGGGTGGGGTGAGGTGAACCGCACTCGCTCGAGCCCTTCGATGTCGCCGCAGGAACGCAGCAACTTGCTGAACGCCTGACGGTCACCGAATTCCACGCCATAGCTGTTGACGTTCTGCCCGAGCAGGGTGATCTCGACGACCCCCTGATCGACCAGCGCCTGGATCTCGGCGAGAATCTCGCCCGGACGCCGGTCCTTCTCCTTGCCGCGCAGGGCAGGGACGATGCAGAAGGTGCAGGTGTTGTTGCAGCCGACCGAGATCGACACCCAACCGCTGTACGCGGAATCGCGGCGTGTCGGCAACGTGGAGGGGAAGGTCTCGAGCGATTCGAGGATCTCGACCTGGGCCTCGGCGTTGTGCCGGGCGCGTTCCAACAGCACCGGCAGCGCGCCGACGTTGTGGGTGCCGAAGACCACGTCCACCCAGGGCGCGCGATCGACGATGGAGGCACGATCCTTCTGAGCCAGACAACCACCGACGGCGATCTGCAGGTCGGGGTTGATGTCCTTCCACGGACGCAGGTGGCCGAGCGATCCGTACAACTTGTTGTCGGCGTTCTCACGGACCGCGCAGGTGTTGAAGACGACGACGTCGGGGACATCGGGACGAGTGTCCGACGACACCGACGCGACGTCGACGTAGCCCGCGGACTCCAGCAGGCCACTGATCCGTTCGGAATCGTGAACGTTCATCTGGCACCCGTGGGTGCGCACTTCGTAGGTCTTCGCCGCGTTCGTCATGACCGATCAAGGGTACGGCGTCAGCGGGGTGGGGCCGAATCCCAGCGTCGGTGTGGCCGGCGCCGAACAGATCCAGGCGCTGGGGTTCCGGACTCGCATGGCGCGAGGTTAGAGGCGTTCCCTCGGTCGCGTTCGAGTTCTCCACACGGGCGCGCCCGACGCGCGCGTCCCGGCGAACTCAGTCGCGCTCATGCTCGGGCGCCGTGGCGATCGCCTCACGGATCACTGCCCAGGAGACCGACGAGGAGTAGCCCTTGCGGGCGAGCATGCCGGCCAACCGTCTGGTCTGCACGGTGGCTTCCAGCCCGTGCATCGAACGCATCTTCTTGGCGACGAGCGCGCGGGCGCGCTGCTTCTCCTCCTCGGGATCAACCTCGTCCAACGTGGCTCGGGTGATCTCGTCATCGACGCCCTTCTTGCGCAGTTCCTGGGCGAGCGCACGCTTGGCGAGGCCACGGCCGGCCTGTTGCGAACGCACCAGCATCCGGGCATAGGCCTCGTCGTCGATCAGCCCTACCTCGGTCATCCGGTCGAGGACCGCATTCGCGATGTCTTCGTCGCACCCGCGCTGAGCAAGCTTGTCGGCCAACTGTTTCCGGCTGCGCGGGGCCATCGTGAGCTGACGCAGCACGATCGTCTTCGCGACGTCGTAAGGGTTGGCGTCCGGGTCTTGTTCGGGAGCGGGCGCCTGTCGTCGGCGCTCCTGGTCGCCGCCGGCACCGCGCCGGCGATGTCCGCCTCTTCGTCGTTGCCGCGGACCGCGTGCAGGCGATTCGGTGTCGTCGGGCGACGTTTCACCCCAAGGGGATTCATCGACGGGTACCGATGCGGCCGAGTCCGCCGGATCAACGAAATCCGGCGGACTCGACTGTCGGTCGAAAGGATTCATCGAACCGATCAGAAGTCGACCGAGACGTCCTTGAGCACCGGCTTGCCGGACTTACCGGTGCCGGCGGTCAGGTCGACCGGCTCGGCAACCGACTCGGCTTCTTCCTCGGTCCTCGGACCGACGCCGAGCTTCTCCTTGATCTTGCGCTCCAACTCGTCGGTCATGTCGGGGTTGTCCTTGAGGAAGTTGCGAGCGTTCTCCTTGCCCTGCCCCAACTGGTCACCGTCGTAGGTGTACCAGGCGCCGGCCTTGCGGACGAAGCCCTGCTCGACACCCATGTCGATCAGCCCACCCTCTCGGGAAATGCCCTGGCCGTAGAGGATGTCGAACTCGGCCTGCTTGAACGGCGGCGACACCTTGTTCTTGACGACCTTGACGCGCGTGCGGTTACCGACTGCGTCCGTGCCGTCCTTCAGGGTCTCGATGCGACGCACGTCGAGGCGAACGGACGCGTAGAACTTCAGCGCCTTTCCACCCGTGGTGGTCTCGGGCGAGCCGAACATGACGCCGATCTTCTCGCGCAACTGGTTGATGAAGATCGCGGTGGTGCCGGTGTTGTTGAGGGCACCGGTGATCTTACGTAGCGCTTGGCTCATCAGGCGGGCCTGCAGACCCACGTGGCTGTCGCCCATCTCGCCCTCGATCTCGGCGCGCGGCACCAGCGCCGCGACGGAGTCGATGACGATGATGTCGAGCGAACCGGAGCGGATCAGCATGTCGGCGATCTCAAGCGCCTGCTCACCGGTGTCGGGCTGGCTGACCAGGAGCGAGTCGATGTCGACGCCGAGCTTCTTGGCGTACTCGGGGTCGAGCGCGTGCTCGGCGTCGATGAAGGCGGCGATACCGCCGTTCTTCTGCGCGTTCGCCACCGCGTGCAGCGCGACCGTCGTCTTACCGGAGGACTCCGGGCCGTAGACCTCCACCACGCGACCGCGGGGCAGACCGCCGATGCCGAGCGCGACATCGAGTGCGATCGAACCGGTCGGGATGACCTCGATCGGCGGACGGATGTCGTCGCCGAGGCGCATGACCGAGCCCTTGCCGTGGGCCTTCTCGATCTGGGCCATGACGGCGTCGAGCGACTTGATCTTGTGCGAGTTGTCGGTGGGGTCGAGCCGGGTGCCTGTTGCTGCTGCCATGAGCGGTGCTCCTCGTTGAATCTCGTGGTGAACGCGCCTACCGGCGACCGTCCGGAACCTGCGTGTGTGTTCGGATGAGGTCAGACGCTAGGTGCCACCACCGACAACCACCGCTCCCATCCGCACGCCTGTGGACGAAGTGACCTTGGATCGGCACCTGTGGACAACCTTACGCCACGAGGTCGAACACGCGTACGAAGATGGTTCCCGCGTGTCGCGCGGCCGGCTGCGGACGAAGCAGTCCACTCAGTCGGCGCGGCCACCCTCACGGATCGGTTTGTCGCGGCCGAGCCAGCGCTCTTTCGGCACGTCCATCTCGATGCACAGCGCCCGCCAGACATGTTTCGGGTGCGCACCGTCGGCGAGCGCGTCCGCGCCGGTGCGGTAGCCGAGTTCGCCGAGCACATGCGAGTCGACCAGGACGCGACCGTAACCGTCGCCGAACTCCTCCTCGACCAGTTGCCAGAACTCGCTCATCCGCATTCGACAAGTCTCGCAAAGCTTCGATGTGAAAGTTCCGGCAGGCGTCGGCCATACTCTCGGACTATGCAGTTGATCACAGCATCCGAGGTGCCGGTCTCCCTCGCCCGTGTCGACGAACCCGCCGCCGCACCCGTGCGTGTCGCTCTGGTGCAGCACCACTGGCGCGAGGACGCAGGCGAACTGCAGCAGGCGTTGCGGGGCGGCATCGAGCAGGCGGCGAAGGCGGGCGCCCAGGTCGTGTTCCTTCCCGAACTGACTCTTTCTCGCTACCCGGCCGACACCCTGCCCGAAGGTGCGCCGGACCAGACCGCAGAAAGCCTCGGCGACGGCCCGACCTTCACTTTCGCGGCGCAGGCGGCGAAGGACTTCGGCGTATATGTGCACGCCTCACTGTTCGAGAAGGCGCCCGAGGCGGACGGCCGCGGCCTGAACACCGCGATCCTCGTTTCCCCCGACGGCGAACTCGTCGCCCGCACCCGCAAGACGCACATCCCGGTCACCGCGGGCTACTACGAGGACAAGTACTTCCGTCCGGGACCATCGGACAATGCCTATCCCGTTGTCACACTTGACGATCCGTCGGTGAAGCTCGGCATGCCGACCTGCTGGGACGAGTGGTTCCCCGAGGTCGCACGCTCCTACGCCCTCGGTGGAGCGCAGTTGCTGGCGTACCCGACCGCGATCGGATCAGAGCCGGATCACCCCGAGTTCGACACCCAGCCGCTCTGGCAACACACCGTCGTCGGCCACGCGATCGCCAACGGAGTGTTCGTCGTCGTGCCCAACCGCACCGGCAGCGAGGGTTTGATCACCTTCTACGGCTCATCGTTCATCGCCGACCCCTACGGTCGCGTCCTGGTCCAAGCACCGCGCGACACCGAGGCCGTTCTGGTCGCCGATCTCGACCTGGCCCAGGGCAAGGACTGGATCGACCTGTTCCCGTTCCTGTCGACCCGTCGCCCGGACACGTACGCGTCGCTGGCCGAACCGATCAAACCCGAACACATCCGCGCCGACCCGAACGCGTGACGATGACCTGGCGAATGCCCGCCGAATGGGCGCCGCACGATCGCGTCTGGATGGCGTTCCCCAGCCAGGGATACACACTCGGCGAGACGGACGCCGAGGCCGAGGCTGCCCGGCGCACCTGGGCGAACGTCGCCAACGCCGTCGCCCGGTTCGAACCCGTCCACATGCTTGTCACCACGGACGACCTCGGCATGGCACGAGACCTGTTGCACGACAACGTTGTCGTGCACGAAGCCGAGCTGGACGACGCGTGGATGCGTGACATCGGCCCCTCCTTCGTACTCGGCGAACACGGAGAGCTAGGTGCCGTCGACTGGGTGTTCAACGGTTGGGGCGCGCAGGCGTGGGCCAGCTGGGACAAGGACGCCGGCGTCGGTCGTCGTGTCGGCGAGCAGGCCGGCGCCACGGTCGTCGATTCGCCGATCGTCAACGAGGGCGGCGGCATCCACGTCGACGGCGAAGGCACGGTGCTGTTGACCGAGACGGTGCAACTGGATCCGAGTCGCAACCCGCAGGCGTCCAAGGCCGACATCGAGGCCGAGATGGCTCGTTGCCTCGGTGCCTCGAGATGCATCTGGTTGCCTCGTGGGCTCACCCGCGATGACGACGAGTTCGGCACCCGCGGCCACGTCGACATCGTCGCGACCTTCACCTCCCCCGGCGTGGTGTTGGTGCACCACCAGGAGAATCCCGACCATCCCGATCACCAGGTCAGCCGCGAGATCATCGCGCTCCTGGAGAACAGCACCGACGCCGCCGGGCGAACTCTGACGGTCGAGCGAATCCCCGCTCCCGCAACGCTTTTCGACGACGACGGACCGGTCGACTACAGCTACGTGAACCACCTCGTCGTCAACGGGGGTGTCATCGCCTGCACCTTCGACGACGAGCACGACGACCGCGCGCTCGACGTGCTGCGTCGGGTGTACCCAGGCCGCGAGGTCGTCGGGGTCGACGCCCGCGAGATCTTCGCCCGCGGCGGCGGGATCCACTGCATCACCCAGCAACAGCCGTCCGTCCCGCGCTGATTTCATACCCCGGACGCGGCCGCGTGAACTGGGTCACTTGATAAACTAGCGTGGCCGAATGAGTGCTCACGAAGGTCGACGTGTCCTGATCACCGGAGCAGCGCGAGGCATCGGTGCCGCCTTGGCCGAACGACTCGCCGCGCAGGGGGCGAAGGTCGCGCTCCTCGGCATCGAAGCGGAGATCCTCGAGCAGACCGCAGCCCGCTGTCCTGGCTCGATCTGGCGCGAGGTCGACGTCACCGACCAGGACCAGGTCACCGACACGATCGACGAGGTCGCCCGCATGTGGGGTGGACTCGACGTCGTCGTCGCGAACGCCGGCATTGCCTCGCAGTTGCCGTTCGACGGCGGTGACCCGGAGGTCATGCGCGCGCACATCGAGGTCAACGTAATGGGCTGCTACTGGACGCTGCGCGCTGCCGCACCGCACATCAGCCACCCCGGCGGGTACGCCGTGGCAACCGCGTCGCTGGCCGCTGCCGCACACGCACCGATGATGGGTGCGTACAGCGCGTCCAAAGCCGCCGTCGAAGCGCTCGGGAACACCCTGAGGATCGAGCTCAAGCCCACCGGCGCGAAGGTCGGTGTCGCCTACTTCGCCGAGATCGACACCGACATGACCTCACGTGGGTTCGGGACCAAGGCCGCCACCACACTGACGGGCGGGGGGACGATCCTCGGTGTCGCTCCGCTCAAGAGCGCGATCGACGCCCTCGACCGCGGCATCAAGAACCGTTCGCGACGAATCTGTGCACCTCGCTGGATCGCTCCGCTCCTGCCCGCGCGGATGCTTGCCCAGCGAGTCATGGAACTGCGCGGCTTTCCCGAACTCGGCCTCGCCCTGCAGATCGCCCGCGAGGAGAACGCGGAACTCACGACCCTCCAGCGAAAGAAGGTGACCTCGTGAGCACGGATGCGCAATCGGCGGTCGCCCGCATCTCGCCCGGCACCCTGAAGGAGCTCGGTGCGCCGGCGTTCGCGATGAGCCGGATCGCCGGCAAGGTCACCGGCACGAAGCCGCCGGCGATCTTCACCACCCTCGCACGAGCCAAGGGCCTGTACTGGGGATGGCTGCACTTCGCGGCCCGCCTGATGCCGTTCGGTTCGCTCCCGCGCCGCGAGAGCGAACTGGTCATCCTGCGCGTTGCGAACCGCCGCGGGAGTGCGTACGAGTGGGCGCACCACCAGCGTCTCGGCGTCCGAGTCGGCGTCACGGCCGCGGATATCGATGCGCTGCAACAGGATTCATCGCCCCACTGGAACGAACGCGAAGCCGTGCTCATCGACTCGGCGGACGCCCTGCTCGCCGACCGTGACCTCGACGACGCACAGTGGTCACGCCTGCAGGCCACGCTCACCGAACGGGAGTGTGTGGAGTTCCTCCTGCTGGTCGGGCACTACGACATGCTCGCGACCACGCTGCACACGCTTCGGGTCAGCCCCGACCCGAAGGCCTGACTCACCGAGTGGCCGGGCTATGAATCAGCGGCCGGGATATAGCCCGACCACCAGTTCATAGCCCGGCCGCTCGGTGGGAAGTGTCGGTCTGTCGGTGCTGCGTGGGAAACTGAGCGGCGATGAACTCCCCGATCACCGAACGCTTCTCCCCTGCCACCCGTGCATGGTTCGAGGGGTCGTTCAGCGCGCCGACCGCCGCCCAGGAGGGGGCGTGGGATGCGATCAGTTCGGGCCAGCACACCGTCGTCGTCGCACCGACCGGCTCGGGCAAGACGCTCTCGGCGTTCCTGTGGGCGATCGATCGGATGGCTGCGACGCCACCGCCGGAGGACCCGCTCGAACGCTGTCGGGTGCTGTACATCTCCCCGATGAAGGCGTTGGCCGTCGACGTCGAACGGAACCTGAGGGCACCTCTGGTCGGCATCAAGCACGCCGCAACCCGGCTCGGGCTCCCCGAACCGGAGGTGAGCGTGTCGGTGCGATCCGGAGACACTGCAGCGGCCGACCGCCGTGCGTTCGCTCGACGTCCGACCGACATCCTGATCACGACCCCGGAGTCGTTGTTCCTGCTGCTGACCTCGGCCGCACGTGAATCCCTGCGTGGCATCGAGACGGTGATCGTCGATGAGGTGCACGCGGTGGCGGGCACCAAACGCGGTGCGCACCTCGCGGTCTCACTCGACCGGTTGGACGCGCTCCTGCCGAAGCCGGCGCAGCGCATCGGACTGTCGGCGACGGTCCGTCCGGTCGAGGAAGTGGGTCGCTACCTCACGGGCGGGCGTCCGGTCACCATCGTGCAGCCACCGTCGACCAAGGAATGGGAGCTCGAGGTCGTCGTCCCCGTGCCCGATCTCGCCGACCTGGGCAACCAGCCCTCCGACCTCACCGGTCCGGACGACCCCACGCGCTCGGCGTCCGTATGGCCGCACGTCGAGGAGCGGATGGTCGACCTGATCAGCAGCCACCGCTCGACGCTGGTGTTCGCCAACTCGCGGCGCCTGGCAGAACGCTTGACCGCCCGCCTCAACGAGATCTGGGCCGACCGCAACGACATCGCGCTGGATGATGAATCCTCTTCTCCCCCGGCCCAATTAATGGGTCAGGCGGGCAGCAGTCACGGCGCGGCGGCGGTGCTCGCCCGCGCGCACCACGGTTCGGTGAGCAAGGAACAACGGGCCGATATCGAGGACGCCCTGAAGGCCGGACGCCTGCCAGCCGTGGTCGCGACGTCGTCCCTCGAACTCGGCATCGACATGGGCGCGGTCGACCTCGTCATCCAGGTCGAGTCACCGCCCAGCGTGGCCAGCGGACTGCAGCGTGTCGGACGCGCCGGACACCAGGTCGGCGCGGTCTCCCACGGGGTGCTGTTCCCCAAGTACCGCGGCGACCTCGTTCAGACCGCCGTCGTCGTCGAGGGCATGCGC
Organism: Yimella radicis; assembly: GCF_054778255.1. Classification (NCBI taxonomy): domain Bacteria; kingdom Bacillati; phylum Actinomycetota; class Actinomycetes; order Micrococcales; family Dermacoccaceae; genus Yimella; species Yimella radicis. Next base: position 363,050 of record NZ_BAAGZR010000009.1, read on the forward strand.
GCCGGCACCATCGAGCAACTCAAGATCCCGGCCAACCCGCTCGACGTACTGGCTCAACACATCGTGGCCATGTGCGCGATGGACGACTGGCCGGTCGACGATCTCGAGCAACTCGTCCGCCGCTCAGCGTCGTTCGGGGCGTTGCCACGCACCGCACTCGAAGCCGTGCTCGACATGCTGGCCGGACGCTACCCGAGCACCGACTTCAGCGAACTGCGGCCACGCATCGTGTGGGATCGCACCACCGACACGCTCAGTGCCCGCCGCGGTGCGCAGCAACTCGCAGTGATCAGCGGCGGCACGATTCCCGACCGTGGGCTGTACGGGGTCTTCCTCGCCGGCGGTGAAGGTCCCGGACGCAGGGTCGGTGAACTCGACGAGGAGATGGTCTACGAGTCGCGCGTCGGAGATGTGTTCACGCTGGGCACCAGCAGTTGGCGGATCGAGGACATCACCCACGACCAGGTGTTGGTCACGCCCGCACCCGGCCAACCGGGACGCCTGCCGTTCTGGCGCGGAGACGCGCTCGGACGTCCTGCCGAACTCGGCCAGGCCGTCGGCAAGTTCGTCCGCGAGGTCGGTTCGCTACCCGACGAACGCGCCCGCGAGCGAGTCACACAGGCCGGACTCGACACCTGGGCCACCGACAACCTGATCACCTACGTCCGCGAACAGCAGGAGGCCACCGGCCACCTGCCGACGGACAAAACGGTTGTGGTGGAACGCTTCCGGGACGAACTCGGCGACTGGCGGGTCGTCATCCACTCCCCCTTCGGCGCACCCGTCCACGCCCCCTGGGCATTATGCATCGCGGCACGCATGCGCGAGCGGTACGGCGTCGAGGTGCAGGCGATGCATGCCGACGACGGCATCGTGCTTCGCCTGCTCGACATGGAGATGGGCGACGGAGAAAACCCCGCCGACGATCTGACCGACGTGCTGGTGCTCGACCCCGACGACGTCTCGCGCATGGTCACCGACCAGATCGGCGGCTCGGCGTTGTTCGCCTCCCGGTTCCGTGAGTGCGCCGCACGCGCGTTGCTGCTTCCCCGGCAGCGCCCGGGACGCCGGCAGGCGTTGTGGCAGCAGCGCCAACGATCGGCTCAGTTGCTGGAGGTGGCCAGCCAGTACCCGTCGTTCCCGATCGTGCTCGAAGCCGTGCGCGAGTGCGTCCAGGACGTGTTCGACGTACCCGGGCTCACCGCACTCATGCGCGATATCCAGTCGCGCACGGTGCGCACGGTCACGGTCGAGACGCCGACCGCGTCCCCGTTCGCCAAGAGCCTGCTGTTCGGATACATCGCGCAGTTCCTGTACGAGGGCGACTCCCCGCTGGCCGAAAGGCGTGCGGCCGCGTTGGCGCTCGACCCGTCACTGCTGGCCGACCTGCTCGGTCACGGTGAGGGCGCTGCGCTGCGCGACCTGCTGGACAGCGACGTCGTCGCCACCACCGAGGCCGAGCTGCAACGACTCACCGAGAGCCGACAGGCGCGGCACGCCGACGATGTCGCCGATCTCGCCCGCGCGCTGGGTCCGTTGACCCGCAACGAGATTCGCGCGCGTACCCGTCCCGACGTGACCGACCTCGACGAGATCCTGGACGCTCTGGTAGCCGACCGCAGGCTGATCGTCGTGCGCTGGGGCGACACCGAACGCTTCGCAGCGGTCGAGGACGCTGCGCTGCTGCGGGACGCCCTCGGCGCTGCCCTGCCGACCGGTGTCCCGGCTGCCTTCCTCGAACCCGCCGACGACCCGCTGACCGACCTGATCACCCGGTATGCCCGCACCCACGGCCCCTTCACGGCGTCCGACGCCGCCCAGGCGTTCGGCCTGGGCCGCGCCGTCGTGCACGACACGCTCAAGCGATTGGTGCACCGCGGACGCATCGTCGAAGGAGAACTGCGACCGCTCGGCACCGGCGACGGCCTGTCCGACTTCTGCGACGCCGAGGTGCTGCGCATCATCAAGCGCCGCTCGCTCGCAGCCCTGCGCTCCGAGGTCGAGCCCGTCGCGGCCACCGACTTCGCTCGCTTCCTTGCGCCCTGGCAGGGTGTCGGCACCGGCCAACGCGGGCTCGACGGCGTGCTCCGAGCGGTCGAGCAGTTGGCCGGCGCGAAGGTGCCGGCCTCCGCACTCGAATCGCTTGTCCTGCCTGCACGGGTTGAGCGCTACACAGCCGGAATGCTGGACGAGCTGATGACGGCCGGCGAAGTGATCTGGCAGGGGCACGGCTCCCTGCCGGGTGACGACGGGTGGATCAGTCTGCACCTCGGCGACCAGCTCGACGCAACTCTCGGGGCACCCGACGAGGGCGAGCTCGACGACCTGCAGCGCGCCGTCCTGGACGCCATGGCCGGTGGTGGCGCCCACTTCTTCTCTGCGGTCAGCGCTGCCGTCGAGGGCGGCGAGAGTCAGATCGCCGATGCGATGTGGCAACTCGCCTGGGCCGGGCGGATCACCGGAGACACGCTCGCGCCGGTGCGAGCCCTACTGGGTGGAGGTCGGACGACGCACCGCAGCCGCACGGCAGGTCCGCGCCGGTCGCGGTACGGACGAAGCGCCGGCCTGCGCACCGGCATGGCCCGACCCTCGTCCGCCATCCGACCCATCACCACGCCGACCATGGTCGGAAGGTGGTGGGTGCTGCCGCAGTTCGAGCTCAACCCAACCCAACGGTCGTTGGCGACCACCGATGTCCTGCTCGACCGCTACGGCATCGTGACGCGCGGAAGCGTTGTCGCAGAAGGGATCTCCGGCGGTTTCGCCGAGATCTACCGGGTACTCGCTGCCGCGGAGGAGCGCGGAAAGGTGCGACGCGGGTACTTCATCGAAGGTCTTGGGGCCGCCCAGTTCGCGGGCACGGGCGCCATCGATCGTCTGCGTGCGCGGCCGGCGAACGAGGTCACCCCTCGTAACCCTTGGGACGTCGCGCCGGTCAAGACCATTCCTGCGTTGGTGCTCGCGGCCACCGACCCGGCGAACGCCTACGGGGCCGCGCTCGCCTGGCCGCCGCGCGAGGGCGACACCGGCCACAAACCCGGGCGTAAGTCGGGTTCGCTGGTCGCTCTCGTCGACGGGCAACTGATCGCCTACATCGAGCGCGGCGGACGGTCAGTGCTCACCTGGGACGACACACCGACCCACGCCGACGCAGTCGCCAAGGCACTGGCCGAGATCGTCAGCAGCGGACGCCTGGCCGACCTCAGCGTCCACTCGATCGACGGCACTGCGGCGTTGAGTTCGAGTCATCCGTTGGCAACGGCGTTGATCGACAACGGATTCCACACCACACCCAAGGGCCTGCGGCTGCGCCGATGAGTGCCGATGCCTGAAGGAGACGCCGTCTGGCGCACGGCGCGCCGACTCGACCGGGCGCTGCGCGGTGATGAACTCGTCGGCGTCGATCTACGCATGGGTCGGCTGCCCGAGGTCGAGCTGCGCGGTCGTCGAACGATCGAGGTCGTGCCGCGTGGCAAGCACATCCTGCACCGCATCGACTCCGGGTGGACGCTTCACTCGCACCTGCGGATGGACGGTTCGTGGCGGGTGGTTCCCACGCCGCGGGTCAGTCCTCGGTTCGCGGCACATGACGATATTCGAGCGCTCGTCGCGACAGCCGAGAAGGCCTGTGTCGGACGCAAACTGGGGATGCTCGACCTGGTCCGCACGCGCGACGAGCACCGGCTCGTCGGGCACCTGGGTCCCGACATCCTGGGCGCCGACTGGGACGAGGATGAGGCACTACGTCGGTTGCGGGCTAACGGCGGACGGCCGATCGGCGCAGCGCTACTCGATCAACGCAATCTCGCCGGACTCGGCACCATCTGGACGACGGAGCCGCTGTTCGAGCGAGGCGTCGACCCGTGGCTGCCGGTCGATCGATTGGACGAAGGCGTCATCCGCGATGTTCTGCAGATCGCCCACCGGATGTTGCACGACGCGATCGGCGAAGGCCGTCACGTGCCGCGGGCGTACGAGCGCAAGGGCTGGCCGTGTCCGCGTTGTGGAGCCAAGCTGCGGATCGGGATGATCGGCGACGCTCGGCAGGCCAGACAATTGACCTATTGCCCGTCGTGCCAACGGAATCCGAGCCACGGCTGAGTCCCAGCGCACCTCACCAGGTTTCGGCGCATGCGGATTCGTCCCTCATCCGCATGGCTCAACCAGCGAACAAATCCAGGCCCGGCCGAGTCCCAGCCGATCTCACCAGGTTTCGGCGCATGCGGATTCGTTCCTCATCCGCATCGCTCAATCAGCGAACACATCCAGTTCCCAGCACGCGTTCCCGGCTTCCGGCGCCGGCGAATAAGCCTGAGCCCCAACCACACCCGCTGGTTGAGCCGCAAGGATGAGCTTGCGAATCCTTGCGTGCCGAAACCAAGGCGACGCGGTACGAAAAGCTCCGGCGGCGGAGACGACGGCGCGGTCGGTCTTGACCGGCAGCGGCACCGGAGCGGTCAGCGCCTCGACACCGGCAACACGCTGCGAGACCAACGAAAGAGTCTGCGACAACGGCATACCGAGCGCGTCACAGATGTGGGCGAGCAACTCCGAGGAGGCTTCCTTCTCGCCGCGTTCGATCTCGCTGAGGTAGCCGAGCGAGACCTTGGCGTCGGCGGACACCTCGCGCAGGGTACGTCCCTGCTCCTGGCGCAACTCACGCAGAACGTCGCCGAGTTCTTGACGCAGCAAGATCATGACGACTCCTGATTCAACGAACCGAACGGATGAACGAGTCCACGATAACCGCAGGCACCATCACCGTGCGCGGCCATTCCGAACGCTTGAGTACGAGGTGAACCCATGGGACTGACAACTCACATCCCGGGCCGGTCATTCCACATCCCCGTGCCCCAGATGCGCAAGGGCGAGCCGAAGTGCTGCGGTGGTGGCCGAGCGACGGATCCGTTCGCGATCGCCGTCCAGGTCAAGGCGGTCGCTCATCACACCGTCCGGCGTCGCGATCGCGATGAACACGACACCGACCTCGACGCCGTCCTGTGGATCGGGCCCGGCGACCCCGGTGGTCGCGAGCCCGTAGTCGGCACCGAACACCGTGCGCACCCCGGAAGCCATTTGTTCGGCGACCTGCGCCTGCACCGCTCCCCCGCACGCGAGCAGTTCTTCGTCGACGCCGAGCAGCGACGTCTTGGTGTCGGTCGCATAGGTGACCGCGCCCCCGCGCAGCACCACGCTGGCGCCCGGGACGGACGCGATGGTCGCGGCGACCATTCCGGCAGTGAGCGATTCGGCGACCGCGATCGTCTGTCCCAGCCCGGTCAGGCGGGCGACCAGTTGCGTCTCGCTGGGAAACATCAGGCCGCCTTCGCCGTCCGCCGCAGTGACAACGCGCGGAAGACGTAGTCGACGCCGGTCACGACGGTGACCACGAGAGCGGCGGCCATGACGATCCAGGCGATGACGACGAACGCGCCGCCGTACGGGAGCACGAAGAATCCGATCGCGACTGCTTGCAGGAAGGTCTTCAGCTTGCCGCCGCGGCTGGCCGGGAGCACTCCGTGCCGGATCACCCACAGGCGCAACAGGGTCACGCCGATCTCGCGCACCAGGATCACGATCGTCACCCACCACGGCACCCGATCGATCATCGAGAGTCCGACCAGCGCCATGCCCATGAGGGCCTTGTCGGCGATCGGGTCCATCATCTTGCCGAAGTCGGTGACCAACCCACGAGCACGGGCGATATCACCGTCGATGCGGTCGGTGATCGACGCGGCGATGAAGACCGCGAACGCGCCCCAGCGGTAGGCGTTGTTGTCGCCGTCCTGCGTCAGAAGCAACCATCCGAACAACGGCACGAGCGCGATCCGCAGCATCGTCAGGACGTTCGCGATGTTCCAGTTGCTGACGTCCTGGCTGGGAATGTCGGCCGGGTCGGGTCGAAGCTCGGGCGCGTGCAGCCGGATCGGCGTGCCGTCCGGACTTCGCAGCGGTTGCCACTCACGCCAGTCGCGCGGCCGGGCGTCCCTGCCACGGCGCGGGGTGGGTTCGGTCATCCGGTCGGCTCCGCGACGAGGTCGATGCCGATCGTGTCGACCACCTGTACCGTCACGATGTCGCCGATCGAGGGCAGTTCGCGGGCGTCCGGCCAGGTCAGCACGGTCTCGCCGTCGACGTCCGGGCCCTGCTGTCCGGCCCGTCCGCGGATCTCGATCTCACCGGTGTCCTCGTCCTCGATCTGCTCGACGAGCACCTCGAGGTTCTGACCGATGCGCTCGGCGGCACGCTGGTGGTTGAGTTCTTCGACCAGCGAGCGGATGTGCTCCACGCGATCGTCGATCTCGTCCTGCGGCAGCTTCGCGTCGTACGTCTCGGCCTCGGTGCCGTCCTCGTCGGAGTAGCCGAACACACCGGTGACATCGAGCCGGGCCGCCGACAGGAAGTCGGCCAGCACATTGACGTCGTCCTCGGTCTCACCGGGGAAACCGACGATCACATTGGATCGGACGCCTGCCTCCGGCGAACGGTGCCGCACCTGCTCCAGCAGTCCCAGGAACGACTCGGCGTCACCGAACCGGCGCATCGTGCGCAGCAACGGACCACTGGCGTGTTGGAAGGAGATGTCGAAGTACGGGACGACGCCGGGCGTCGAGGTCATCACATCGAGCAGGTCGGGACGGATCTCGGCGGGTTGTAGATAGGAGACGCGAACTCGCGAAATGCCATCCACGGCAACGAGTTCGGGCAGCATCGTGTCGAGCAGACGCAGGTCGCCGAGGTCCTTGCCATAGGACGTGGAGTTCTCGCTGACCAGGAAGATCTCGCGGACCTCGTGCTGCCCGAGCCAGCGCGCTTCGGCCAGTACGTCCGCCGGGCGACGCGACACGAACGCGCCACGGAACATCGGGATCGCACAGAACGCGCACCGGCGATCGCACCCGCTGGCGATCTTCAGCGGAGCCCACGGACGTCCGTCCAGACGGGCTCGGATCACCCGCGGTGCCGCGACCGGCGACTCGATGCTGACGTCGGAGGGACGCCGCATGTCACCGTGGCCGGGAGTGGCGACGTCCGAACCCTGACGCGCCACCGGTGACAGCGGCAGCAGCTTGCGCCGGTCGCCCGGCGTGTGCGACGCCGGACGCTCCCCCGCCAGGATCGAGGTCAGGTGGGAGGACATGTCCTGGTAGCTGTCGAACCCGAGGACCGCATCCGCCTCCGGCAACTGCTCGGCAAGCTGGTTGCCGTACCGCTCGGCCAGGCAACCGACCGCCACCACGGCCTGGGTGCGACCGGTCTGCTTGAGGTCGTTGGCCTCAAGCAACGCGTCGATCGAGTCCTTCTTGGCCTGCTCGACGAATCCACAGGTGTTGATGACGGCGACGTCGGCGGCGGAGGCGTCGTCGACCAGCGTCCAGCCCTGCGCGGACAGGCGTCCGGCCAGTTCCTCGGAGTCGACCTCGTTGCGGGCGCACCCGAGGGTCACCACGGCCACGCTTCGGGAAGTCATGACGCTCACTGTAGTTGTCCCGGACGCGTCGACCAGCGACCCTGCGCGGGTGGTGCCGTGATTGCATGGGCCCATGTCCAACACCGCTGAACGTATCGCCGCACTGCTGCGCGAACACCCGCTGATCGACGGCCACAACGACCTGCCGTGGCACGCGCGTGCGGAAGCCGGTTACGACTTCGACAAGCACGACATCGCCGGCGATCTGAGCGGACGCGGGCACACCGACATCCCCCGGCTGCGCAAGGGCGGCGTCGGAGCACAGTTCTGGTCGGTGTTCGTGCCGTCGAACCTGCCCGACGGCACCGCAGTTACCGCGACCCTCGAGCAGATCGACGCGGTCCATCAGATGGTCGCGCGCTATTGCGACGATTTCGGGCTCGCCCGCACCGCCGACGAGGTCGAGCGCGTCTTCGCCTCGGGGCGCATCGCCTCCTTGCTCGGCGCCGAGGGCGGTCAGTCGATCGACAGTTCGCTGGCGACGCTGCGGATGTTGTACGTCCTGGGTGTGCGCTACATGACGCTCACGCACAACGACAACAACCCGTGGGCCGACTCCGCAACCGACGAGCCGGTGCACGGCGGGCTCACCGCGTTCGGCGTCGAGGTGGTTCGCGAGATGAACCGAATCGGCATGATGGTGGACCTGTCGCACGTGTCGGCCGACACCATGCGCGATGCGCTCGCCGCGTCTACCGCGCCGGTGATCTTCTCGCACTCCTGCGCCTACGCCGTCTGCTCGAGTCCACGCAACGCACCGGACGACGTCCTGACCACGTTGAAGCAGAAGAACGGCGTGATCATGGCGACGTTCGTGCCCGACTTCGTCTCCCAGGCGTGCGCCGACTGGCGGGCCGAGTCCCGCGAGGCCGCACTTGCCGAGGGTGTGGACCCCAAGGACCACATCAAGTTCACCGAGTTCAACAAACAGCGGGCGCAGCAGCACCCGAAGCCGGTGGCCACGCTGGACGACGTCGTCGCCCACTACACCTACCTGCGCGAGGCGGTCGGCGTCGATCACATCGGCGTCGGTGGTGACTATGACGGTGTCGACCGACTGCCCGACGGGCTGGAGGACGTCTCCACCTACCCCGCGTTGTTCGTGGCGCTGGCCGAGCTGGGTTGGTCGGACGACGACCTCGCAAAGGTTGCCGGCCGGAATGTCCTGCGGGTGATGCGGGACGTCGAGGCTGTGGCCAGGGACGAACAGCAGACCCGCCCACCGTCCTTGAAGACGATCGGGGAACTCGACCACTGATCCCGCTCTAGAATCGTCCTCATGCCTTCGGCCCCCTGGATCGTCGCCGCACTGCTGCTCGTGCTCGCGTTGGTGGTGAGTGCCGCGTTCAAGGTTCGTGACCCGCGCACGACCGAGGACGCCTTCCTCAGCCTGCGGCTGCCGGACGCACTGCGCTCCATGAAGGCGCCGCAGCTGCTGCCGTACGCCGAGTTCGCGCTCGCCGCAGCACTGCTGCTCGTGCCTTCACCGTTGTACGTCGTCGTGGCCGCGCTCGCTCTGGCGTTGTTCGTCGCATACCTCGTGGTCGTCGTCCGCGCCCTCGGGTTCGACGAGCCGGTCACCTGCGGCTGCTTCGGCAAGCTCGGCCTCGGCGAGATCGACAAACGCACCGTGGTCCGCAACGTCCTGCTGGTGGGTGCGGCCGCGCTCGCTCTGGTGGACGCCGTGCGCGGCGGTTCGATGATCGAACGCTTCACCGATTTCGGTGGAACCGAATGGGGTTGGGTGCTCGGCGTGCTCGCCGCCGTCGCCCTCACCGGGCTGGTCGTGCACGGGGGCAGCGCAGAGACGACCCCGGTTGCTGAGTCGCTCGAGGACGGCGAAGAGTTCGACTACGTCCGTCAGCCGATCCCGTACGGGGCGCTGATCGCCCGCGACGGCGAAACGGTCGCGCTGCACTCGATCGCGATGAGTAAGCCCGTCCTGCTGGTGTCGGTGAGCCTGGGCTGCGGTTCGTGCATCCGGACGATGGAGCACGTGCCGCCATGGGCAGCCGAGCAGCCGATGCTGCGCGTGGTGATGATCGCTGCGGGCACGCAGGCCGAGGACGCGCCCGACCTCGGCGAGCATGTCGAGTGGATGACCGACCCGAACGGCATCACCACACGGACGCTCGGCATGGTGTACCCGTCCGCGGTCCTGCTGGGCATGGACGGCCAACTGGCGGGTGGCCCGGTCGCCGGGTACGACGAGATCGAGTCGTTCCTGGCCGACATCGACGCCGAACTGTCCGAAGCGCAGGCGCAGTTCGAGGCCGCGCAGGAACAGCAACTGCAGGATCAATCCGTCTGATCAGTACCTCTTGGTGCGACCGATCCGCAGCAGCACCGCGACGAGAGCCGGGATCCAGCCGTAGCGGATTCCGAACCCCGCACCGAGGTCGATCAGTTGGGTGATTCGAGCGCTGAGGTCGCGGTTGACCGCGAACGTGGTGAGCACACCGGCGATCGAACCTGCGATGGCAACGAGCCCCCACACGGCGAAGAACAAGGCGCCGCGTGAAGCCGAGCGGCGCGACCCGGCCAGCGCGAGCAGCGTCCCGATGAACACCACGAGACCGAGCACTGCCAGCACGAGTCCGAAAATCAGAGCCGACGCGGGCTTGCCGTCGTACGCCCATGACATCTGGTCGAAGAACGTGGCGTGCGACCACAGATCGCGGACCACGTCGGAGCCGCCGGGACGCACGTCGTTGCGGATCATCAGCCCTGCGATACCCGCAACTGCGACGCTCGTGACCGCGGCGGCCAGAGCCGGTAGGAAGGCGCCGAAGCGCTTCTCCCCCGTGCCGTGCCCATCGGCCGCCGGGACGGGTTCGCGACCGACCGGTCCACCCGCGCCGTAGGTCGGCCGCGGCTGTGCGGGCCCGGAGTACGGATCAGCTGCTGCGGCTCGATGCCCGTACGGGTCGGTCGTGTGTCCCACCCCTGCCGATCGTCCGAACTCGTGGGTATCGTCGGCGCCGTTGACCTGTGGCGCGCGCCCGGTGGGCAGTTCGCTGGTGGAGTCCCGGTCGTCGCCCCAAGCGGGAACACCGGACGGACGGTCGGGGCGCTGGTCGGTCATCGTGTCCTCCGGGGTGTCGATGGGTGTCGATGGGTGTCGATGGATGCTGTCGTCGGTCAGCGACGGAAACGGGTGAGCGTGATGCCGATCAGTCGAGCGACCACCAGGGCGATGTAGTTCACGCCCGCCAACTGCTCCAACATCACTGCCGATCGAGCGTACGGCCCGATGGGCGTGATGTCGGACAACCCGGTGCCGGTCATCGTGGTGAACGACAGGAACAGCAACTCCATCCACGACAGCGTGCCGTTGTGAGACGACGCGAATTGGCTTGCACCCCAGATGTACTGGACTGTCGAGTACAGATGGGCGAATCCCCACGCGACGACGGTGAAGCAGGCTCCGGTGGCGAACAGTTCGTCGTTCCCGACGATGTCGTCGGCGAACATGTAACGGATGAGCGCGTAGGCCGTGTAGAAGAAGAAAATGAAGTGGGTGATGTCCGAGCCCACCATGAACGCTTCGTTGTCCGGCCAGAACAACGTCAGCACGGTGAACACCACAGCAGGTACGCCGACGATCAACGCCCACCGGGTGAGGGCCGGCGTCATCCGGACGGCCCCGACCGCGATGGTGAGCACCAGCAACTGGAACACCGAGAAGACCGTGCGACCCAGTACCGAACCGGTCAGGAACGGGTAGAGCAGGATCCCGAACAACTGGACTCCGAGCAGCACCCCACACGGGTGCACCCGCAGCATGCGCCAAAAGCCCGTCCCCGGGTTCTGTGCCGCCAGGGTCACTGGCGTCCGTTCTCCGTCAGCGCCCAGGCGTCCTCGTCCGAGCTCTCCTCGACCGGCATGTCCTGGTCGTAGGCCGAGTCGCCGGGCACCTCGTCGCCGCGCAGGCGTGCCATGGTGGCGGGCAGGTCGTCGGCCTTGACCAGCACGTCGCGCGCCTTCGAACCCTCGGAGGGCCCGACGATGCCGCGGCTCTCCATCAGGTCCATCAGGCGGCCGGCCTTCGCGAACCCGACGCGCAGTTTGCGCTGGAGCATCGAGGTCGAACCGAACTGGCTGTTGATGACCAGTTCGGCGGCCTGCAGCAGCAGGTCGAGGTCGTCACCGATGTCCTCGTCGATCTCCTTCTTGGGAGCCGTCACGGCGACGTCGTCACGGTAGGCCGGCTGCAGCTGACCCTTGATGTGGCTGACGATCTCCTTGACCTCGGATTCGGGCACCCAGGCGCCCTGCACACGGATCGACTTGTTGCTGCCCATCGGCAGGAAGAGCGCATCACCCTGGCCGATGAGCTTCTCGGCACCGGGCTGGTCGAGCACGACGCGGGAGTCGGCGAGCGACGAGGTCGCGAAGGCCAGACGCGAGGGCACGTTGGCCTTGATCAGACCGGTGACCACGTCGACGGACGGACGCTGTGTCGCCAGCACCAGGTGGATACCGGCCGCACGGGCCAGCTGGGTGATGCGGACGATCGATTCCTCGACATCGCGGGGGGCGACCATCATCAGGTCGGCGAGCTCGTCGACAACGACGAGGAGGTACGGGTACGGCTGGACGACGCGTTCTGAACCGGGCGGCGGCTGCACCTTGCCCGCGCGGACGGCCTTGTTGAAGTCGTCCACGTGCTTGTAACCGAACGCGGCGAGGTCGTCGTAGCGAGTGTCCATCTCGCGCACGACCCACTGCAGTGCTTCCGCGGCCTTCTTCGGGTTCGTGATGATGGGTGTGATCAGGTGCGGAATACCTTCGTACGCAGTCAATTCCACACGCTTGGGGTCGACCAGCACCATGCGCACCTCGTCCGGCGTCGCGCGCATCATGATCGATGTGATCATCGAGTTCACGAAGCTGGACTTACCGGCACCGGTCGCACCGGCGACGAGCATGTGCGGCATCTTGGCGAGGTTGGCGATGACGTACCCGCCCTCGACGTCCTTGCCGACGCCCATGACCATCGGGTGGTCGTTGCTGCGCGCGGCGTTGCTGCGCAGCACGTCACCGAGGCTGACCGTCTCGCGGTCGGTGTTCGGGATCTCGATACCGATGGCCGACTTGCCCGGGATCGGGCTGAGGATCCGGACGTCGGCGGACGCAACCGCGTACGCGATGTTCTTCGAGAGGGCGGTGACCTTTTCGACCTTTGTGCCGGTGCCGAGTTCGATCTCGTAGCGGGTGACCGTCGGGCCACGGGTGAACCCGGTGACCTGGGCGTCGATGTCGAACTGGTCGAACACCCCGGCGAGGGCGTCGACCACACGGTCGTTGGCAGCCGAACGAGTCTTGTGCGGCGGGCCGGCAGCGAGCAGGTCGCTGGAGGGGAGCGTATAGGTCACGTCGCCCGCGAGCAGCAGTTGTTCGGTGCGCTGCGGCAGCGGCTGGGTGGGCGGGGCCTCGAGCTTGGCAGGCGGTGCACCCGGCAACTGGACCGGCTTGTTCTTCTGCTCCCCCGCGGGCGTCGGCGCGTCCTGCGGAGGATCCTGCGGAGGATCCTGCGGCCTTGCCGCGGACTCGTGTTCGTCGTGGTCGTAGACCTCGGGTTCGGCCTTCTTCGCACGGCCGCGGCCGGGCTTCTCCGGGACGACGACCGCTGCTTGCTCGTAGGGCTCGTCACCGTCGAGCAGGTCGCCGTTCTCGTCGCGACGCGGCTTGCGACCGCGCGGCTTGCGGCGTCCGCCGTCGATGTTCTCGCCGTGCAGATCGAGCGCGACGGCGTCGACCGGGCCGTCTTCGTCGTTCTCTTCCAGCATGCGCCCGTAGAACAGGCGGTCGAGCAGGTGCCGCGCGCGGTCGCCGATCTGGTGCACCGGGGTGGCCGTGATAACCAGCAGGCTGAAGAACGCGAGCAGTAGGAGCAGCGGGACGGCGCCCCAGGTGGTGACAGCGGCAACCGTCGGGCTGGATGCCAGGAAACCGATCATCCCGCCGGCTGTTTCGAGCCCTTCGCGGGGGTCCGCGTCCGGCAGGCCCTTCGCGATGCTCGTGAGTCCGCAGACCGCGAACGCCAGCAGTGCGAGGCCGATGCTGATGCGGTTGGTGGCGTGGTGGCCCTTCGGCGTGCGCAGGATGTGCGCCCCGAGGCCGAGCAGGACGACCGGCAGCGCCAGGGAGATCAGACCGAACGTGCCTGCGGTGATGGTGTGGACGATGTCGCCGAAGAGTCCGGCGATGCCCCACCATTCGACGGCAGCGACGATGATCGCTGCGGCGATGAGCGTGAATCCGACTCCGTCTCTGCGCAGTTCGGGTTCGAGGTCGCGAGCACTTGAACCGACCCGACGTGCGGTGCCGCCGGCGACGTGAGCCACACCCATCCAGGTGCCGCGGACGGCACGTATCGGCAGCGAGGGTCCGCCGCTGCGCGGCTGCGGCTTGCCTTTGACTGTCGAACCCGTGGATTTACGGGCAGCGGGCCGGGAGGAAGCGCTCTTGGACGCCGGACGCGCGGACGACGAACGTCCGCGCGAGGCGGTGGACTTTGATGCGGTCTGACGGGTGGCCACCCCGGGAGGCTACGCGACCGTCACATCAATCTCACGGAGCACACGCGTAACGTTGATATTGTTGTCTCCGACCTTCCTCAAAAACCCCTCAGCCTCGGCAGACAACGAGTTCGATCTCCTCAGGAGCGGCCCAAGTCGGCTCTTCCTGCCTAAGCCTGTACTGGGACGAAATATGCCAACCGTTGAGCCGGTGGACCTATGAAGTACGCATGTTCCAGTACACGGTGCGACGTTCGGACGAGGGTTGCCCAGACGCCGCCCTATGTGGCATAGTCCGGATCAGGTCATGAGACTCAGCGATAAGCCCTGGCTTGCTGAGCGGCAACCCTCCACCGCGGTGGGGTGCTCCAGGTGACGACCGGGCCTTAGCCCGACCGGGTTACGGCAAGCGCGGATCGATGCACTCGCCGCGCCGCCCGTTGGGGTCGGTGCCGCTGCTCGTCGGTCCAACGACCGAAGGAGCACCGATGTCCGTCGCAACCGAGACCCTCACCTGCGCACCGCCGGCGGTTGAGTCCCGCCGGCTTCACCTCGTACCCGCGAATGTCCGGCCGCTGCCGGTAGAACAGCTACAGGGAATCCCGCTCACCGCTCATTACGAACTCGGGGTTCCGACCGTGCACCGAACGGTCGTCGACTTCGCGAACTTCGACCACGGCGCGACCGCACCGGCCCTGCGCTCGGTGGAGACGGCCGTCGCCGCCGTACAGCGCGTGTCCGGGTCGGTGCACCGCGGTGCCGGCCACACCAGCCGACAGACGACTCAGTGGTTCGAACAGGCACGAATCGAGGTGGGCAGGTTCGTCGGTGCCCGCGAGCACGACCATGTCGTTTTCACCCGCAACACCACCGATGCACTACGCCTGCTGGCCCACGCACTCCCCCGCCGCACACAGGTCTTCACCTGGGACTCGGCCCACCATGCCGCTCAGTTCGCGTGGACGGGACGCAACGTCCACCGGCTGCCGATCCCGGCAAGCGCCCAGGACGCCCTCGACCTGCTCACCGGTGCACTCGCGACCAGCACGGCCGACCACAAGCTCGTCGTCATCACCGGTGCCTGCAATGTTACCGGTGAGATCTGGCCGATCGCCGAACTAGCCTCCATCGCAGCAGAATTCGGTGCGCGCACCGTTCTGGATGCTGCCCAGCTCGCGCCGCACCACCGCGTCGACATCGATGAACTCGGCGTCGACTGGGTCGCGTTCTCCGGCCACAAGGCATACGCGCCGTACGGCGCCGGCGCTCTGGTGGGTCGCTCTGACTGGTTGGACGACGCCCAGCCGTACCTACCCGCCGGCGGAGCGACCCGCACCGTCACCGCTCGGACCGTCGAATGGAATGTCGGCCCCGCCCGCCACGAGGGCGGCACCCCGAACGCAGTCGGCGCGATCGCGCTGGCCGCCGCGTGCGCAACCTTGGCCAAGCATCACGAAGCCATCACCGCTCACGAGCAGGTCCTCTATACGCGGTTGCGTGACGGCCTGGAGTCCATCGATGGCGTCCGCCTGATTTCGGTACTGGGTTCCGATCGTCCTAACGTCGGGGTGGTGACGTTCACCGTCGACGGCTACGACTGCTCACTGGTCTCACAAGTGCTCTCGGACGAATACGGCATCGCCGTGCGGGACGGCAAGTTCTGCGCTCATCGCCTCTGCGACCAGGTCATCGGCGGCTGCGCCGTCCGTGCATCCATCGGTCTTGCCACGCAGCCGCACCACATCGACCGCCTGATCAACGGTGTTCGCAAGCTCCTCGCGCACGGTCCTGCGATGGATTACGTGCACACCGAAGGTGTGGGATGGAGCGCGCCACAGGACCCGCGTGATCTGAGCGAGCCGCTGCCCTGGTGACATCGACTCGCTAGCCCCGTTCGTCCCGGTGGTTCCGGCGCGTCGCTCGCAGGCTGACGACGGCTCAACCAGCGGGACAGGTCAGGCGTCGATGACGATCGGGATGATCATCGGCCGGCGGCGCAGTTTGCCACCGACGAAGCCCCCGACCGCACGACGGATGACCTGCTGCAGCTGGTGGGAGTCGTTGACACCCTTGCGGCGGGCCTCTTCGAGCGCGTCCTCGATCTTGGGTACCACCTTGTCGAAGACGTCGGTGTCCTCGGCGAAGCCACGCGTCCGGATGTCGGGGCCGGCGACGATCTGGCCGGTCGAGGAGTCGCGCACGACGATGATCGTGACGAAGCCCTCGTCGCGCAGGATGCGACGGTCCTTCAGCATGGTCTCGTCGGTGGCGCCGACGAGTGAACCGTCGACGTACACGTATCCACACGGCACGACACCGGTGATCGAGGCCTGACCGTCGACGAGGTCGACGACTACGCCGTCCTCGGCCAGCAGCACGTTGCGCTCGGGCACGCCGGTCGCGACCGCGAGGTCACCGTTGGCCACCAGGTGGCGCCATTCGCCGTGGATCGGCATGACGTTCTTGGGCTTGACGATGTTGTAGCAGTAGAGGAGTTCACCGGCACTCGCGTGACCGGAGACGTGCACGAGCGCGTTGCCCTTGTGCACCACGTTCGCACCGAGTCGCATCAGTCCGTTGATCACCCGGTAGATCGCGTTCTCGTTGCCGGGGATCAGCGAGCTCGCCATCAGGACGGTGTCGCCGTGACCGACGTCGATCTGGTGGTCGCGGTTCGCCATCCGCGACAACGCCGCCATCGGCTCGCCCTGCGACCCGGTGCAGATGAGCACCACCTGGTCGTCGCGCAGGTCACCGAGCTTCTTCGCGTCGACCAGGATGCCGTCCGGGATCTTCAAGTAGCCCAGGTCGGCGGCGATGCCCATGTTGCGCACCATCGACCGGCCGACCATCGCGACCTTGCGGCCGTGCGCCTCGGCGGCGTTCAGAATCTGCTGCACGCGGTGCACGTGAGAGGCGAAGCACGCGACGATGATGCGCCGCTCGGCCTTTGCGAAGACCCGCTCGATCGCCGGGGTGATGTCCTTCTCGGGCGTGGTGAAGCCCGGCACCTCGGCGTTGGTCGAGTCGGTGAGGAACAGGTCGACGCCCTCCTCACCAAGCCGCGCGAAAGCGCGCAGGTCGGTGATGCGGCCGTCGAGCGGCAACTGGTCCATCTTGAAGTCGCCGGTGATCAGCAGGGTGCCGCCGGGCGTCCGGACGAACACAGCGAGGGCGTCCGGGATCGAGTGGTTCACGGCCACGAACTCGCAGTCGAACGGACCGAGCTTCTCCCGTCCGCCTTCCTTGACCGCCATCGTGTAAGGCGTGATGCGGTGTTCCTTGAGCTTGGCCTCGATGAGCGCAAGCGTCAGCGTCGAGCCGATCAGCGGGATGTCCGGCTTCAGACGCAGCAGGTACGGGACGGCTCCGATGTGGTCCTCGTGCCCGTGGGTGAGCACGATGGCCTCGATGTCGTCCAGCCGGTTCCGCAGGTAGTCGAAGTCCGGAAGGATCAGGTCGACGCCCGGGTGGTCGTCCGGGAACAGCACGCCGCAGTCGACGACGAGCAGGCGTCCGTCGAATTCCAGGACGGTCATGTTGCGGCCGACCTCGCCGAGACCGCCGAGGGCGACGACGCGGACGCCGTTCTTGGGCAGCGGCGGCGGCGCGCCGAGTTCGGGGTGCGGGTGGCTCACAGAAGTCCTGCCTGGGTCAGACCGTTACGCAGCACGTCGCGGTGTTCGTCGGTGATGGGCAGCAACGGCAGGCGCACGTGGTCGCTGCCGATGATGCCGAGTTCCTTCATCGCACCCTTGGCCATGATCGCGCCCTGACTGGTGTTCATCAGGGCCTCGATCGCCGGGATCAGCTGGGTATGGATGCTGCGCGCGGTCTCCAGGTCGCCCGTGCCGACGGCGGCGATCATTCGGGCGAACTGCTTGCCCGCCACGTGACCGACCACGCTCACCACTCCGGACGCACCCATCGCCAACCAGGCCAGGTTGAGCACGTCGTCGCCGGAGAACCAGAGCAGATCGGTCTCGGCCATCAGCTTGGACGCCTCGAAAAGGTCGCCCTTCGCGTCCTTGACAGCCCGCATTTCCGGAATCTCCGCCAGACGACGGATGGTGTCGCTCGCGAGCGCCATGCTGGTGCGGCCAGGGATGTCGTAGGCCATGGCGGGCAATCCGGTTGCGGCACAGACGGTTCGGAAGTGCTCGATGATGCCGGGTTGCGTCGGCTTGTTGTAGTACGGGGTGACGATCAGCACGGCGTGCGCGCCCACGGCGGCGATGGCCTCTGCTGCTGCGACGGAGTGTGCGGTGTCGTTGGTGCCGACGCCGGCGGTGATACGAGCGCGGTCACCGACCGCTTCGACGACGGCCTTGACGGTGGCGACGTTCTCCTCGTCCGTGGTCGTCGCCGACTCACCGGTGGTGCCGTTGACGACCAGTCCGTCGTGGCCGTTGTCGACCAGGTGTTTCGCGAGCGCCTGCACTCCGTCGTAGTCGATGGACCCGTCGTCGTTCATCGGGGTCACCATCGCGGTGATCATGCGTCCGAAGGGATTGCTCGTCATGGATCCCAGGCTATCGGTGGCGGAAATGGCGATCGCGTTGCCACCCGCTCGGGGGTCCGGGTGGCAACGCGATCACCGGGTACATCGACACCGGCCGCAATCCGTTACAGACGCCTATTGTGATCTGGGTCACACCCGCGCAACTCGCGGTCGGTTGCTGTCCGAGGCCGCTGATAGCGTCCGAGTCATGCAGCAATACCTCGATCTGCTCGACCGAATCATGCGCGAGGGCGCCCGCAAGGACGACCGCACCGGCACCGGCACCCTTTCGGTCTTCGGTCACCAGATGCGGTTCGACCTCAACGAGGGCTTCCCGGTGCTCACCACCAAGAAGCTGCACCTGCGCTCGATCTTCGGTGAGTTGTTGTGGTTCCTGCGCGGCGACACCAATGTGAAGTGGCTGCAGGAGCGTCGCATCACGATCTGGGACGAGTGGGCCGACGAGAACGGCGACCTCGGACCGGTCTACGGGCACCAGTGGCGGTCCTGGCCGACGCCGTCCGGGCAGCACGTCGATCAATTGGCGAAGGTGATCGAGTCGATCCGCACCAACCCCGACTCTCGTCGCCACATCGTCTCCGCGTGGAATGTCGCCGAGGTCGACGACATGGCCCTACCGCCGTGTCACACGATGTTCCAGTTCTACGTCTCCCCCGCCGACGAGTCCGGCGAACGCAAGCTGTCGTGTCAGCTGTATCAGCGGTCGGCGGACGTCTTCCTCGGCGTCCCGTTCAACATCGCCTCGTACGCCTTGCTGACCCACATGGTCGCCCAGGTGACCGGGCTCGGGGTCGGCGACTTCGTGCACACGTTGGGCGATGCCCACCTATATGTGAACCATCTCGATCAGGCCCGCGAGCAGCTGACCCGGAGGCCGAAGCAACTGCCCATCCTGCAGTTGAATTCGCAGATCCGAGAGATCGACGCGTTCGAGTTGGACGACATCTCGCTCGAGGGTTACGTCGCCGACCCGAGCATCAAGGCGCCGATCGCGGTATGACGATCAGCATGATCGCGGCGAGGTCGCGCAATGGAGTGATCGGCCGCGACGGCGACATGCCATGGCACCTACCCGACGACCTGAAGTACTTCAAACGCACCACCATGGGTCACCCGATGATCATGGGGCGCAAGACCTTCGACGCGATGGGCGCCCTGCCCGGCCGCCGTTCGATCGTGGTCACCCGACAGGCCGGCTGGTCGGGCGAAGGCGTGGAGACCGCGTCCAGCCTCGACCACGCGCTCGCGATGGTCGGCGACGACGACGTGTTCATCGTCGGCGGAGCTCAGATCTACCAGCAGGCCCTGCCGTTCGCCGATCGCATCCTGCTGACCGAGATCGACGTCGAGGTCGACGGCGACACCTACTTCCCCACGCTCACATCCGACCAGTGGCGCGAAACATCGCGCGATCCGCAGGACGGGTTCGCCTGGGTGACCTACGAACGCGCCGTTCCGCGCGCCACGCTGGTGCTCGGTGATCGCGTCGGTCGCGGTGCCCGCGCGAAGATCGGCGCCTCGGTCGCCGTCATCCAGGACGGTCGACTGCTGGTCACCCGCCGCGAGGACAACTCGTTGTGGTGTCTTCCCGGTGGAGGCATCGATCCGGGCGAGACGTTCGCCGAGGCCGCGATCCGCGAGGCCTACGAGGAAACCGGAATCCAGGTCGAGGTCGAGTCGCTGATCGGCGTGTACACCGATCCCGACATCGTGATCCGTTCCCATGACGGGTCAGCCCATACGCAGATCTATGGAGTGTGCTTCCGGGCTCGGCTGGTGTCGGGTACGCCGGGGCTGTCCGACGAGGTGACCGAGGTCGCGTGGGTCGATGTGGACGAGGCGTCCCGGCTGCCGTTCATCCCGTTGCACCGGCGGCTGGTGAAGGCGGCGTTCGGTTCACCGGATGCTCCCCCGATCTTCGTGTGACCCACCCGTGCACGTAGGTGCTCGTGCGACGATGACGCAATGACTGACAAGGGCTGGCGGCCGGACCCCAAGGACCCGCGCAAACTGCGTTTCTGGGACGGCGACGAGTGGACCGACTTCACCAAACCGAACCCGGATGCGTCGTCCGCGGCGCAGTCGTCGCAACCCGCTTTCGGGGAGTCACCCGAACCCGGTCCGGTCCGTCTACCGGGCCACCGCAACGACTCGAGCGCGTCGCCGGCGGCGGCCCCCTACGCGGCATCGGGGCGCGGCCAGCAGGCTCACGACCCTTACGCCCAGGCACAACCCCGCGACCCGTACGCGCAGGCTGCCCCCAACGCGCAGGACCCGTACGCCCAGACCCCGGATCAGGCTGCGCCTGGCCAGAATTGGGGCACTCCGCCGCCGGCGCAAGCGCCGGGCAACGCACCCCACGACCCGTACGCCGCGGGTGCAAGCCAGCAGCCGGGTTACGTCCAGCAGCCCGGCCAACAGGGTGTCGTCGGTGCGGTCAACCGGTTCAACGACAGCATCGCCCAGGGGTACGGCGACCAGTCGTTCGGCGGGCAGATGAGCGGTCCTGCCGGTCATCGTCCGGCCGAAGCGGGTCGTAACGTATTCACCGAGAAGACTCTCGTTGTCAGCCAGAAGCGCAAGGTCATCGAGATCACCAACGAGTACACGGTCTACGCGGCCGACGGTTCGACGCTCGGGGCCGTCGTGCAGGTCGGCCAGAGCGGCATGCGCAAGGCGATCCGGCTGATGACCAACTACGACCAGTTCCTCACCCACAAGCTCGAGGTTCGCGACAACCAGGGACAGGTGCTGCTGCAGCTGACCCGCCCGGCGAAGGTCATGAAGTCGTCGGTGATCGTGCAGGACCCGCAGGGTCGTGAGATCGGACGCCTGGTGCAGCGCAACATGTTCGGCAAGATCAAGTTCGGCATCGAGGCGAACGGCCAGGAGATCGGTTCGTTGAACGCCGAGAACTGGCGGGCCTGGGACTTCGCGATGCTGGATGCTCACGGCACCGAGGTCGCCCGGGTCACCAAGACCTGGGAGGGGCTGTTGACCACGATGTTCACCACGGCCGACAACTACGCCGTGAACATCCACTACGACCTGCCCGAGCCGTTGAAATCGCTGTGCATTGCTGCGGCGCTGACCATTGACACAGCGTTGAAGCAGGACGAGCGGGGTTAGGGCCGCGCGACACCGCTGAGGCTCAACCACATCCGGCTGAGTCCTGACCGTCACCAGGTCTCGATCGCGCTCAGTCGCTAGCGCTCCCTCACTACTCGACCAGCGTGTCTTGGTCAGGCGTCATAGTCGAGGGTCACTTCGTCGGTGACGGGGTGGGACTGGCAGGCGAGGATGATGCCGGCAGCCACTTCGTCGGGCTCGAGGGCGTAGTTGCGGTCCATCGTGACCTCGCCCGAGACGACGCGCGCGCGGCAGGTGCCACACACTCCACCGGTGCAGGAGAACGGCGCGTCGGGTCGGGCGCGAAGGGTGGCGTCCAGGATGGTCTCGGCCTTGGACGGCATCTCCACCTTCGTCGTGCGACCGTCCAGGTTGACGGTGACGACTGCTTCGGCCGGTGCGGACCTGTCGACCTCGACCCGCTGTTGCGGGGTGGTGCCGTCATCGACGTGGAAGACCTCGTGATGCACGTGGTCGTCACTGACGCCCTTGTCGGACAACAGCTTCCGTGCGGTCTCGACCATCTGGAACGGGCCGCACAGGTACCAGTCATCGACGGTCTCGACCGGGAGCACCGTACCGAACAGCAACTCGAGCTTCTCGGCATCGATGCGGCCGTTGAGCCACTCGACATCCTGCGGCTCGCGCGACAGCACATGCATCAGGTGGACGCGTCCGGGGTACTGGTTCTTGAGGTCCTCGAGTTCCTCCAAGAACATGATCGACTCGGTGCGGCGGTTGCCGTAGACCAGCGTCACGCGGGAGTCGTCGTCCTCCTCGAGCGTCGAGGTCAGCAGTGACAGTACCGGGGTGATCCCAGAGCCGGCCGCAATCGCGACGTGGTGCCGCGCCTCGGTGTCCGACGGCGCAGAGGTGAACGAACCCAGCGGGGTCATGACGTCGATGCGATCGCCGACCTTGACCTCGCGGTTCAACCAGGTGGACATCAGTCCCCCGTCGACCTCGGCCGATCCCACACGAATCACCTTGCGGCGCAACGCTTCCGGGCGTGACATGCAGATCGAGTAGGAGCGACGGGCGTCCTCGCCGTTGATGGTGCGGCGCAGAGTCAGGTGCTGACCGGGCGCGAACCTGAAGTCGTCCGCCAACTCGTCGGGCACCGCGAAGGTCACCGCGACGGCGTTGGGGGTCAGGCGTTGGACGTCGACGACCTCGAGTTCGTGGAACTGGGCACGACGGCGGGTAGGTGTGGAGATGAGTGCGGTCACAGCGGCTTGAACTCCTCGAACGGTTCCTTGCAGTCCAGACAACGTCGCAACGCCTTGCACGCGGTCGAACCGAATTCGGATACGACCTGCGAGTGCGCGCTGCCACACACGGGACATGAGACGGTGCGCCGCGCGATCGTCAGACCGACCGGCCCTGCCGGGCGGCCCGCCGGGCCAGGCGGTGCGATACCGAACTGTTGCAATGCCTTTCGTCCGGACTCCGATATCCAGTCGGTGGTCCACGGCGGGTCCAGCACGATCTTGACCTGCGGCTCGAAGCCGCTCCGGGCGATCACCGACGCGACGGACGACGACATCGCCTCCATGGCCGGGCAACCGGAGTAGGTCGGGGTCATCATGACGTGCACGACGCCGGCATCGATGTCGGCCTCGAACGAGCGGATGACTCCGAGGTCGTCCAGGCTGATCACCGGGATCTCGGGGTCGGGTACGGCGCGAACCGCCGCTTCGACCTTCTCGATCCGGGACATCGTCATCACCATGTGGTGGCGTCCGGGTGCAAGCGGTGGATGTGCTGCATCTCGGCCAGCAGGTAGCCCATCGCCTCGGAGTGCACACCGGTGCGCCCGCCACGTGCGGCGAAACGGGCCGAGTCGACGTACTCCAGGGTCGCTTCGTCGGTCACGGAGCGAACGTACGCGGTTGTCTTTTCACGCAGCGACGACGGCAGGACGCCGACGCCGGATTCTGCTGCGGCAGAGGCGGATTCGGAGTCGTCGAAGAGTTCGGCCACATACGGAGCTACCGCTTCGAGACCGTCCCGCATCCGCTCGTGCGACTCCTGCGTGCCGTCGCCGAGACGCAGCACCCACTGGGTGGCGTGGTCGCGGTGGTAGGTGACCTCCTTGATGGCCTTGCGAGCCACGCCGGCAACGACTTCGTCCGTGCTGTTCACGAGTGCGCAGTACAACTCGAACTGGTAGGCGGAGAACCAGAGCAGCCGTGCCATCTCGAAACCGAAGTCGCCGCGAGGGCGCTCGACGAGGTGGACGTTGCGGAACTCGCGTTCGTCCCGCAGGTAGGCCAGAGCGTCCTCGTCGCGGCCGGTGCCGTCGACCTGGCCGGCGCGGGTGAGCAGCGCGCGCGCCTGACCGAGCTGGTCGAGCGCGATGTTGCCGAGCGCCATGTCCTCCTCGATCTGCGGAGCACGCGAGACCCACTCCCCCAGACGCTGGGTGTAGATCAAGGCATCATCCGCCAGGCCGAGCAGGTAGTCAGCGATCGTCGAATCCGTTTGCACGGCAACCTTTTCCATCACAGGTACTCGACATCCTTGGGAACGTCGTAGAACGTCGGGTGCCGGTAGACCTTGTCGACCGCCGGGTCGAAGAAACTGTCGCGCTCGTCCGGGCTGGACGCGCTGATGTCGCAGGCCTTCACCACCCAGACGGAAACGCCCTCCTGGCGACGGGTGTAGAGGTCACGGGCGTTGCGCAGCGCCATCTCCTCGTCCGGTGCGTGCAACGAACCGGCGTGCACATGTGAAAGGCCACGCTTGCTGCGGACGAACACCTCGTACAGCGGCCATTCGCGCTTGTCGACATCGGTCATGCCACTGCTCCCTGCGTTCGTGCCTGCTGCTTGTCCGCGTACGCGGTGGCGGCTTCGCGCACCCACGCACCCTCTTCGTGCGCGGTGACCCGGTGGTTCATCCGCTGCTCGTTGCATGGGCCGTCGCCCTTGAGCACGCGCCAGAACTCGTCCCAGTCGATCGGACCGAAGTCGTAATGGCCGCGCTCCTCGTTCCACTTCAGGTCGGGGTCGGGCAGTTCGATGCCGAGCTTCTGCGCCTGCGGCACGGTCATGTCGACGAACTTCTGACGCAGTTCGTCGTTGGCGAAGCGCTTGATGCCCCAGGCCATCGACTGCGCGGTGCGGCCCTCGTTGGCATGCTCACCGGTGTCAGGCGGCCCGAACATCATCAGCGCCGGCCACCACCAGCGGTTCGCAGCATCCTGCACCATCGCCTTCTGACGCTCGGTGCCCTGCGACATCGTGTACAGCGACTCGAAGCCCTGGCGCTGGTGGAAGGACTCCTCCTTGCAGACGCGGATCATCGCGCGGGCGTACGGACCGTAGGAGCAGCGGCACAGCGGCACCTGGTTCATGATCGCGGCGCCGTCGACCAGCCAGCCGATCGCACCCACGTCGGCCCAGGACACCGTCGGGTAGTTGAAGATCGAGGAGTACTTCTGCCGACCCGAGTGCAGCTTGTCGAGCAGCTCGCTGCGATCGACACCGAGCGTCTCGGCTGCGGAGTACAGGTACAAACCGTGACCCGCCTCGTCCTGCACCTTCGCGATGAGAATCGCCTTGCGCCGCAACGACGGAGCGCGGGTGATCCAGTTGCCCTCCGGCTGCATGCCGATGATCTCCGAGTGGGCGTGCTGGGCGATCTGGCGGATGAGCGTCTGGCGGTACTCCTGCGGCATCGCGTCACGCGGCTCGATGCGAAGGTCCGCGTCGATCAGGTCGTCGAAATCGCCGCCGTCACCACGCTGGGTGGCGGTGTCGAGCACGTCGTCCAGACCGCCGCCCTCGGCTGCGTTCAGGGCCTCGTCGGGGTCACCGAAGTCGTTGCCGTACATACCGTCCAGTGTGACCCGTATTACACCGAATTGCAACTGTGCACGAAGGTGTCACATCGGTCACCGGACCACGTGCCGTGCGCCGTCGGCGTCCCGGCAGGTCCAACCCTTGGCGTCGAGGAGTTCCAGCAGCGGAATCACGACGCGCCGTGAGGACCCGAGCGCCTGTCGGGCCTGACTGGCGGTGAAGGGTTGATCGAGCGTCGCGAGGGTCCCCATGGCAAGCGCCGGTGCGGTGGGCAGCAGCACGACACCCTCTGCGATCCGGATGATCCGGCCTGCCCGTTCGGCTGCGGCGAGCTGTCGGACGCCGAGCCCCCAGTCGCTGAGCTGTTCCGCGGTCGGCGCCTCGAACGGCGTGCCCTTCAGGTGAGTCTCCAGGGCAGCGACGGCCGGCTCGAGCGCTCCGAGACCGGCGTCGCCTGCGCAAATGCGTCCGGCGCTCACCGTCAGACCGGACTTCTGCGCCAGCGGGCCGAGCAGGGCGACGTCGGGAAGACCGAGACGATCCTTCGCGGCCGCCACGGTGAGGCCGGCACTGAGTGGGTCGCTGCGCCGGTCAGTCTCGACGGCCCCCCGCAAACGCTCGGCCCATCGATCCCATGCCGCTGCGTCCACCCACCAGACGTCGACGGACAGCACGCCCGTCGGTGGTTCAGACACGTAGAAGCCGAGCTGTCGGAGGTGTTCCGGACGCACCGTCGCGCGCCGCTTCACCTCCGTGGCGCAGTCGCCATCGGTCGGACGTTCGGCGAGCGCTTCGGCGAGCTGCCTGGCAGCACCTCTGCGCCGCAACGGCATCGGTTCCGGATCGATGATCTGTACTCCCGCGACGATGCGGCGCCCTGGATCACGTAGCACCATCCGGTCGCCGAGGGTGAGCGGAAGCGGACGCTCCAGTACGAGCCGAGCATGATCGTCGCCCAGCGGCCGGACGTGGACGGGTACCGCAGCGGTCCCGAGGTGCGCGACCAGATGCTCCGGCGCTTCCCGCAGGCTTTCACCACTGACCCGTCGGACGTCGATGGTGTCGATCGCGCGCCACGCGCCCGGAGTGACGAGCGCGTCGCCGCGACCGACGTCGTCGTGGGACACCCCTCGCAGGTTCAGCGCAACACGGCTGACCGGCCCGACGCGCTCCAGCGACTCCCCCGAACTCTCGATGCCGCGGACCGACATCGACCCTGCTTTCTTGCCGAGCAGCTCCAGGTGGTCGCCATGCGCGACAGCGCCGGCGGGCAATGTTCCGGTGACGACGGTGCCGGCGCCCTTCACGGTGAACGAGCGATCGACCCAGAACCTGACTCGCGACGTCGGATCCGGTTCTGGAAGTTCGTGGATCAGTGTTGCGAGGGCTGATCGCAATTCGTCGAGACCGTCGCCGGTGCGCGCGCTGACGGCCACTGCGGCGGCGTTCGCCAGCCCGGTACTCGCCAACTCCGTTCTGGCCTGGGCGATCACGTCCTGCACAGAGTCCGGAGCCAGGTCGGATTTGGTCACGACGACCAGGCCGCGATCGATACCGAGCGCCCCGACCACGTCCCGATGATCACTGGACTGTGCCTGCCAACCGGAGTCGGCGGCCACCACGAACATCACCACCGGCGCCGGACCGAGGCCGGCGAGCATGTTGGCGATGAATCGTTGATGACCGGGCACATCGACGAACGCAAGCTTGGCGCCGGATGCCGTTGTGGTGAAGGCGAATCCGAGGTCGATGGTGAGACCGCGGCGCTTCTCCTGCGCCCAGCGGTCGGGATCGGTGCCGGTCAGTGCACGCACCAGCGCGCTCTTGCCGTGGTCGACATGACCAGCGGTGGCGACGACGTACATCAGGAACCGAGCGCGGCTCGAAGTGCGTCGAGCACACGGGTGTCGTCCTGCTCGGGAACGCATCGCAGATCGAGCAGGCAGGCTCCGTCGTGTACCCGCGTCAGGATCGCCGGGTCACCGGTGCGCAGCAGTGCAGCGACCTTCTCCGGTAGATGAATCGCCCACCCTGACAACGCAACTCCGGGTGCTCCCCCGCCACCCACGCGTCCGTCGTGCGGCACGACCTGCACGCCGAGCGGCCCAGCGATTGCCTCGGCACGCTTCCTGAGCTGGGCGGCGTCCGCGTGCAAGTACTGGCTGACCGGAGGCGTCGGCCCGGCGAGGGTCGCTTCCAGCGCGGCCAGGGTGAGTTTGTCGACCCGGACGGCCCGGGCCAGCGGGTGCTTCGCCAGCCGCTCGACGAGCTCGGCTTTGCCCAGCAGGATGCCTGCCTGCGGCCCCCCGAGCAGTTTGTCGCCGCTGGCGATGACGAGGTCGGCCCCGTCGGTCAGAGCAGTCGACGCGTCAGGTTCGTGGGGCAAGGTCGGGTCCGGCGCCAGTAGGCCGCTGCCCAGGTCATGGACGATTGGGAGTTCGCCCACCGCAGAGCGCAGTTCGGCCACGTCCGCCGACCGGGTGAAGCCGTGAACCCGGAAGTTGCTCGGGTGCACCTTGAGGATGCACCCGGTCTCTTCGCTGATCGCATCGACGTAATCGGCCACCGAGGTGCGGTTGGTCGTGCCGACCTCACAAAGACGCGCACCGGCGGACTCGATGAGGTCGGGCAGCCGGAACCCGGCTCCGATCTCGATGAACTCACCCCGACTGAGGATGACCTTCTTGCCGGCAGCGAGGGCCGTGGTGGCAAGGACGAGCGCCGCTGCTCCGTTGTTCACCACGAGCGCGGCCTCAGCCACCGGGCACGCGTCGAGCAGTGCGTCCCGGGCTGCGGTGCCCCGCTTGGACCGGACGCCGGCAGCGAGATCCATCTCCACATCGACGTAACCGCTCGCCTGCTGCACCGCAGCGGCGGCTGCCGGGGACAACGGGGCTCGGCCGAGATTGGTGTGGACGACGACCCCGGTCGCGTTGATGACCGGAGTCAGTCGCGAAGGTCGTTCTGCGGAAAGGCGATCCGACAACTCGGGCTCGACCGATTCCGGTGCGATATCACCTCGGCGAGCCCGCGCGAGGACGTCCTGGACGACTTGTTGGATGCGTCCCTCCGCCAGGCACGTCCGTGCGTCCTGCGCCGCAGCAGAGGTGAGGAGTGCGTCGGTGCGCGGGATACGGCTGCGCGGATCGTCCGTGCTCACTCGCCCTCCCCGAACCCTGAAACGTGTGGCGGAGGCGGACGGGAATCGAACCCGCCAGCCCGAGATACTCGGACTCGCCGGTTTTGAAGACCGGGGGGCCCACCAGGAACCCTGACGCCTCCGCGGACAACCTAACCGAAAGTCCGCATGACTCGCGGGTCAGGTCACTCCTTCTGCGGACACCTGGTGTCCATACAGTGACGGAATGGCGATCGACCGCAACGACTATCGGCTCACCGACTACACCCATGGCGGCGGGTGTGCCTGCAAGATCCCGCCCGGCGAGCTCGAGGACGCCGTCCGCGACCTGGTCGGCCGGCGAGGCGATGACATCCTGGTCGGCATCGATGCCGGCGACGACGCAGCTGCTGTCCGCGTGCGCGACGACCTCGCGGTGCTCTCGACCGCCGACTTCTTCACCCCCGTCGTCAACGACGCGTACGACTGGGGACGCATCGCCGCCGCCAACGCACTGTCGGACGTGTACGCCATGGGTGGGCGACCGGTCGTTGCCATCAACCTGGTCGGTTGGCCACGCGACGTGCTGCCGATGGAATTGCTGACCGAGGTGCTCCGCGGCGGTCTTGCAGTCGCGGACGAAGCCGGCTGCCCGGTGCTCGGCGGACACAGCGTCGACGATCCGGAGCCGAAGTACGGTATGGCGGTCACCGGCGTCGCCGACCCGAAACGGTTGCTACGCAACGACGCTGCCCGCGCCGGCCTACCGATCACCTTGACCAAGCCGATCGGCGTCGGACTGTTGAACAACCGGCACAAGGCCACCGGCGAGGTCTTCGCGCAGGCCATCGAGTTGATGACCACGCTGAACCGGGATGCGTCGGTTGCCGCGGTGGACGCCGGTCTCGAAGCCGCCACCGATGTCACGGGGTTCGGGTTGCTCGGACATCTGCACAAGATGATGCGCGGGTCCGGTGTCGGTGCCGTGATCGAACGCGCGGCAGTGCCGGCGGTCGATGGTGCACTGGACGCGTTGCGCGACGGGTTCGTGTCGGGCGGGACGCGACGGAACCTGGACTGGGTCCGTCCGCATCTGTCGGTCGGTTCGGGCGTGAGTGAGGACGACCTGCTGTTCCTGGCGGACGCGCAGACGTCCGGCGGGTTGTTGGTCGTCGGGGAGTTGCCCGGCCACCCGGTGATCGGGCGCACCGTGGACGGCGCGGGCATCGAGATCATCGCTTGACCCCCACCTGACCCTCGCCCGAAGTGAGGCAACTGTTGCGAGTCCCGGGAGCGCAACAGTTGCAGTCAAGGTGCGAGACTTCGCGAAGTTTCGCGTCCCGCACGCAACAGCGGCGAGTACCAGCGAAGCAACGGTCAGGTCAGCGGGCGGTCGTGATCGAGTCGTCGGTGATGCCCTGGGCCCGACGGGCGGCGAGGCGGCGCTTCTGCGGCTCGATGGTGTACCTCGGGTCCTTGGCAGACTCGATGCCGGCCTCGAACACGCCGAAGCGGGTCAGCGCCGACGCGGTCAACAACGCCGCTCCGGAGACGACCGCGATCGGACGAAGTCGTCCACCGATCAGGGCGCCGACGCCGCCGGCGACGGCGAGGCGTTCGGCCCACCGCAGCATCTTGCCCGGATTGCCCTGATGCAGCGTCTCCACGACGGTCGGGTCCATCGAGTGCTCCAACACCTTCATGTTCACCACGTCGCCGACGACGCCGAGCGCTGCCAACATGCGCACCGGACCGGTCTCGGACGCCGGGGTCGTGATCATCGCCAAGCCCGACGCAGCAAGAGTCGCCGAACTGACGAACACGAACGGAAGGTACTTGCGGGCGTCGTTCCAGGTTGGATTCGCGGTGTCCGACAACAGAACTGCGGTGTACGAGGCAAGCGGCGGCGAAAACAACGCCGCTTCGAAACCGGAGAACGGTTCGACCCAGCGCAGCGCCGGGCGCAGCGGCCCGAACGGCAATCGGTCGGCGGTCAGGCGGTCGATCTCGGCGACCGCTGCCACGCCGGCACCGACGCTGTAACCGGTGAGGATCCACGAGCCCATGCTCATCGGCGAGGTCACCTTGAAGGTGCGCAGCATGTTGTAGAACCGGTCGGGACGACCGAGGTCCTTCACCAGCGCTGCGCCGCCGAGGCTGATCGCGGCCAAGCCACCCAGACGTGCGTTGCGGCGCAGCAGTTCGCGACCGGTCAACTGAGCGGCGAAGGCGATCAGACCGGATCCACCGGCGACTCCACCGAGGAACAGGTAGGCCGGCACCTCGTGGCCCCAGGGCGGCGGCTTCACGACGGGTCGCCCGTAGTACGAGGTGAACTCGACATCGGGCACCATCAGCATCTCGCGCGCACCGTCGCCGCCGTCGCGCCACCCACGGGCACGCCTGCGGACCGCGCCACCGATCTTGTCGCGGCGCCGCTTGCGGGGCGGCTCCGGCGGCCGGTAACTGTCGAAGTCGCTCATAGGCCACTCGCGAACGCGACCGCCGTTGCCGCGATCATGCCGACAGCCGCCACGGTCGCACGGCGGTACATCGAGTTGAGGTCTGCGGTCGGCACCCGCGGGTCGGGCGGCAACCCGTAGACCTCGGGTTCGTCCAGCAGCAGGAACACCGATCCGATGCCGCCGACGCCGTCGTTCTCGTTCGCGCCGTACAGACGTGCCTCGGTGCGACCCTCGGCGTGCAACTGCGCGACGCGCTCCTGGGCGGTCTCGACCATGTCGTCGTGATCGCCGAACTTGATGGACGTGGTCGGGCACGTCTTCGCACACGCCGGCGTCTGGTCGTCGAGCAGCCGGTCGTAACAGAGCGTGCACTTCTGCGCGACGCCGCTGTTCTTGACGTGCTTGCCCCGCTGCGTGCGCGGAGCGGCCGTGCCGTCACGACGCCGTTCGACGACACCGAACGGACACCCGGCGACACACGTGCCGCAACCGTTGCAGACATCGTCCTGGACGACGACCGTGCCGAACTCGGTGCGGAACAAAGCACCCGTCGGGCAGACGTCAAGACACCCGGCGTGGGTGCAGTGCTTACAGACGTCGGACGCCATCAGCCAGCGGAACTCAGGGGTGTCCGCAGGTGTGGGGTCGGGTTCGGGTGCCACGGGTGCGCCGACCTTCGGCATGCCCAACGACACGAGTTGTCGACCCGACTCGCGGGCCTGCTCGATGTCGGCCTTGCCTTGCTCGATGAACGCGACGTGGCGCCAGGTGTCAGCACTCAGTTCGCCGGTGTTGTCGTAGGAGGAGTCCAACAGCTTGAAGTCGCCGTCGGCGGGGTTGTGATTCCACTCCTTGCACGCCACCTCGCACGCCTTGCAGCCGATGCAGATCGAGGTGTCGGTGAAGAAGCCCTTGCGCTCCTCGTGCGTGTGCCAGTGGGCGTCGGCGGTGGGATCGGTCGGCCCGGAGAACTGTCCCATCAGCTCAGCCCTCCTTCTCGTTCGAACTTTTCTGCGAACCCTGCGAATCGTGTTGCCCCGGAGCGCTTTCGTCCTGGTCGCTGTCCTGCGGATCCGGGTTCACGGTCTCGTGCACCCGATCGGTGATGCGCAGGTTGTCGGTCTCCAGGTCGGTGCCCGAGCGAGCCTGGTAGGAACGCACCAGGTCCATCACTGCGGCTCCGGTCGGCCGACGTCCGGGACGGATGTCGCACAGTCCCGCCTTGGACCCCTGGATCTGGGTGTTCGGATCGAGCGCAAGACCGATGAGGTCGTTGGCGGCGTCACCGCTGACCAGCGCCTCGTTGCCGACGCCCCAGTGGTAGGGCAGCCCGATCTGGTGGACCGTACGACCACCGACCTGCAGCGGTGTCATCCGGTCGGTGACCAGCACCCGCGCCTCGATCGCCGCGCGCGCGGAGATGATCGTCGCCCAGCCGTAGGCCTCCAGCCCGACCTCCTGCGCAAGTTGCGGTGACACCTCGCAGAACATCTCCGGCTGCAGTTCGGACAGGAACGACAGGAAACGGCTCATGCCGCCCGCGGTGTGGTGCTCGGTCAACCGGTAGGTCGTGAACACGTACGGATACACCTGCGACGCAGCGGCACTCGGCGCCTGCACGTTGTCGTCCCGCGCGATGATCACACGCGTCGGACTGCCCTGCTGCGGGTACAGCGCGTTGGTCACAGGCGACTCCGGCGGCTCGTAGTGCGTCGGGATCGGGCCGTCGACCAGACCGTTGGGTGCGTACAGCCATCCCTTGCCGTCGGCCTGCATGACGAACGGGTCATCGCCCGAAAGGCCTTGTGGCCCACCGATACCCGCGTCCGGACGCGTACCCGGCGCGAGGTCGTCCGGGAAGTCCGGGATGTCGTCGCCGACCCACCTGCCCTGCTCGGCGTCCCACCACAGGTACTTCTTGCGTTCGCTCCACGGCTTGCCGTCGGGGTCGGCGGACGCGCGGTTGTACAGGATGCGGCGGTTCGCCGGCCAGGCCCAGCCCCACTCGGACTGCGCGGGCTTGGGACCGCCGTGCGGCACCCGATCGGCGGCGTGGTTGATGCCGTCGGCGTACACGCCCGCATAAATCCAGCAGCCGCAGATCGTCGAGCCGTCGTTCTTCAGCTCGGTGTAGGCGTTGATCGGCTTGCCGGCGTTCGGGCCCGTCACGTAGCGACCGTTGATCTCGGCCAGCACCGCTTCGGAGTCGGTCTCGCCGTGCGCGTCCTTCGGGTAGTCCCAGGTGAGATCGAGCAACGGGCGGTCGCGCTCGTCGGTCGAGTCGGCGAGCCTGGCGCGGATACGAACTCCGAGTTCGTGGAAGAACTCCAACTCGCTCTGCGACTGCCCCGGTGGCTGCACCGCTTGGTGACGCCACTGCAGCAGGCGCTGGGTCTGCGTGAACGACCCCGCCTTCTCCACGTGGGTCGCGGCCGGCATGAAGAAGACCTCGGTCTCGATGTCCTCGGTGCGCATTTCGCCCGAGGCGATCTCGGGGCCGTCCTTCCACCAGGTTGCGGACTCGATCATCTGCAGGTCACGCACGACCAGCCACTTCAGGCGGGCCATCCCGAACCGCTGCATGCGTCCGTTGGCCGAGCCGACCGCAGGGTTCTGACCGAGGATGAAGTAGCCGTCGACCTGGTCGGCGAGCATGTTCTGCACCGTCTGGTAGGTGCCGGCCGGCCCGTCGAGACGGGGCAGATAGTCGTAGGCGAAGTCGTTCTCCTTCGTCGCCGCATCGCCCCACCACGCTTTGAGGAGGCTGATGAGGTACTCGTCGGCGTTGGCCCAGTAGCCCTTCTCCGACTTGCTGTGAACGCTTGTCAGGTAGTCGTTCAACGTGTCCTGCTTGCCCGCGAACGGCATCGGCAGGTAACCCGGCAACAGGTTGAACAACGTCGGGATGTCGGTCGAGCCCTGGATGCTCGCGTGACCGCGCAGCGCCATGATGCCGCCACCCGGACGACCCATGTTGCCCAGCAGCAACTGCAGCACCGATGCGCAACGGATGAACTGGGCGCCGAGCGTGTGCTGGGTCCAGCCGGTGGCGTACGCGAAGCAGGTCGTGCGCTCGCGACCGGAGTTCTCGGTGATCGCCTTCGCGAGGTACTCGAAGTCGGCGGCCGTGATGCCACAGACGTCCTGCACCATCTCGGGGGTGTAGCGGGCGTAGTGCCGCTTGAGGATCTGGAAGATCGTGCGCGGGTGCTGGAGTGTTTCGTCACGAAGCGGCTGGCTCGTGCCCGTGTTCGCGCCACCGGAACCGAGCTGATCACCGGCCGCGCGAGCGGATGCCTGCGCGCCGTGCTCCTTGCCCGCCGCTCCCTGGGAGTCAGGCTCACCCTGCTCGTAGGCCCAGGTCTTCGGGTCGTACTTGCCGGTTTCGGGGTCGAAACCGGAGAACAGGCCGCCGAGGTCCTCGGTGTCGCGGAACTCCTCGTTCACCAGCGTCGCGGCGTTGGTGTAGGCGACCACGTACTCCTCGAACCACAGATCGTTGCTGAGCACATAGTTGATCAGCCCACCGAGCAGGGCGACATCGGAGCCGGCACGGATCGGTACGTGCTTGTCGGCGACGGCACCGGTACGCGTGAAACGCGGATCGACATGGATGACCCTCGCACCTCGCGCCTTCGCCTCGGCAACCCACTGGAACCCCACCGGGTGTGCTTCGGCCATGTTGCCGCCTTGCAGCACGATGCAATCGGAGTTGGCCATGTCCTGCAGCGATTGGGTGGCGCCGCCGCGCCCGAACGAAGCTCCCAGACCGGGAACCGTGGCGGAGTGTCAAATACGAGCTTGGTTCTCGATCTGGATCGCGCCGGCCGCGGTGAACAACTTCTTGATGAGGTAGTTCTCCTCGTTGTCCAACGTGGCTCCGCCGAGCGAGGCGATGCCCATCGTTCGCCGCAGTGGACGGCCTTGGTCGTCGTGGTCCTGCCAGCCGCGTCGACGGGCATTGATGAAGCGTTCGGCGATCATGTCGATCGCGGTGTCGCGGTCCAGTTCGGACCAGTCCTTCGCGCGCGGCGCGCGGTACAGAACCTTGGTCTGTCGGTCGGGTGAGTTGACCAGTTGCTCGCTGGCAGATCCCTTGGGACACAGGCGTCCCCGCGAGATCGGCGAGTCGGGATCGCCCTCGATCTGGACGACGCGTTCGTCCTTGACGTAGACCTTCTGGCCACAACCGACGGCGCAGTACGGGCAGATGCTCTGGACGACGCGGTCGGCGGTCGCGGTGCGGGGCTGCAGTGATCGGGTGGTGGGCGAGGTGGCGGCCGGGCCACGACCGAACAGGTCGCCCGAACGCGCCTGCCGGACGACCGGCCAGTCCAGGGGACTCCACGACGCCATGAGAGCCACTCTAATCACGTCGGTGCAAGGTCGTGGGACCAGCGCGCGACCATCCCATCCTGGCTGCGAGAATCGGTCGGGTGAGCGATGCGAGTGTGCGAACGGCACGGACCGACGATCTCCCCGCGGTCGGAGAGGTGCAGGCGCAGGTCTGGCGACGGGCATTCGCCGACGTCGTCGAACCGGAGACCCTCCAAGCCTTCGAGGCGGCCGAGTTCGAGCAGGCGTGGCGCTCCTCGCTCGCTGCTCCCCCATCGCCGGTCCACCGACTGTTGGTCGCCACCGAACTCGACACCATCGTCGGGTTCGTGGCGGTCGGCCCCGTCATGCAGGACGGCGCGCACGAGGGTGAAGCGGAGATCCTGGCCGGAGGTGTGCACCCCGATCACCGCGGAAAGGGTCACGGGTCCCGGCTGCTCAACGCCGCGATGGACACTCTCGCCGCCAACGACCGCAGCTACGTCCGCGTCCGGATCATGGAGCGCGACACGCCTGTTGTCCGTTTCCTCGCGACCGCAGGTTTCGTGGTGTCCGGTGGATACGCCGACCGCATCGTGACGTCCGCGGGCGACACCGTCCGGGAGATCGAAATGCACACCGATTCCTCGGCGCCGCTCGAGGAGCAAGCGCACGACCATGAGCATTAGGCCGCTTCGACCCCACCTCACCGCAGATACCGAACCCGTTGCCCGCCAAGGCCTTTGGATCGGCGTTGCCACCGGCCTGTACGGCACGAGCTTCGGCGCACTGGCCGTCGCCGCCGGGCTCGATGTGTGGCAGGCGATGGTGCTGTCGCTGTTGCTGTTCAGCGGCGGGTCCCAGTTCGCGCTCGTGGGCGTGATCGCGTCCGGAGGCACCGGGGTTGCCGCCGTCACCACCAGCACGCTGCTCGGGCTGCGCAACGCGTTCTACGGCTTGCAGGTCTCGCGACTGCTTCAGGCGAGCGGCTGGCGCACGGTGGTCGCTGCCCACCTGACGATCGACGAGTCGACTGCCGTCGCGATCGCACAGCCCGATCGCGAGCGCACCCGGGTCGGCTTCTGGTGGACCGGTATTGCGGTCTTCGTCTTCTGGAATCTGATGACCTTCGCCGGCGCTCTGCTCGGCAACGCACTCGGCGATCCGAAGAAATGGGGTCTGGACGCCGCAGCGGCAGGCGCCTTCATAGCGCTGCTCTGGCCGCGACTGACGACGCTGCGGACGCGGCTCACCGCCGTGGCCGCGGCAGCGATCGCGCTGATCGTGGCGCCACACGCACCGGCGGGGACGCCGATCCTCATCGCTGCACTCGCAGCAGTTGTCGCCGGTGCCTTGCCGGACGCGTCCGAGGGGTCCGACGGCGAGGCGATCGTGGACGAGGACCTGCAGGACACGCTCGGGCATCACCTCGACAAGACGATCGACCCACAGGACGACAGCCGATGAGTCTGTGGACGATCGTGCTGCTCGCCGGAGCGCTGTCGCTGGTCACCAAGCTGCTGGGCTATCTCGTCCCGCACGACTGGCTCGGTGGACCGTTGATCAGCCGGATCATGAAGTACCTGCCGATCGCCCTGCTGGCAGCACTCGTCGCGGTGCAGGCATTCGGCGGACCGCAGGGTTCGACCGTCGTGGACGCCCGCGCCACCGGGCTCCTCGTCGCGATCCTCGCACTGTGTCTGCGAGCGCCGTTCCTGCTGGTGATCGTGCTTGCTGGAGCGACCGCGGCGATCCTGCGGGCGATCGGCTGGGGCTAGGCCCGGGTCTGGTTCAGTGCAGCCGGGGCATCGCCTCGTAGGCGGACCAGATGTGGTGCTCTACCAGATCGGCTGCCTCGGCGGCGGACCGCGCGTCGATGGCGGACATGATCGCGTGGTGCTGACCGCGCAACTGACTGCGCAGCAGGTGCCAGTCGGCAACTTCGTCGAAGCCGCGCATGATCGGTTGCCGCATCGACTCACGGATCGCCACGGTCAGGTCGGTGGCCAGCCGGTTGCCCGCGGCACGCGCGATCGCGACGTGGAACCCGGTGTCGAACCGGTTGAACTCCTCGCGGGTCAGTTCATCGTCGTCCATCGCATTCAGTGCCTCGCGCATCCGGGCACGCGCGCCGTCGTCCGCGTGGGCGCAGGCCAGTGAGGTCGACAAACGCTCGAGCACGACGCGCACCTGCGTGACGTCGCGGGCGGGAAAGTTCGCGAGCGCGACGTGCATGCGCAACATCCGGGTCAGCGCCACGTGTGGTTCGCCGGCAACCATCGTCCCCCCGGTCGCGCCCGCGCCGACGTTGGGACACAGCACCCCGCTGGCCTGCAGGGTGCGGACGCCCTCGCGCACGGCTGCTCGACTGACCCCCAGTTGCGTGGCCAGCTCGCGTTCGGCGGGCAGCATCGATCCACGAACCAGCCGACCGTCGAGGATCCGTTCCTCCACCCAGCCGACGACCACTTCCCATGTCTTGGCCCCCGAAGGCCGTGCGTCATCTTCCGGCATCCGAGCAGCGTAGGCCGTGCCCCGGACGAAGCCGGCAGGCGCCGACGACACGCGAGAGCGGCGAAATGACTTGCCGGTAACCGAAGTGATGCCGCTATGGTGTGCATCACATCTTTGGTCTGACCATTTGGTCGCGTACGGAAGGCTCCCAGATGACGAGCACCTACACCCCACCGCTGGCGCCGGTGGCCGACAGCCTCTGGCTGTCCGCACTGGTGGGCCTGCTGCCCCTCCTCACCGTTTTCATCACGCTCGGCGCACTGCGATGGAAGGCCCACTGGGCCGGCCTGGCGGCGCTGGCCGTCGCGATCCTCGTCGCCGTCCTGGCGTTCGAGATGCCCGTGAACCTCGCACTGCTGTCCGCGTCCGAGGGTGCGGTCTTCGGTCTCTTCCCGATCATGTGGATCGTCTTCTGCGCGATCGTGCTCTACCAGATCACCGTCGTGAGCGGCCGCTTCGACGACCTGCGCGCATCCTTCCACCTCGTCTCGGACGACCCGCGTATCCAGGCGATCATCATCGCCTTCTGTTTCGGTGCGATGCTCGAAGCCCTCGCCGGCTTCGGAGCGCCCGTCGCGATCACCGGAGTCATGCTGATGGCCGTCGGCTTCTCGCCGCTGCGTGCCGCCGCTGTTGCTCTGCTGGCCAACACCGCGCCGGTCGCGTTCGGCGCCGTCGGCACCCCGATCATCACCGCAGGCACGCTCACCAAGATCGACTACAACGAGATCGGCGCGTACGTCGGCCACCAGACGCCGGTCCTGGCCCTGTTCGTCCCGCTCATGCTAGTCGCCCTGGTCGACGGCAAGCGCGGCATGAAGCAGACCTGGCCGATCGCCCTCGTCGTCGGCTTCGCGTTCGCCGTTGCCCAATGGGTTTCGGCCACCTGGATCTCGGTGGAACTGACGGACGTCATCGCCGCACTCGTCGCGCTCGCGGCCGCCGTCGTCATGCTGCGCTTCTGGCAGCCGACGGGACGCGAAGAGGCGCTCGCCGACCTCGCCGCCGCCCGCAAGCGGGAGCTGGCCTCGGTCGGCTCCGGTTCGGCCGGATCGGGTTCGCTCGCCGATGACGCGGACGCGGACGCGGACGACGCAGTCGAGAGCAAGGAGGACATGGACGCCCGCGCTCGCGACCTGACTCCCGGACGCATCGGAATGGCTCTGTTCCCCTACCTGCTGGTCATCGCGGTGTTCGCCGCAGCCAAGCTGATCGAACCCATCAAGGAGTTCCTGGTCGGCACGGACCAGAAGATCGAGTGGCCCGGTCTGCACGGCGAGATCGTCAACGCCGCCGGCAAGGTGTCGTCCACCACGACCTACAACTTCCAGTGGCTCTCCTCCCCCGGCACCCTGCTGCTGATCTGCTCGCTGATCACGGCGCTGGTGTACAAGGTGTCGCTGGGCAAGTGGGCCAAGGAGTTCGGTGAGAGCGCGATCAAGCTGCGCTTCGCCTTTCTCACCGTCGCATCCGTGCTGGCGCTGGCGTACGTGATGAACCTGTCGGGCCAGACGATCACCATCGGCACCTGGATCGCCGGCACCGGTACCGCGTTCGCCTTCCTGTCCCCGATCCTGGGCTGGTTGGGCACCGCAGTCACCGGGTCCGACACCAGCGCGAACGCGCTCTTCGCCACGCTGCAGCAGACGGCCGGGCAGAAGGCGGGCATCGACCCGACCTTGCTGGTCGCGTCCAACTCCTCCGGCGGTGTCGTCGGCAAGATGATCAGCCCGCAGAACCTCACGATCGCCGCCACCTCGGTGGGTCTGCTCGGTCGCGAGTCGGACATCTTCCGCAAGGTCGTACTCTGGTCGCTCGGTCTGCTCGCGCTCATGTGCGTGCTCGTCGGCCTGCAGGCCACCGTCCTGTCGTGGATGCTGCCCTGATGCGAGTCGCACTTTTCGCAACGTGTTTCAACGACACCATGTGGCCCGAAACCCCGAAGGCGACGGTGCGCCTGCTCCGTCGCCTCGGGGTGGACGTCGAGTTCCCCTCGGAGCAGACCTGCTGCGGCCAGATGTTCACCAACACCGGCTACGCCGACGAGGCAATTCCGCTGGCGCGCAAGTTCGTCGACGTGTTCGAGGGCTACGACGCTGTCGTGTCGGTCAGCGGTTCGTGCACTGGTTCGGTGCGTGAGCAGTACGCGGACCTGGCCGCCCGGTCGGGCGACGCCGCGCTCGCCGACGGTGTCGCGAAGGTCGCGCCCAAGACCTACGAACTCTCGGAGTTCCTCGTTGACGTGCTCGGCGTGACGGACGTCGGTGCGTACTTCCCACACCGGGTCACCTACCACCCGACCTGCCACTCGTTGCGCATGCTGAAGGTGGGCGACAAGCCGCTGCAACTCCTTCGGCAGGTTCGAGGCATCGACCTGGTCGAACTACCCGCCGCCGACGAGTGCTGTGGCTTCGGCGGCACGTTCGCGATGAAGAACGCCGACGTGTCGGTGGCGATGGGCAGCGACAAGGTGCGCCGCATCCGCGACACCGAGGCCGAAGTGGTCGTCGCCGGAGACAATTCCTGCCTCGCCCATATCGGTGGGTTGCTCGGTCGCCAGCGTTCCGGCGTCCGCACCCTGCACCTGGCCGAGATCCTCGCCTCGACGGACGGAGATGTCTTATGAGCGCCCCCCTTGCGAAGACCACGCCGACCTTCGTCGGGATGCCGAAGTTCCCGGCCATGGCCAAGGATGCTCTGGCCAACACCCAGCAGCGGCGCAACCTGCTACACGCCACGCACACGATCCGTGCCAAGAGAGCGTCCGTGGTCGAGGAGGTGCCTCAGTGGGAGGCGTTGCGACTCAACGGTGCCGACGTGAAGGACGAGGTGCTCGCCAACCTCGACAGCTACTTGCTGCAGTTCGAGGAGAAGCTCACCGAGCGCGGTGCGACCGTGCACTGGGCACGTGATGCCGAAGAGGCCAACCGCATCGTGCTCGACCTGGTTCGCGCCGAGGGTGTCGACGAGGTCGTCAAGGTGAAGTCGATGGCCACCCAGGAGATCGAGCTCAACGAGGCGCTCGAGGCTGCAGGAATCCATGCGTGGGAGACCGACCTGGCCGAACTCATCGTCCAGCTGGGCCACGACCGTCCTTCGCACATCCTGGTGCCGGCCATCCACCGCGGCCGCGCCGAGATCCGAGAGATCTTCCGCCAGGAGATGGGCAAGGTCGGCCGCCCTGCCCCTGAAGACATGACCGACGCTCCACGCGAACTCGCCGAGGCAGCGCGGTTGCACCTGCGGGAGAAGTTCCTGCGGGCCAAAGTCGCGATCTCCGGAGCGAACTTCGCGATCGCCGACACCGGCACACTCGTGGTGCTGGAGTCCGAGGGGAACGGACGCATGTGCCTGACCCTGCCCGAGACCCTGATCAGCGTCGTCGGCATCGAGAAGGTGCTGCCGACCTGGGAGGACCTCGGCACGTTCATGCAGTTGCTCCCGCGCTCCTCGACCGGTGAACGGATGAACCCGTACACGACGATGTGGACCGGCCCGGCCGAAGGTGACGGGCCCCAGAACGTGCACGTCGTGTTGATCGACAACGGACGCACGCGCGTACTGGCGGACGAGGTCGGACGGCAGGCGCTTCGCTGCATCCGCTGCTCGGCCTGCCTCAACGTCTGCCCGGTGTACGAACGCGCCGGTGGCCACGCCTACGGCTCGGTCTACCCCGGACCCATCGGCGCGGTGCTCACGCCGCAGCTGCGCGGTACATCGAGTGCGATCGACCAGTCGTTGCCGTACGCGTCCAGCCTCTGCGGTGCGTGTTTCGAGGTGTGCCCGGTGCGCATCGACATCCCGCGCCTGTTGGTGAAACTGCGCACGCAGGTCGTCGACGAGCACCGTGGGCACAATTCCGTGGAGTCCAGGACGATGCAGGCGGCGGCATGGATGTTCGCCGACAGCCGCCGATTGGCGAAGGCACAGAAGGCATCCACGTTGGGTGGGAAGTTGTTGGGTCGCCGGACAGCCCTGGGGGCACTCCCCTGGCCCGCGTCCTCGTGGAGCAGCGCTCGCGACGTGCCCGTGCCACCCAAGGAGAC
The DNA here is from genome assembly GCF_054778255.1 of Yimella radicis. Classification (NCBI taxonomy): domain Bacteria; kingdom Bacillati; phylum Actinomycetota; class Actinomycetes; order Micrococcales; family Dermacoccaceae; genus Yimella; species Yimella radicis. Next base: position 404,959 of record NZ_BAAGZR010000009.1, read on the forward strand.
GTTCCGGCAGTGGTGGGACCGTACCGGTGGAGGTCAGGCATGAGCAGCGCACGCGAAGAGATCCTCGGCCGCATCAGGTCGACGCAATCGGGTTCGGCTGCAACGGTTTCGGTGGCTCCCGCTCCTGCCACGGAACCGATGGAGACCGAGGCCATGCTTGATCTGTTCGTGGAGAACATGCGCGACTACCGGGCGATCGTGCGTGAGGTGTCGGTCGACGGCATCGCTGCGGCCGTGGACGCGGTGCTGGCCGAACACGGTTGCCACACGGTCGTCGTCCCGCCGGATCTACCGCCCGAAGTAGCACCCACGTCCATCGAGACGACCGTCGACGATGATCTGTCGGCGACGGCACTCGACGACATCGCCGCAGTGGTGACCACGTCGAGCGTCGGCATCGCGGTCACCGGAACCATCGTGCTGGACCACTGCGCCGGTCAGGCCCGGCGAGCACTGTCGCTGGTGCCGGACGTGCACATCTGCGTCGTGCATGCCGATCAGGTGGTGACCTCCGTGCCGGAGGCGATCACCCGGCTGCGATCGTCCGTGGAAGCAGGGCGTCCGCTCACCTGGATCAGCGGTCCGAGCGCCACCTCCGACATCGAGTTGAACCGGGTCGAAGGAGTGCACGGGCCTCGCAACCTCGAGGTCATCCTCGTGCGCTGATCCGATCGGTGTTGCCCGTCGGTTGCGGGTCCTCGGCTTCGGCCGGGGACCCGCTGCGTTGGCGCCGAGCGAGCAGCCAGCGGACCAGTTCGATGAGAGCCGAGACCGCGATCGCCAGACCGAGGCCGAGCGCGAGTCCTTTGAGTGGTTCCTGCTCGAAGGCGTGGCCGCCGATGTAGCCCATCAGCGTGCCGTGCAGTGCCCACGCCGTCACCCCGATCGCGTCGAACATGGTGAACCGCATTCGTGGATAACGCATCGCGCCGAAGACGACCGTGGTGGCGATGCGTCCCCAGGGAATGAACCGGCCGATGACCAGGGCCATGCCACCACGGGAATCCAGCAACCGCTTCGCGCCGGCGATCGCCCTACCGCGACGGGTGTGCTGCGGGATTCGATCGATCTTGCCGGCTGCGGCCCGACCGATCGAATACGCGACGTGGTCGCCTGCCATCGCCCCGGCGCCCGCGCAGAGCATGATCAGAATCAGGTTCGGTGAGCCCGTCGATCCCGCGTACACACCGGCCATGATCAACGGCGCTTCGCTGGGGAAGATGGGCACGATCGCATCGACCAGGGAGATGACGGCGATCAGCGGGTAGATCCACAGCGACCCCATGAGATCGCCGAGGGCATTCAGCAGACCGTCGAACATCGTGTCCCCATGGGCGGACGCTAACCACGTCGAGCAACATCCAGTTGAACGACATGTGGCCGGGACGGGTCATAGACCCAGGAAGTTCTCCAGACCGACGGTCAGACCCGGGTGCTTGCCGACCTCCCGGACACCGGTGAGGACGCCCGGCATGAAGCTGATCCGGTCGAACGAGTCGTGCCGGATCGTCAACGCCTCACCGACTCCGCCGAACACGACCTCCTGATGCGCCACGCGTCCGCGCAGACGCAGCGCGTGCACAGGGACGCCGTCGACGACGGCTCCGCGGGCACCGTCCGGGTCGTGCTCGGTGGCGTCCGGGACGTCGCCCAGACCGGCCTCGCGCCGTGCCTCAGCGATGATCCGGGCCGTCCGCACGGCGGTGCCGGACGGCGCGTCCACCTTGTCGGGGTGATGGGTCTCGACGACCTCGACGGACTCATAGAAACGGGCCGCCTGCTCGGCGAACGACATCATCAGCAGCGCGCCGATGGCGAAGTTCGGCGCGATGAGCACGCCGACCTCCGGCTGCTGAGCCAACTCCTTCTCCAACGCGGCGAGCTTCTCCTGGTCCCAGCCGGTCGTGCCGACCACGGCATGGACTCCCTGACGGACGCAATGGGCGATGTTCGCCGCTGACGCCGACGGAACGGTCAACTCCACAGCAACCTGGGCTCCGCCGAGGTCACCGAGGTCGTCGCCCTGGTCGAAGGTGCCCACGAGTTCGAGGTCGACGGCGTCCTGCACCGCCTGCACCGCCTGGGAACCCATGCGGCCCGAAGCACCGATCACTGCCACCTTGATGCGCTCAGTCACCCGGCAACCCTAGGCGGTGACACCCCGGACTCTGCAAGACTGTCCACTTCGCACACGAAGGGGAACGCGAGGATGCTCGACTCGGACGCGTACGACGCGATCGTGCTGGCCGGCGGCCGTGGGTCACGGCTCGGCCTGGTCGACAAGGCGACACTCGACGTCGGTGACGGTCCACTTCTGGACGGAGTGCTGAAGGCGGTCGACAGCGCACGCAATGTCGTCGTCGTCGGCCCGCCTCGCGACCTGCCGCCGAGCGTGCACCAGATTCGGGAGGACCCCGTCTTCGGCGGACCGGCTGCCGCAACGGTCACCGGTCTGCGCAAACTCGAGGGCGAACGCGCACCGTGGACGCTGGTGCTCGCCTGTGACCTGCCGTTGGCGCGGGAGGCCGTGCCGCTGTTGCTCGCCGGTCGCGATCGCGATGGCTGCGTGCTGGCCGACGGCCGCGGGCATACCCAATGGGTCGCAGGTGTGTACCGCACCGAGCCGCTCGTGCGGGCCGCGTCAGCCCTGCACGATCCCACCGACAAATCGATGCGCGCCCTCTTCGGCGGCATCGACGTCACCGCGATCGAAGCGCCCAACCGCGTCTGCGAGGACGTCGACACCTGGGACCAGGTCGCCTCCTGGAACGACTACTTCATCGAAGGAGATCCCGATGACTGACGACAAGCCCGCCGAACCCACCCGCAAGGAGCAGCAGGATTGGCTGCGCGCGGTGTGCGTCGAGATCGGTGTCGACCCGGATCTGCTGGATGTCGGACTCGTGCTTGACGTCACCAAGGAGGTGGCGCACCGCTTCGTGCGGCCGATGGCGCCGGTGAGCTCGTACGCACTCGGGATCGCCGTCGGGTTGGCGGCTGCCTCCGGGGGGCCGGTGGATCAGAAGGCGATCGCCGACAAGATCGTCAACACGCTTCCCCCTGCATCCGACTGACCGGATCTCAGCGCCCTCGGGCGCGAACTCTGGTGATCGAGAACGCTGTCGGGGTCACTCCGTTGTATCGGAGCGCCGTTTCCTTGACGACCTTCAATGACCGGTCACGAGCAACGACATCGGCGAACCGGCGCTTGTCGTCGGTGATGATCACCGCCCGCCCGTCCTGAGTCAGCACTCGACCCAGTTCCCGCACCAGGCCGGGGTACAACGTGTCGTTCTCCTGGTTCGAACCGATCCGCTTGCCGAACGGGACATCGGAGACGACCCGATCGACGGACGCGTCCGCCAGGTCGAGGTAGGTGGCGTCCCCCTCTTCGGCGAACACCCGGTCCTTCAGACCGAACGTGCGAATATTGTTGCGCGCCAACGCGATCGACTCGGAGCTGAGGTCGACGATCAATCCGCGCCCTTCTCGTCCGATCGCGTCCACGATGGGGATCGTGCCGACACCGCCGCACGGGTCGAGCAGCGCCATTGCGGGCTGCAGTTTCGCCAAACGCAGCACGCCGGCCGCGACCGACGGCGGAGTGGTCGCGGGAAGACGCTCCATCGCACCGAACCGGGCTGCCCAGGCGAGCGGGCCGATCTCGGCTCGATCCGTCCCCGGAACAAGGTTGACCTGCCAGTCCCCCGGTTCATTGCGCCATCCGGTCTGATGTCCGACCGCCCGGACGATCCCATCCCGTACGGTGGGGTCCTTCTCATGGACCCGGAACGCGACGTCGCCGTCGAATCCGGCCGCGCGGCAGAGCTTTTCAGCATCTTCCAGCGGCGCTCCGGGCGACCAGGACATGGCCACCCTGTCGACCATGGGGTTCGAGCGAACCACATCGATCTCGTCCACGGTGACTGTCAATTCACCCTCGCCGCTGACGACCGCTCGGGCGCCCGCCTGCTGCAGGTCGCCGCGCAGGAGGTCTTCGAGGCCGACGGCACAGGTGACGATCAGATGCATCCCCCCATCTTTGCCGAGTGGCCGGGCCATGAACCACCGGCCGGGCTATATCCCGGCCACCAGGTCATAGCCCGGCCACTCGACAAGACGGTGTCAATCGATGAGAACCGTTGCGACGCGGACGAGCCCCGGGTTGTCGTAATCGTCACCCTCGACGTCACCGCGGGCCCAGGTGAGCAGCAACCGCGGACCGAGTACCTCGACGCGGGCCAGGTTGTTGTCGAACCACGGACCGTGGGTGGTCTCCCAGTCGAAACCGGGCTTCTTGACCTTGGGGAACTTGTTGACCAGCGAGCGCATCGGGCCGCCCATCCAGCCCGCGAGCGTGCCCTGCAGCATGCGGACGTGGCGCGGCAGCGGGTTACGGATCGGCGAGCAGACGGCCTGGACGATCTTGGACTCGATCGGCTCGCGGGTCCTGGTGACCTCGTTGACGTATGAGTTGTGGACGTCGCCGGACAGGAAGGTGATCGTGGCGGGCGCCTTGCCGCGCTCGCCGCGCGCCACCTGCATCACCATCTGCGAGACGTCGCGGAAGGACTTCTCGAACGCGGCCCAGTGCTCGAGGTCGACGGCCTGCCGCACCTTCTCACCGAGCTTCGCCAGGCGAGGACGGTCACCCTGCGCCCAGGTCTCGTTCATCGACTCCAGGTCGTGGATTCCGGTCGGGAGCAGGAACGGCAAGGACGATCCGATGAACAGGTGCTGGCAGTCGCCGCGCATCTGCTCGTCGAGCCAGGCGAGTTCGTCGGCGTCGAGCATCGCCCGGTGGTCCGGACGCAGGTCGCGCGCCGCCCGTGAATCGATCACGATGACGCGGGACTCCCCCAGGTCACGGGTGAACGAGAAGCGGTACGTGGTGGGGTCCTTGTCGACCTCCTCACCGAACGCGTCGACGACCTCCGTGAGGTCGAGCTCGCTCGAATCGCGGTGTGCAGCAATGATCTTCCAGATCTTGTCGTCATGCAGCGCCTCGTGGTCGAGGTTGCCGGCGTGCTGATAGATCCAGTACGAACCGAGGGCGCCGACGATGCGCTCGTGCCACCACGGCTTCTTGTTCATCTCCTCGTGCCAGGCGGCCGAGGTGTTCCAGTCGTCACGGACGTCGTGGTCGTCGAAGATCATCGCGCTCGACAGCGTGGACAGCAGCCACCGGTTGGCCGGTTCGGTCCAGGCGAGGCGGTAGAGCTCGGCGTACTCGATGAAGTCCTTGACCTCCTCGCCGGGCGGGTCGTCGAGGCCTCGCCGCTTCTCGATGAAGTCGCGCATCTGCGGCGAGGTGTCGTCGGCGTACAACTGGTCACCGAGGAAGAGCACGAAGTCGGGCCAGTGGTCGGGGTTGCGCCGCATCTCGTACGCATACGAACGCATCGCGTCGACGCCGTGCAGGTCGGTGCCCTCTTTGTCGTGCGACACCGAGGTGCGGCACGAACCGAACAGGAAGGACGCGTCCTTGGCGGGGTCGAGCGTTGCGATCCGGCTCGGCGGGAACTCGCTGTCGGCTTCGGGCCAGACCTGCCGGTCGCCGAGATCGACCGAATAGTCCTGGATGCTGGCCGGCTCGAGGCCGTCGACGAGCACGATCGCGTAGTGGTGTCCGTGCGCGGAGAAGGTCTGACACGACCACTCGCGCCCCTCGCTGCGAACGGTCGCCCGGCAATGCTCGTCGGTCTCGACGAAGATCGTCGCGTTCGTCTCGCCCACATAGCGCAGGACGGGACCAAGAACCAACGAAGCCATGCCCTCATCCCACCACTTGAAGGGGCCTGGAACGGCTGTCCGAGACCGGCGAATCCATCACGTCTCTACACCCGTAGTTCAGCGTTCCGGTCGCCATCACGACCGGAACCGGCGTCGTTCAGCCGATCGGATCACCCTGCACCGGACCGTCGGTGTTCGGCTTCCAGCCGAGCGTCGGCGCGACATGTTCGGCGAACGAACGCAGCACGTGCAGGTTGTACTCGACGCCCAGCTGAGCCGGGATGGTCAACATCAGGGTGTCGGCCGACATCACCGCCGCGTCGTCGCGCAGTTGTTCGATGAGCACGTCCGGCTCGGCGGCGTAGGTCTTGCCGAACGTCGAGCGGAAGCCGTCGATCACACCGACCTGGTCGGCGCTGTCGCCCGATCGCAGACCGAAGTACATCTGGTCCTGCGCGTTCATCAACGGAAAGACGCTGCGGCTCACCGAGACTCGCGGCGTCCAGTCGTGCCCGGCGGCCTTCCACGCAGTGCGGTAGCGATCGATCTGCTCCGCCTGCAGGTCACCGAACGCCTGGCCGGTGGCCTCGGTGAGCAGGGTGGAACTCATCAGGTTCACGCCCTGTGCCGCAGCCCACTCGGCGGTGTCACGGCTACCCGCTCCCCACCAGATCCGACGGTCCAACCCCGGTGCGTGCGGTTCGATGCGCAGCTTCTGGCCGGGACCGAACTGGGCCGGGTCGGCGTCGGCCACCGGCACTCCACGTACGGCGTCCATGAAACGCTCGAACTTCGGACGCGCGATGTCGGCGCCGCGGGGGTCGGCGGAACCGGTGTACCCGAACGCCTCCCAGCCGCGCAGCGCCGGTTCGGGTGACCCACGACTCACGCCCAGCGCCACCCGGCCGTCCGACAGCAGGTCCAGGGCCGCCGCTTCCTCCGCGAGGTAGAGCGGGTTCTCGTAGCGCATGTCGACGACGCCGGTGCCCACCTCGATGTTGTCGGTGCGCGCAGCAATGGCGCTCAGCAGTGGCATCGGGGACGCCGCCTGCTTGGCGAAGTGGTGCACGCGAAAGTACGCGCCGTTGACGCCGATCGCGTCGGCACCGACCGACAACTGCACGGCCTGCTGCAACATCTCGCGGGCTTCGTAGCCGGAGAAGCCGTAGTGGCCGAAACTCAAGAAACCGAAAGCCTTCATGGATACGACAACCACGGGCCGGTCGTTGCTGTTCCAGGGTCCTGCCCGACTACGCGCGGGGCAGCAGGAACCTCGTCCCACTACCGAGCACCGATGGCTTTCCACTGTCGGGAACTGCGAGCAGCAGCATCAACACAGCAGGGCGGCGCAGGCTGTGGGTGGGTTGCGTCGACCCCCTTCATCACCTTGGCGACCTCAGGGCTGAACCAGAGCTCGTACTTGTCGGACGCAGCCGTCCAGTCGAAGTCGAGGGTGACCATGGCGAGCGTCATGGCCCCGGTCCGTTGCATCCGAACCGCCTGGGTGCCGACCAGCGTGGCCTTGCGCGCATCCGATCGAGCCCGGTCGCCCCAGCCTGCACAGTCGTAGCTGATCCGCACCCGATCGGTGGCCGGAATATCCTTCTGACCACCGATTTCCACAGGTAAGCACTTCGTAAAGTCCGTCGGCCGACTCGTAGGGGACAATGGTTTCGTGATGGGAGCGAGGAACAAGCGCATCGCGGCCGGCGGTGTCGCCGCAGCCGGCCTTGCTGCCGCCATCGCGTGGTCCTCCTCTGCGGAGTCGAATGCCGGACTCACCGGTCGCTCCTGGACGCTCGCCTCGGTCACCGAACCCGGCTCTCCCAGTCAGGACGCGTCCGGCTCCGGCGCGCGAATCCAACTGAGCGGCAACAACATCGAGGGCAGCGACGGCTGTGCACCGTTCAGGGGCAAACTCGTGGAGAAGGCGGGCGCTCGCTATTCGACGGACGCCGTCGCGATGGCGACGGTCGCCTGCCTCAACCCACAGGCCGGCAAGGGCGGCTCGATCGAGGCGATGAACGCGTTGCTGGGCACGGAAAACTTCTCCCTCACCTCCAAGGACGGACGCCTGGTTGCGACGACGGACGACGGCTGGCGCCTGGTGTTCGACCGCCGCTGACCGCAACCGGCCACGCACGACGAAGGCCGCCGACCCTTTCGGATCGACGGCCTTCGCCTGGAGTGAGGATCACTCGGAGTCGGAGTCCGACCCCTCGTTGTTGTCACCGTTGTTGTCACCCTCGTCGTTCTTGCGGCCACGTCCGCGACCACCACGACGGCGACGGCGACGCTCGCCCTCACCATCGCCCGACTCGTCCGAGGAACCCTCGGCGTCGGCGTGGTTGTCGCCCTTGACCTCGACGGCCTGGGTGTCGACCTGAGCTTCGGACCGGTCATCGGACGCCGGAGCGTCGGCAACCGGGCCGGTGGCGGCGTCCGGCACATCGGACGAAGCGGCCGGGGCCGAGTCGTCGGAGGAACCTGCAGCCTCGACCACGGCAAGCGAGAGCTTGCCGCGCGGGTCGATCTCCTTGAGCTCGACCTGGACCTTCTGGCCGATCTTCAGGACGTCGTCCACCGAGTCGATGCGCTTGCCACCGACGAGCTTGCGCACCTCGGAAATGTGCAGCAGACCATCCTTGCCCGGCGTCAGGGAGACGAACGCACCGAAGGTGGTCGTCTTGACGACGGTGCCCAGGAAGCGCTCGCCGACCTCGGGCATCTGCGGGTTGGCGATCGCGTTGATCGCCGCGCGCGCAGCCTCGGCCGACGGACCATCGGTCGCACCGATGTAGACGGTGCCGTCGTCCTCGATGGAGATGTCGGCGCCGGTGTCCTCCTGGATCTGGTTGATCATCTTGCCCTTCGGGCCGATGACCTCACCGATCTTGTCGACCGGCACCTTCACCGCGATGACGCGCGGAGCGAACGGCGACATCTCGTCGGGAGCGTCGATCGCCTCGTTCATCACGTCGAGGATGTGCAGGCGCGCGTCGCGGGCCTGGGTCAGCGCACCGGCGAGCACGTCGGCGGGGATGCCGTCGAGCTTGGTGTCGAGCTGGATCGCGGTGACGAACTCCTTGGTACCGGCGACCTTGAAGTCCATGTCACCGAAGGCGTCCTCGGCACCGAGGATGTCGGTCAGCGCGGCGTACTGCACCTCGCCGTCGACCTCCGCGGAAACCAGACCCATGGCGATGCCGGCGACCGGGGCGCGCAGCGGCACACCGGCGTTCAGCAGGGACAGGGTGGACGCGCAGACCGAGCCCATCGAGGTCGAACCGTTGGAGCTGAGCGCCTCGGAGACCTGACGGATGGCGTACGGGAACTCCTCGCGGGTCGGCAGCACCGGCATGAGCGCACGCTCGGCCAGGGCGCCGTGACCGATCTCGCGGCGCTTGGGCGAACCCACGCGGCCGGTCTCACCGGTCGAGTACGGCGGGAAGTTGTAGTTGTGCATGTAGCGCTTGCGCGACACCGGCGAAAGGGTGTCGAGCTGCTGCTCCATGCGCAGCATGTTCAGCGTGGTGACACCCATGATCTGGGTCTCGCCGCGCTCGAATATCGCCGAGCCGTGAACGCGCGGGAGCACCTCGACCTCGGCCGAGAGCGCACGGATGTCCTTCAGGCCACGGCCGTCGATGCGCACCTTGTCGCGCAGGATGCGCTCGCGGACGAGCTTCTTCTGCAGCGAACGGAACGCAGCGGAGATCTCCTTGTCGCGGCCCTCGAACGGACGGCCTTCGCCGCCCAGGTCGGCCTTCAGCGAGTCCTTGATCTCGTCGAGTCGGTGCTCGCGCTCCTGCTTGTCACCGATCTGCATCGCAGCTTCGGTGTCGGCGAGGCCGGCCTGCTCGACAGCCTTGTAGGCGTCGTCCTGGTAGTCCAGGAACAGCGGGAACTCCTGCACCTCCTTGGCAGCCTTCGAAGCAAGCTCCGACTGCGCCTCACAGAGCACGCGAATGAAGCCCTTGGCGGCCTCCAGACCCTGGGCGACGACCTCTTCGGTCGGCGCCTGAGCACCCTGGTTCTTCACCAGGTCCCAGGTGGACTCGGTCGACTCGGCCTCGACCATCATGATCGCGACGTCGTCGCCGACGACCCGACCGGCGACGACCATGTCGAAGGTCGAGCGCTCGATGTCGGAGAAGTTGGGGAACGCAACCCACTGACCGTCGATCAGCGAGACGCGGGTGGCACCGATCGGGCCGGAGAACGGCAGACCGGAGATCTGGGTCGACGCCGAGGCACCGTTGATCGCCAGCACGTCGTACTGGTGGTCGGGGTTCAACGACAGCACCGTGATGACGACCTGGACCTCGTTGCGCAGACCCTTGACGAAGGCCGGACGCAGCGGGCGGTCGATCAGACGGCAGGTGAGGATCGCGTCGGTCGAGGGACGACCCTCGCGACGGAAGAAGCTGCCGGGGATCTTGCCGGCGGCGTACATGCGCTCTTCGACGTCGACCGTCAGCGGGAAGAAGTCGAACTGGTCCTTCGGTTGCTTGCCGGCCGCAGTGGTCGCAAGCAGGGTGGTGTCCTCGTCCAGGTAGCAGAGCACAGCTCCACCGGCCTGCTTGGCGAGGCGTCCGGTCTCGAACCGGACCGTACGAGTGCCGAACTTGCCGTTGTCGATGGTGGCTTCGGCGAACGTGATTTCTGGACCCTCCATGTGGGCCCTCCTGTTCTTCTCAATCTCGTCGCACATCGTCGTTGTGTGCGAACGGGCTTTCTTCTCAAGGGGATCGGGTGAGGCGACGCATTCGGTACGTCCTACCTCGCGGACGGTCCCCTCCTACGCGACAAGGCGATCCACCCGCAGGTGGATCGCCTCGTGACGCAAGTCTTCAATTATCGGCGCAGGCCCAGGCGCTTGATCAGCGAACGGTAACGCTCGATGTCGATCTCCTCGAGGTAACGCAGCATGCGCTTGCGCTGACCGACCAGGAGCAGCAGACCACGACGGCTGTGGTGGTCGTGCGGGTGCTGGCGCGAGTGCTCGGTGAGCTCACGAATGCGCTCGGTGAGCAGTGCGACCTGCACCTCGGGCGAACCGGTGTCGCCTGCGGCGCTGCCGTACTCGGCAACGATCTCGGCCTTACGGGCGGTGGTGAGTGGCATGTTGAGGCGACTACCTTTCGTCATGTTGTTGCGCGGTGCACCTGGGCTTGTTCACCAGGGCGCTCTGGATCCGCGGCCGTTGGACGGCATTACCAAAGGTACCAGCGGCCCGGCGTCCCGCCCTAATCGGCGAGGCTCGTCGGTCGACCGAACGCTGCCTTGCGGGACGCGCGACGCAGGGTGAGCAGGATCGGACGTCCGGTGAGGGCGATCAGGACGGACGTGGTGATCGCGCGGCCGAGGTCCCAGCCGAGGGACGTGGCCAGGTTGAACGCCAGGAAGTGCTTGAGGTTGGTCAGCAGCGGACCACCGGGAACGACCGAGATCGCGGGCTCCCCGGTCGTGCCGAGGGGCCAGAAATAGAAGTTCAGGATCCAGCCGTACAGCAGGCTGGAGATGATTCCGTAGCCGATCAGCATGAAGATCTCCGCCCGTCCGCGCAGCGGTGGCAGCAGACCGGCGCCGAGCGCGATCCACCCCGCCCCGAGCATCTGGAAGGGCAGCCAGGGACCGATGCCCGCGGTGAGGATCGCCGAGGCGAACATGCTCGTACATCCGAGGACGAAGCCGAAGCCGGCGCCGAAGACCCGTCCGGACAGCACCAGCAGGAAGAACATCACCTCGATGCCCCCGGTGCCGGCGCCGAGCGGCCGCATCATCGCGTCGACGGCCGACAGCACACCGAGCATCGCGATCGCTTTGGAGTCGATGCCGCCCTCGCTCACCTCCGACAACACGACCGCCAGCAGGAGCGGGAGCATCAGTGCGAACAGCAACGGAGCATCATTGGTGTGCGAGGCGAGCGTCGAGTCGGCCGTGATGAACAACGGCCACGCGAACCCGATCACGCCCACGATGCTGACCAGCGCGATCGCGAGCGCGGAGCGCGGACGCAAGGGGATCGCCTTCGCCCGACCGCTGGGTACATGCGTGGTGGTGGCCGTCATGAGCGCCCGCGCCTGACCTGGTCGACGGTCAGCAATGGCAACGGCGCCAGGATCTTGGCCACCTGAGGCGCGAACGCAGGCGAGCCGAGCAGTACGTCCGAAGTCGTTCCGGACGCGACCACGTCGCCATCGGCCATGAAGATCACGTCGTCGGCCGTTTCGGCGATGAACTCGACGTCGTGGCTGGACACGAGCACGGCCTGGCCACGATCGGCGCACGTCCGCAGCGTCGCGCGCAGGGCCGCCTTGGCGGCGTAGTCGAGGCCGCGCGTGGGTTCGTCCAGCAGCACGACCGAGGGTCGCGCGGTCAATTGGACGGCGAGCACGAGAGCCAGGCGCTGACCTTCGGAAAGGTCGCGGGGGTGCCGGTCGAGGACGATGTCGGGCACCATCTCGCGCAGGAGGCCCTCGCAGGTGCCCGACGGTGCGTCGCTCTCGGCGTCCGCCTGAGTGCACTCAGCGCAGACCGTGTCGAGATAGAGCAGGTCACTCGCACTCTGCGGCACCAACCCGACACGCGAACGGCGTTGCGGCACAGCCATCTTGGACGGTTCGACCCACGTTCCGTCAGCGTCGACAGTCACCGTGCCGGACGCCGGACGGGTGGCTCCCTGCAGCGCCCACATCAGCGTGGACTTGCCGCACCCGTTACGCCCCATGAGTGCGGTGATGCCGCCTCGACGCAGTTCCAGGTCAACATCGTTCACCGCGGTGAAGTCGCCGTAGGTGACGCGAACTCCCTTGGCACGCAAGGCGACCGGACCGCTGGTGGGGTTCGCGGGTGGCTCCAGGTCGTCGTGTTGTTCGAGTTCGGTGTGCAGTCCGCGCGCTTTGCGCCGCGCGTCCCGCACCGACAGCGGCAAGGGTGACCAGCCCTGGTCACGCCCGAGTTCGACGACGGGCGGCGCGACCGTGGCGGTGCGCATGATCTCGGCGGGCTCCCCCACCTCGACCAGCCCGTCCCGCGTGACGTGGATGAGCGTGTCGGCGTACTGCAGCACACGCTCGATGCGGTGCTCGGCCATGACAACCGTGACCGACAGGTCGTGCACCAGCCGGGTGATCGTCGCCAGCACGTCCTCGGCTCCGGTGGGGTCGAGCGCGGAGGTCGGTTCGTCGAGCACGAGCACCTGGGGCTGCAGGGTCAGCACGCTGCCGATGGCGACACGTTGTTGCTGACCCCCGGACAGGTCACGCAGCGCCAGATGCCGCAGGTCGGCGATGCCGAGCAGGTCGAGCGTCTCCTCGACGCGCTTGCGCATCACCTGCTGCGGGATGCCGAATTGCTCCATCCCGTAGGCGAGTTCCTCCTCGACGGTGTCGGTGACGAACCCCGCGAGCGGGTCCTGCCCGACATACCCGACGAGGTCGGCCATCTCCCGCGGCAGATGCTCGCGGGTATCACGTCCGTGTACCCGCACGTGCCCGGTGAGCAGTCCGCCGGTGAAGTGCGGCACGAGTCCGTTGATCGCGCCGAGCAGCGTCGACTTGCCCGACCCGGTGCGTCCGACGAGCACCGCGAGTTCACCTTGCTCCAGTTCGATGCTCACATCGCGTACTGCGGGTGTGGGTTCGTCGGCGTAGGTGATGGTGACGCGGTCGAACTCGATCGCCGGGAAGCTCATGAGATCTCCTGCATCTGCTGGTTCTGTCGGGGTCCCCGCTTGGGTTTGGGCGGCAGCGGCGGGGTGACGAAGGCGGGCAACGCCGCCACGAGCAGCCCGAGCACCGCAGTGAGCGGCACGAGCGGGGTGCCGAGGGTCGGCTCGAGCGGCATGATCGTCGCGAGCGGGTTTCGTTCCAGCGCAACGATCATCGCGACCAGAGCGGTGACCCCGCACAGCGACACGATCGTCTCGGCGGACTTCCACGGATCCGACCGGTACACCGAACGCGGCACCCGACGTCCGCCCCACCAGACCGCGAGCGCGCCGAGCACGAGGCCGGCCACGGTCGCGACCGTGGCCCACAGCGGGATGGCCTGGTCACCGCGATCGTCGAGCAGTCCGTAGAGCCCGACACACACCGCCATCAGCCCGCCGAGCGACAGCACTCCGATGAGGCGGCGGTCACGATGGCTCACCGAGTGGCGCGTGCCGAACCCGCGTGAGTCCATCGAGGCAGCCAGCAACAACGAACGGTCGAGGGTGTCCTGCAGGACCGGGAGCGCGATCACGCGCAGGGCACGCACCCCCTTGACCGAGGTCCCGCGAAGTTCTCGCGCCCGGGCCACACGCTTGGCGCTCTCGGCCAGTTGCGGGACGACGGTGAGCGCGATGACGACCGCGGTGCCGATGTCCCGGACGGCAGCGGGCAGCGCGCGCAGCAGACGCCGCGGGTTGGCGAGCGCGTTGGCGGCGCCGAAGCAGAGCAACATGGTCGCCAGGCGCAGGCCTTCACACAAGGCCGCGATGAGGTCTTCCAGCGGGATCGGGCCGAGCAACTGGATACCCGCAGCCCAGGACGGAAGGTCGACCGTCGGCAGGGTCACCAGGATCGTCGGGCCGGTCTTGGATCCGATCAGCACGAACAGCACCATGCGGGTGACGATGACGAACAGTCCCAGCCAGGCGTACATCGTGAACGATCTCGCCCACGGTGCGTCCGGACGGCGCGCGATCACGACGAGGACGACGACGGTGAGGGCCAGGAGCAGGAGCACCGGGTTGGTCGTGCGGGTGACCGCTGCCGCGAGGCAGCATGCCCACAGCCACCAGGCGCCCGGGTGTACGAACCGGGCAGCCTGGGCCGACGACCGACCCGGTGCGCTCACTCCTGCGGTCGACGGCGCAGCGCCAGCACGCCCGCCAGGCCGGCGAGCGCGACCGTGGCACCACCGCCGATCACCAGGCCGAGGTTCGTGCCGCCGCCGCCACCGGAGTTCGTGCGTTGCGAGGCCGCGACCTCGGTGCGCTGCCCAGTCGCCGCCGGGCCATCAACGCTGGAGGTGGCCGACGGCTGGTTCGAGGCAACCGATGACGGCTGCGCACTGGACGCGGACGCCTTGTTCGCAGCACTCGAACCGGCCGTCGCCGACGTGGATCCCTTGGGTGAATTCGACTGTGCCGCAGCGCTGTTCGAAGCGCTGGAGGACGCCGAAGCGCTCTGCTTCGGCGAGGCCCCGGACGCTGTCGTGCTCGGCTGCGTTCCCGCCGGCCGGCCCGAGGTCGACGACGGTTTCGAACTCGACGTCGGACGTGGCGCGTTCGACGACGGACGGGGCGCAGTGCTTGTCGGCCTGCTCGTCGACGTGCTCGACGGCCGCGGCGCCGTGGTGCTCGGTCGCGGAGTCTGCGTCGGGGTGGCGGTCGGTTTCGGCGCCGTGGGCACCACCGAGGGCGCTCCCCCGGATCCGAACCGGAAGCCGATCCAGGTGCCGGCCGGAGCCGAGAACGTGGCGACACCGGTGTTGGAGTAGGTCCACCCCGAGCCCGCGCGACCGTGGAAGAAGGCCCAGTAGGCGCTGGCCGGAGCAGTGCGCATACACGGGTCGGAGGTCGGGTTGCCGTCGATCCGGCACAGGAAGTAGCCGGGCTGCAGTTGCGCCCGCTGCGGGGTGTGTCCCGCCGCGCGCAATGCATCGAGCGCGGAACCGTAGGAGCCCGGGGCGCAGCGGGTGCTGGCTCCCCCGGTGTACTGCACGACCACGGTCACACCCGAGCAACTCGCAGCGGCGGTCCGCACCGAGCTGCTTGCCTGCCCATGTGCGGGAGCGACGCCGACGAGAGCGAATGCGAGCGTGAGCGCAGCCAACAGTCGCGCCCAGACCCGCGTACGGGAATCAGCGACGACGACGGCCATGAGCCATTGCCCCCGCACAGATGCTTGCGAAGAACGCGCCGACGCCGGCCAGCACGCCGAGGTCCGCTCCACCGTCGGTGGAGGTCGGACCGTCGGTGACAACCGGCGGGCCGGTGACGATCGACGTGGACGAGGACGTGGTCGCAGTACCGGCCGAGGTCGTCGTCGTGCTGGATGTCGTGCTGGACGTCGTGGTGGATGTCGAGCTCGACGGGCTCGAGGTCGAACTCGGCGAAGCCGTAGCCGTGGGAGACGAGGTCGGGTTCGTTCCGCAGTCCAGTGCCGTGACACCGGCGGAGCCGCCCGCAATGGTCCGGACGTAGGGCGTGAGGGTGAGCGCCAGCATCGCCTGCGGGGTCGCGCGCGTCTCCTGGTCGGTGACCACCGCGCGGGAGCCGGCGGCGATCTTCGCATCGAACGCCGGCTTGTCGTAGGCGATCGCACCGCGCAGCGCAGCGGGCGCCGAGCAGCCGAACTGGAGCGTCTTCACGAAGGCCGTCGCCTTCGCCGCGTTGTCGGTGCGGCCGGCCAGGGTGAAGGCCACGGCGGCAAGTCCGGCGCTGTTGGAGTTGGGGCTCTCGGTCGAGGTGCCACCGCGCACTCCACCCGATGCGACCTGCTGCGTGGCCAGGTAGCCGGCGGCCTTCGACACCGCGGTCGTGCGGCCGTTGGCCGCGAGAGCCTGCACGGCGAACGAGGTCACATCGGAGTCACTGGTGCACTTCGCTGCGCCGAGTTCGAGACGGAAGCCACCGTCGGCGCACTGCTGCGCGACCAGGAGGTCGATCGCCTTGGTCGGGACCGCCTCACCGGAACGCTTGAGTGCGATCAAGGCCCACGACTGGCCGATCGTGTTGGAGTAATCGCCGTACTCGGACTTGTCGCTGAAACGACCCGCGGCGGTCTGCATGCTCTTGAGCTTGGTCAGCAGGGCGCCGGAGGGACGGCCGGTGGCCTGCAGCATCACGACCTGCTTGGCAAGCGACCCGGCATACGCCTCGGAACCGGCTCCGTAGTACGAGGTGCCGTTGGCGACCAACCAGTCGGCGGTCTTGGAGATCTGCGCCGTACCGGTGCCGGTACCGGCAACACCGAGCAGAGCGTCGATCGTGAGGCCGTAGTCCGGGTAGCTCTCGCCACCGAACTCGGCGTTCAGGTAGTTGCCCTTCGCGGCGAGCTGGCCCGCCATGAAGGCGGACGCGGCGTCATCAGGGGTGGTGGCGGCGTGGGCCGGCGCGACGGCGAACGCAAATGCGGCAAGGGTCGCGGTGCCCGCGAAACCCGCACGGGCGGTGGTGAGGAGAGTCATGGTTCCTTCTTCCAGACGGCCCTGGGCGCGGGCCGCCGAAAGAGGTTCGGCGCTCGCCCGTAGACCTCGACGGGGATGTGAGCTGACATCGGCTAAGGAGCTCCGGCTCGTTCCTCGTTGCCGAGGAACCTACGGTTGCGGGTCAGCGCCGGACTTGGACCGGCTTTCCCCCCACTGATGCGCAACACATGCTACTCGCCCGTGCCGAGCCCATGAACCACCCTGCACATCGCGAACTCAGGGGCGGGTGCGCAACACGTCCCAGATCTGGCGGGCAGCCGGCACCGCAGCTCGCGCTGCGAGACCGCCTTGTTCGATCATGACCACCACGACGTACTGCTTGCCGCTTCTGGTCTTCGGGCCGTACGAGGCGAACCACGCGGTGGCGTCCTTTCCGTACACCTCAGCGGTGCCGGTCTTGCCCGAGATGGGGTAGTCGTCGGGGAAATCGACGAACGCCGGGTGCGCGGTGCCGGTCGGTTCGGTGACGACGCGACGCAACCCGTCGGTGAGAACCGTCTGAGCGGCGGCCGACAACACGAGCCGCCCGTTGGCGACCGGCGAGATCCGTGAGGCGGCAGAACCGTCCGAGGTGCGTGTGGCCGCGGCGACCTGCGGTTGCCAGATGGTGCCGCCGTTCGCGACGGCTGCATACCCGACCGCCAGCTGCAGCGGCGAGACGAGCACGTCTCCTTGTCCGATCGAGAGGTTCACCGCGTCGCCGGCCTGCCATTGATAACCGTAGGAGCAGTTCTCCTGCGCCAACTGCTTGAAGTACTCCGCCTGCTTCGTGTCAGAGACCTCGGGGTAGCCGCTCTTGGCCCGGCGACACATCGATGCCTTCGTGGTGTTCCAACGCTCGAGCTTCCACGCGCGGCTGGGGACATTGCCCGCCACTTCACCGGGCAGGTCGATGCCCGTGCGTCGGCCGAAGCCGAACTGCTTGGCCATCTGCGAATACGGACCGGTCTTGCTCACGTCGCCCTTCAGGCCTCCCTCGGAGATCCAATGGGCGAACGCCCAGCGATAGAACACCGTGTCGCACGACACCTGCAGGGCCGCCGGCATGTCGATGGCGCCGAAGGCGGCCGATTCGTAGTTCTTGAAGACCCGGCTGCCGACCGTCACCTGCGAGGAGCACTCGTACCGCCCCTTCGGGTCGACGCCGGACGCGATGGCCGCCGGCATGGTGACCGCCTTGAACGTGGACGCCGGTGGTTGCAGAGTTCCGATCACCCGGTTGGTCAGCGGATTGTGTGCCTTCGGATCGCTGAGCTTGCGGTACTCCGCCGCGGTGATGCCCCCGGTCCACACGAGTGGGTCGTACGTCGGGTTGCTGGCCATCGCGACCACAGCCCCGGAGGACGCGTCCAGGACCACAGCCGCTCCCCCGGTCACCGGTCGTTTCGCCGTGCGTAACCGACCGATCGTCTCGGCGAGTGCGGACTCGGCGGCTCGTTGCACCGGCACGTCAAGGTGCGTCAGGACGTCCTGGCCACCGACGGCCGGGGTGGTGCTGACCGTCCTGACCGGCAGTCCGCGCGCGTCGACAGCCAGCACGGTGCGTCCGGAGGTGCCGCGCAGCACCTTGTCGTAGCTGGACTCCAGTCCGCTGCGGCCGAGCAGGTCGGCGGCGTTGAGCGACGAATCACGTTGCAGGTCAGCGGCATTGGTGCGTCCGAGGTAGCCGATCACCTGAGCGGCATTCACTGCCGACGGTGCCGGGAACCGGCGTACCTGCTGCTGACGCACAGCCAGTCCCGGGAAGTCCTCCGGACGCTCGAGCAGTGTCATCGACAGCCCGGGGTCGACGTTGCTCAGCACGGGTATCGACTCGACGGGGCTGCCGGAGAAGCACACCGGTGCCGGCGGGGCGTCCTTGGTGCCGCACGCCTTGGTGCGCCCGAGCATCTCCTCGACGTCACCGCCGATCAGGCGCTGGACGCGGGTGAGGACCGCGCGCCCACCGTCCCGGCTCTCGGCGAGGGTCGTCGGGTCCATGGTGAGCACCCAGGTGGAACCATTGGTGACCAGCGGTGTCCCGTCCGCGGCCAGGATGCGGCCGCGGGTCGCGGGGGCGTCGACGGTGCGCGTGTTGATCCGTTGTGCGGCCTGCTTCATCGCGGGACCGTCGACCACCTGCAACTGGAACAATCGTCCTGCGAGCACGCCGAGCACGAGCACGGTGATGATCAGGATCGCCCAGAGGCGGGCTGTGTACGGCGCTGCGACGTTCGCCCGGTAGCCACGCGGATACTCGATCAAGTCGCGACGCCACCTCACGCCAGACCCCTTGCGACCAGGTAGGACTCCGCTCGGATCACGAGTGGCACGATCACCGCGCCGGCCAGTGCGGTACAGACGATCAATGCGGATGCATGGGTCAGGTTAGGCGTCTGCCGGGCAACGAGCGAGGTCAGCAGACGCAGCAACTGGATCCCGGTGGCCGCGAGCGCCACGGTGACGATCGGCACCAGGATCGAGGCACGCACCGAGCGCTGAAGCACCCCGCAGCCGGCACCGACAGCAGCGTGGATCAGGGCAGTGAGACCCAGCGGTGCCGAACCCGGTGGCACCAGGTCGACCGTCAGCCCGGCCGCGAGGCCGAACAGCGCACCGGCCTGAGTGCCGGAACTCAGGCCCACTGCGACGACGAGGACGAGCACCAGATCCGCTGGTACACCCACGGACGGAAGCACGGTGACGGTGAGCAGCGCGGCGAGCGACAACAGCAGCGCCCGCAGGACGGTGAGTCGGCTGGGGATCACGAGCCGCCCCGGATCGCCGGACGAGCAGGAACACTGCCCGCAGGGAACACGACGCCGACGAGGTCGAGGCGCGTCGGATCGACCGCCGGTCGGACGACCGCGGTCGGGCCGCCCTGTCCACGGTCGGGATCCACGGCGACCACCGTGCCCACCGGAACCTCGCGCACGAACGGGGTCTCCTCGATGCTGCCGAGGGTGGTGACCCGGTCTCCGACCTTCGGCGGCGTCTGACCGGCGATCCGTACCGTGAGCAGTCCTGCTTCACGGCCGGGCAGTCCTGCGGGGGCGGTGGACGCGAGCGAGGCGAGCAGCCGGTCGCCCCCCACCCGTACGCCGACCACGCTGGACGGGTCGGTGAGCAGTTGAACGGTCGCCGAACGGGTGCTCACCAAGACGACCCGGCCGACAAGACCTCCGGCCGCTATCACCGTGAGGTTGGTCCGGACACCGTCGCTCGACCCGGCATCGATGGTGACCTGTTTCAACCTGCCGACAGTGCCTCCGGGGGTGAACCCGATGACCTGCGCCGCGACGAAGGTGCGACCGTCGGCCGCCGCCGATCCGCGCAACGTCCGTAACGCGGCCAGGTCGGCAGCGTTCGATCTCGTGTCTGCGGACGACCGCCGGGCCGCGTCCCGTTCGCGCGTGAGCCGCGCGATCTCGTCGTCGTGCCCGGTGAACACGTCCTGTACCGGAGAGACGATCTCGGCGGCCGCTCGGCGCAGCGGGGCGGTCGCCGAGGGCGCCGCCTGGTCGACGACGGCGATCGCCAGGCACCCGGCCAGGCCGACGGCGAGGACCCGCCGTCGGGTCTGTGGCCGGAACGCCATCTCAGCCTTGAGCCTGCGCGTCCCCGACCTCGAGAGCGGCGTCGAGAATGGCCAGCCCCTCCCGCAGTTGGTCATCGGGGATGTTCAGGGCGGGCACGACGTGGATCCGGTTGTAGTTGACGAAGGGCAGCAGACCGTTCTTCTTGCACTCGGCGACAATCGCGTCCATCGCCGGGCTCGATCCGCCGTACGGTGCGAGGGGTTCGCGAGTTTCCTTGTCCCGCACCAGTTCCAGCGCCCAGAAGGCGCCGACACCGCGTACCTCGCCGAGGCAGGCATGGTCGCCCGCCATCTTCTGCAGGGCCGGCCCGATGATGTCGTCGCCCAGGCGGCGGGCGTTCTGCACCATCCCCTCCTCGCGCATCGCGTTGATCGTGGCGACAGCGGTGGCACACGCCAACGGGTGTCCGGAGTACGTCAGGCCACCCGGATAGGGCTTCTCGGCGAACGACTCGAACACCTTCGGCCCGACGATCACACCGCCGAGCGGGATGTATCCGGACGTGATGCCCTTGGCGAACGTGATGAGGTCGGGTTCCACGCCGTGGTGGTCCAGCGCCAGCCAGGTGCCGGTGCGGCCGAACCCAGCCATCACCTCGTCGGCGATGTAGACGATGCCGAACTCGTCGCACAGGTCGCGCACACCCTGCAGATATCCCGGCGGCGGCGGCATGATGCCGGCGGTGCCGGGGATGGTCTCCAGCAGGATCGCCGCGATCGTGGACGGACCCTCCAACTCCACGGTGCTGCGCAGGTGGGCCAGCGCGCGCTCGCACTCCTCCTGCTCGGTGGTGGCGTGGAACTGCGAGCGGTACAGGAACGGACCGCGGAAGTGGACGATGCCGGCGTTCCCGTAGTCGCTGGCGAACCGGCGCGGGTCGCCGGTCGCATTGAGGGCGGTCTGGGTGCCCCCGTGGTAGCTGCGGTAGCGGGTCAACACCTTGATGCGTCCGGTGTGCAGCCGCGCCATCCGGATCGCGTGCTCGATCGCCTCCGCGCCGGCATTGGTGAAGAAGGTGTGGTTCATGTCACCGGGTGCGATCTCGGCAATCAGGCGAGCAGCCTCGGAACGCTCGGCGTTCGCGTGCGCCGGCGCGATGGTGCACAGCTTGGCCGCCTGGTCCTGGATCGCCTTGACGACCTTCGGATGCTGGTGACCGATGTTGGTGAACACCAGTTGTGAGGTGAAGTCCAGGTAACGCTTGCCCTCGTCGTCCCACAGGTAGGAGCCCTCGGCGCGGTCGACCACCATCGGGTTGATCTTGCGCTGAGCCGACCAGGAGTGGAAGACGTGGGCGCGGTCGAGTTCGAAGGCGCGGGAGGGGCTCATCGGGTTCCTTCCGGGTTGCAGGGCACGAGTGGATTCGAGGGCGGAGAAGTCAGTACCGCTTGCTGTCTACCAGCACTCGCTGCAAGGTGCCGAACTCCTCGACACATCGTCCCGCACCCCGAGCGACCGAGCGCAGCGGCTCATCGGCCACGCGCACCGGTACGCCGAGTTCATGGCGCAATCGCGCGTCGATGCCGCGCAGGAGTGACCCGCCGCCGGTGAGCACGATGCCGTGATCGAGGACGTCGCCGGCCAGTTCGGGCGGGCAGACGTCCAACGTCGCGCGCACCAGTTCGCAGATCTGCAGCAGCGGCACGTCGATCGCCCGCCGCACCTCCTGGGAGGTGACCGTGACCGTCTTGGGCAGGCCGCTCACCAGGTCGCGCCCGCGCACCCGCATGGTGCGTTCTTCACGCAGCGGGAACGCCGATCCGATCTCGACCTTGATGTCCTCGCTGCTGCGCTCCCCCAGCAGCAACGAGTACTCATTCTTCACGAACGCGACGATCGCCTCGTCGATCTCATCGCCGCCCACCCGGATCGAGCGGGCCTGGACGATGCCGCCGAGGCTGATCACGGCGACGTCCGTCGTACCGCCGCCGATGTCGAGCACCATGCTCGCCTTGGCCGCTTCGACCGGGAGTTCAGCGCCGAGCGCAGCCGCCATCGCTTCCTCGATCACGTAGACCCGGCGGGCGCCGGCACGGGTGGCCGCATCCTCCAGCGCCCGGCGTTCGACCCCCGTGACCTCGCTCGGCACGCACACCACCATGCGCGGACGCAGCAGTCGGGACGGGTGCACCTGGGCGATGAAGTAGCGCAGCATCCGTTCGGCGACGTCGGCGTCGTTGATCACCCCATCGCGCAGCGGCCTCATCACGTCGACGTGGCCGGGCGTCCGGCCGAGCATCTCGCGGGCCTTGGATCCGGCCGCGATGAGCCGTCCGGTGCCTACTTCGAGCGCGACGACCGACGGCTCGTCGAGCACGACGCCGCTCCCGCGCGCGTAGACGACGGTGTTGGCGGTGCCGAGATCGACTGCTAGGTCACGCCCGGTGGGCAGCAGTCGTCGGGTCACCAACTGATCGTAATTGGCTGCGCCGGTTGCCCGTTCAGTACCCGCGGTACGACCCCTTGATCGCGTCGAGGATGGCCGGGTGCAACAGGGTCGACGGCGGCATCATGAGCTGTGCCCGATCGGGCGGGAAGGTCTGCGCCGCGAGGAGCACCCACGAGTCGACGAACCTCATCGCAGATGCATCGCCGGGCACCGCTACCCGCGGCGTGCTGCGCGCGGCGAGGTGGAATCCCCAGTCGCCGAAGCCGGCACATCGACGTGATAGGCGGCGGTCTTCAGGCCTACACTGCGCAAGGTGGCCTGGATGGTCCAGTAGGCCCGCTGGCCAGGCGGACGACGGCCGGGTCGAGGTCGACCGGCGTCACCTGCTGAACACCGGGGTACTTCAGCACCCGCGCTGGGCCCCGTTTTTGGCCCGGTTCCGACAATCGCGCTCGGTGGGCCGGACGTCGTGCGCAGCAGAGCCGCAGCGGTGGCACACTTGAGGGGATGAGTCCTTCCAAATCGAGACGTAAGTCGGTCCGTCAGGAGTACGAGGCCGAGGTCGCGGCGTACGTCGAAGCGGGCGGCAACGAGCAGGTCCAGCGGGTGATCACGGCCGTTCAGGGCCTCACCCGCAAGCTGTCCCAGTGGTACGCGGTGAGCCTGTCCGAGGTCGGTCTGACCAGCGGCGAGTGGTCGGTGTTGTCCAACCTCGCCCTGCAGCCGCGCGACACCGCCGTCACGCCGTCCCATCTCGCCGAGGCGGTGGCAGTGGCCCCGTCGTCGATGACGCACCGCCTGGACAAGATGGCCGAGCGCGGTCTCATCGAGCGCAGCCCCGACCCCACCAACCGCACGCGGGTGCTGGTCACGCTGACCACGACCGGGTGGGAGACCTTCCGACAGGTCATCCGCGAAAGCGACCTGCTGGAGTCCGACGTGCTGGCCCGCCTCACCGGGCCGCAGCGCGAGCAGCTGGCCACCCTGTTGGAAAAGGCGATCGCCGGGCTGGACGACCTGTCCTCCACCCGCGATCAAGCAGCTGGCTGAACCCACCCCACGTCCGGGATACGCACGGGGCCCGTCACCGATCGGTGACGGGCCCCGTGCGTTGCTCCGAGAGTGATCAGGCGAACCAGATGCCGATCTCCCGCTCTGCGGATTCCGGCGAGTCCGAGCCGTGCACGATGTTCTCCTGCACCTTCTTGCCCCAATCGCGACCGAGGTCGCCGCGGATGGTGCCGGGAAGCGCGGCCGTCGGATCGGTCGCTCCGGCAAGCACACGGAAGCCCTCGATACAGCGCTGACCCTCGACGACCACGAAGGTGGCCGGACCGCTGCTCATGAAGTCGACCAGCGGTTCGTAGAACGGCTTGCCCTCGTGCTCGGCGTAGTGCTGAGCCAGGCGCTCGCGATCGGGCGTCATCACCTGCAGGGAGGCGAGGGTGTAGCCCTTGGCCTCGATGCGCCGCAGCACCTCCCCGGTGAGTCCACGGCGGTAGCCGTCCGGCTTGACGATGACCAGGGTGCGTTCGATCTGCTCGCTCACGGTGCCGAGCCTAGGACACCGCGTCGTCACGCCACCGGCGGGGCGCTGTCGATCACACCGAAGCCGAGCAGCACGAACAGGATGATCGCCAGGATGATCCGGTAGAAGACGAACGCCTTGAAGTCGTGGGTCGAGATGTAGCGCAGTAGCCACGCGATGACCGCGTACCCGATGAGTCCGGAGATGACGGTCGCGATGACGATCGGCCACCATCCGTCCGGGTTCGGCTTACCGGCGATGTCGGCGAGTTCGAAGAAGCCGGACGCGAGCACGGCCGGGATGGCGAGCAGGAATGAGTAGCGCGCGGCGTCCTCGCGGCGGTACCCCATGAACAGCCCACCGGCGATCGTTCCGCCCGAGCGGGAGACACCCGGGATCAGCGCGCACGCTTGGGCCAGTCCGAACATGACGCCGTCACGCGCGTTGAGGTTCTCCAGCGTCTTTCGCTGCGACGCGGTCGAGTCGGCGACCGCGATGACCAGGGCGAAGACAAGCAACATCGTCGCGGTGACCCACAGGTTGCGCACCGGCCCGTGGATGACGTCCTTCAGCAGGACTCCGAGCACGCTGATCGGGATGGTGCCGATGATGACCCACCAACCCATGCGCGCGTCAGGGTCGCTCCTCGGCACCTTGCCGACCAACGACAAGGCCCACTGCTTGATGATGCGGACGATGTCGCGCCAGAAGTAGACGAGCACGGCCGTCTCGGTGCCCAGCTGTGTGACGGCGGTGAAGGCCGCCCCGCCGCCGTCGTTGTCGAAGAACAACCGGCTGACGATCAACTGGTGCGCCGACGACGAGATCGGCAGGAACTCGGTGAGTCCCTGCACGATGCCGAGCACCATGGCTTGGAAGAAGTCCACTACGAAGCTCCGGAGAATTCACGGGTCAGTCGGTCCATCTTCCGACCCTGGACGAGCGCGGTGATCCACAGAGCACCGAAGACCAGACCGACGAAGAACATCATCGGAACGATGAATGCCGCTGCCAGGGTAGCCACTTCGATGACCCATCCGAGCGTGACACCCCACGGACGACGCATCGCGCCGGCGGCGACGATGCACAGCACGGCGAGCACGCACCCGACGACGAGGTAGGTGGTGTGCGAGGAATCGTCCTGCGCCTTCGCAATGCCGTAGGCCACGAGTGCGCCGAAGAAGACCACCAGCGATTGCGAGCCGATCACGATGGCGGCGAAGCGCCGCGTCATCTTCTCCCCGACGCCGTGGAAGAAGACGTCCCTCACGTGTCGGTCACCCCGAGTGCAGCGCGGACGTCGGCGGCCGTCACGACGGACCCGGTGGCCAGTACGCCACCGCCGACACCGCCCTGTTCGTCGGCGAGATTCGCGGCCTTGTCGATCGCCTCCACCAGATGCGGCTCGACGTGCACCCGGTCCGCTCCGAACACCTCGGCAGCGAGCTCACCGAGGTCGCGCGGGCTCATCGAGCGCGGCGAGGAGTTGCGGGTCACCACGATCTCGTCCAGCACCGGCTCCAACTGCTCGAGCATCGATTCGGCGTCCTTGTCGCCCATGATCGCCACAAGTCCGATGAGCCGGGTGAAGGTGAACGAGTCGTTCATCGCCTCGCGCAGCGCGAGCACACCCCCGCCGTTGTGCGCGGCGTCGACCACGATCGTGGGTGAGCGGCGGACGATCTCGAGTCGTCCCGGAGAGCTCACTTCGGCCAGCGCGGTCTGCAGCACGTCGCGGTCCAGCGGCTGTTCCCCGCCGCCGATGAACGCCTCGACGGCGGCGATCGCCATGGCCGCGTTGTGAGCCTGGTGCTCCCCGAACAGCGGCAGGAACAGGTCGGCGTACTGACCGGCCAGGCCCTGGACGGTGATCTGCTGACCCCCGACCGCGGTCTCGCGTTCGGTGATGCCGAAGGAGATGCCGTCGCGTTCGAGCTCGGCGTCGACCTCCTGGGCTCGTTCCCGAATGAGTTCGTCGGCCTCGGGCAGTTGGCGTCCGACGATCGCGATGGAGTCGGGCTTGATGATGCCGCGCTTCTCGGTGGCGATGTCCTCGACCGTGTTGCCGAGCAGGCGCTGGTGATCGATGGAGATCGGGGTGATCACCGACACCTTCCCGTCGGCGACGTTGGTGGCGTCCCAGACTCCACCCAGGCCGACCTCGACGATCGCGACGTCGACCGGCGCATCCGAGAAGGCTGCATAGGCGAGCACGACCATGACCTCGAAGTAGGTCATCCGCGGGCCACCCGCGGCCTGCGACTTCTGGTCGACCATCTCGGTGAAGGGCAATGCGTCGTCGTAGACGTCGATCAACCGCTGCGGTTCGATCGGCATGCCGTTCAAGGAGATCCGCTCACGCATGTCGTGCAGGTGCGGTGAGGTGAACCGTCCGGTCGACAGACCCATCTCCCGCAGGATCCGCTCGATGATGCGCGTCGTCGTGGTCTTGCCATTGGTGCCGGTCAGATGGATCATCGGGAAGTTGTGCTGCGGGTCCCCCATCAACGTCATGCACTCGGCGACCCGGTCGAGCGAGGGCTCCGGATTGTTCTCCGGGGTACGCGCGAGGATCTCGGCTTCGATCTCCCGGATCCGCTTGTGCACCTCGAGCTTGCGCGCGGCCTCGACCTGGGCGGCGTCAGGACGTGGGGTCATCGGTCGTTCTCCTTGGGGTTGCGCATCTTGGGGTCGCGCAGTTGCAGCCGCACCCAGATCGAGTCCGGGATGCCGGAACCGCCGTGTTCGCGCTCGTATTCCACGAATCCGTGACGCTCGTAGAACGTCGCCGCGTGATCGTTGCCGACCAGGTAGGACAGACGGACCTGCTCGTAGTCCTCGCTGTGCGCGCGATTGATCGCCGCGGTGAGCAGGCGGTGTCCGAGCCCGGCGCCCTGGGCTTCGGGGACGACGTACAGCTTCCAGATCATGAAGTGTCCGTCGAGCGGGCCGAACGAGGTCATGCCGACGATCTCGCCGTCCACCTCGGCGACCAGGACGCGTCCGGCTCGGATCGCGGGGATCGTCGCCTCGTCGGTCCACCACTTCGACAGCCCCATCGCGACGTAGTCCTTGCCGGCGATGGGCGCGTAGGTGGCGGGCCAGGTGCGCAGCCCGACCTCGATGACCGCCTGCAGGTCCTCTCCCCCGGCCTGCCGGATCACCGCGGCCGGCGCCTGGTTCACGACCGGGCTCCGGAGTCGACCTTCTTCAGCGCGACACTCGCCTTCAGTCCGTCGGACAGCGTCATCGGGGTGGCGTTCGGCAACACCTGGTCACCGCCGGCCGCACCGAGTTGGACGGCGAGGGTCTCGCCCATGATCAGGCCCTGGTGCTCCAGCACGGCTTGCCACACCGGCTCGTCACCGATGATCGCGACGCTGATCCGGTCGCTGACGTCGAGGCCGGCCTCGCGACGGGCCTGCTGGACGCCGCGGACGACGTCGCGGGCGATGCCCTCCGAGCGCAGCGCGTCGGAGACCTCTGTGTCGAGCACGACGAACCCGCCACCCGGCAGCATGGCGGGCGCCTTGGCCTGCGAAGCACCCTGGGAGACAACGGTTTCGAGCGTGTATTCGCCCTCTTCGAGGGCCAGACCACCGCTGGTGACCGTGCCGTCGTCGGCGACCGACCAGTCCTCGCTCTTGCTGCCTTTGATCGCGAGCTGAACGTCCTTGCCCAAACGCGGTCCGGCCGCACGGGCGTTGACGGTGAGTCGACGGGTGAGGCCGAAGTCCTCCTCGGACGCGTCCGCCAGGTCGACCAGGTCGACCTTCTTGACGTTGACCTCGTCCGCGATCAGTGCGGCGAAACCTTCGATGGCCGCGGGGTCGGGCACCACGACGGTGAGCCCGCCGAGCGGCAGGCGCACGCGTAGGTTCTCCGCCTTGCGCAGGCTCGAGGTGGTCGAGCAGACCGCACGGACGCGGTCCATCGCGGTGACCAGTGCGTCGTCGGCCGGCAGGTCGTCCGCGACCGGCCAGTCGGTCAGGTGCACCGAACGTCCTCCGGTCAGGCCACGCCACACCTGCTCGGCGGTGAACGGCAACAACGGCGCGGCGACGCGGGTCAGCGTCTCCAGCACGGTGTACAGGGTGTCGAAGGCCTCTTCGTCGGCGTCCTTGCCCACCGACCAGAACCGGTCACGGGAACGACGGATGTACCAGTTGGTGAGCACGTCGGCGAAGGCGGCGATCGAGTCACACGCACTCGCGACGTCGTACGCGTCCAACTGGTCCTGCACCTGGTGCACCAGCACGCGGGTCTTGGCGAGCAAGTAGCGGTCCAGCACGTTGGTGGACGCTGTTGACCACTTCGCCTCGTACCCGGCGGCATTCGCGTACAGGCTGAAGAAGTACCAGCTGCTCCACAGCGGCAGCATCACCTGACGCACGCCGCCGCGGATGCCCTCCTCGGAGACGATCAGGTTGCCGCCGCGCAGGATCGGGCTGGACATCAGGAACCAGCGCATCGCGTCCGCGCCGTCGCGGTCGAAGACCTCGTTGACGTCGGGGTAGTTGCGCAGCGACTTGCTCATCTTCTGACCGTCGGAGCCGAGCACGATGCCGTGGCAAATGACGTTCTCGAACGCCGGACGGTCGAACAGCGCGCCGGCGAGCACGTGCAGCGTGTAGAACCAGCCGCGGGTCTGACCGATGTACTCCACGATGAAGTCGGCCGGGTAGTGGTGCTCGAACCAGTCGGCGTTCTCGAACGGGTAGTGCACCTGGCCGTAGGGCATCGAACCGGAGTCGAACCACACGTCCAGCACGTCTTCCACCCGGCGCATCGTGGACCGCCCGGTCGGGTCGTCGGGGTTGGGACGGGTGAGCTCATCGACGAACGGACGGTGCAGGTCGGGTTCGCCGTCGGCGTTCTTCGGCAGGGTGCCGAAGTCGGCCTCCAACTGCGCGAAGGAGCCGTAGACGTCGACCCGCGGGTACTCCGGATTGTCCGACTTCCACACCGGAATCGGGCTGCCCCAGAAGCGGTTTCGTGAGATCGACCAGTCGCGGGCGTTCTCCAACCACTTGCCGAACTGGCCGTCCTTGACATTGCCGGGCACCCAGTTGATCTGCTGGTTATTGGCCAGCAGCTGCTCCTTGATCGAGGTGACTGACACGAACCACGACGACACCGCCATGTAGATCAGCGGGTTACGGCAACGCCAGCAGTGCGGGTAGCTGTGGTCGTAGGTCTCGCGCCGCAGCAGCACGGTGCCCTCGGTGACCGCGCCACGCTCGCCGTCGCCACGGGTAGCAGCCCGCAGGTGGTCGATGACATGCGGGTTGGCGTCGAAGACCTGCATGCCTTCGTACTCCGCCACCGGGTAGGTGAACGCGCCGTTGGGCCCGACCGGGATCACCGGGGCCATGCCCTCCCGGTCGGTGACCATCATGTCGTCCTCGCCGAATGCACCGGCGCTGTGCACCAGCCCGGTTCCGTCGGTGGTGGTGACGAAGTCGGCTTCGACGACCCGGAAGGAGTTCTCGTGGCCGAGGTAGTAGGAGAACGGCGGGGTGTAGGTGGCGCCGAACATGTCGCGGCCCTTGAGGCGGCGCACGACCTTGTCGGCCCACTCGGCCTTGGCGTCGCCGAACAACTCCTTGGCGTAGCTCTGCACCCGCGCCTCGGCGATGACGTAGCGCTCGGTGCTACCGGTGAAGTCGGACTCGACCACGACGTAGTCGATGTCGGGGTGCACCATCACCGCGAGGTTGCTCGGCAGCGTCCACGGCGTGGTGGTCCAGATCAGGAAGTGCGCACCTTCGAGTTCACCGCTGCCGCATCGGAATCCGACAGTGACCGCGGGGTCCTGGCGCATCTGGTAGACGTCGTCGTCCATGCGCAGTTCGTGGTTCGACAGCGGGGTCTCGTCGTTCCAGCAGTACGGCAGCACCCGGAAGCCCTCGTAGGCCAGGCCCTTGTCGTGCAACTGCTTGAACACCCACAGCACCGACTCCATGAAGGTGGAATTGAGTGTCTTGTAGTCGTTCTCGAAGTCGACCCAGCGGCCCATGCGGTTGACATAGGCCTCCCACTCGTCGGTGTACTTCAGCACCGACGCGCGCGCGGCCGCATTGAACTTCTCGACCCCCATCGCCAGGATCTCGTCCTTGGTTTTCAGACCCAGCTGGCGCATCGCCTCGAGTTCGGCGGGCAGACCATGGGTGTCCCAACCGAACCGGCGCTCGACCTTCTTGCCACGCATGGTCTGGAAGCGCGGGACGACGTCCTTGGCGTAGCCGGTGAGCAGGTGGCCGTAGTGCGGCAGCCCGTTGGCGAAGGGCGGACCGTCGTAGAAGACGAACTCGTTGGCCCCGTCGACGCCCGCGTCCCGCTGCTCGACGGACGCCCGGAAGGTGCCGTCCTCGTCCCAGTAGCGCAGCACTGCCTGCTCGATCGCCGGGAAGTTCGGGGTCGAGGAGACACCGGCGGCAGTGGTAGCTGCAGTGGTGCCGGTGGACTCGCCGGAGTCGGCGGTGAGGTCGACCTTGGGGTACGCCATCGGGTGCGTCTCTTTCGCGTGATCATCAACTCGGTCATCGATCGAGGACGACGTCGCCGGAATCGTCCGGCAGCACCGCGGTACCACCCCGCTTGCCGCAGCAGATGTTGCGACCGCTTGTTCGTGAGCTGTGACGGGCTCGTCCCGTCCGGGTCTACTGGGAGCTCGCGCTCTGTTCTTCCGGAAGCTCGCCGCTGATGACGGCTCGGACGCTTCTGCTGCGCAGTCTACGCCTGCATCGGGCAGCTTCTCCAACCCGCCGGCGAACCTACGATTTCCCGCCGAACCTACTGGCTGTGATGTCTCGTGACTTCTGGGTGTCCCCGGAAGTCACGAGACATCACAGCCGAACCTACTCGGTGTACTCAGTGGGTTCGGCAGGAAACAGTTGGTTCGCGGAGGGTCAGCGGTTGGCTGCGGTGCCTTCGTGGATCTCGGTGAGCTTGGCGATGCCGTCGGCGAGATCCAGGGTGTCGGGGCCGACGTGCCCGCCGAGGCTGAGCGGCGGGTTGAAGCAGTAGATCTGTCCTTCTTCGAGTTCACCGAACTGCGAACGAGCGCCCCCGCGCGGACCTTCGAGATCGGCCAAGTGCGAGGACGAGCTCGGCAGGTGGTCGTTGAAGAATCCGACGACATCGGGCGCGACGAAGTTGTTGGTCACGAAGTGCGGGTCGAGGCACTGAACCGGGCCGTCGCCCTCCACGTGGTAGACGTGACCGAAGCTGGTCACGGCGAACGGGATGCTGCGGACGTCGCTGCCCAGCCAGCGCTGCAGCACCGGCGTCCACTCGGCCGGGTCGACCAGCGCGATGCGCTGTTCGCCGTAGAAGCCCAGGCCGTGGGTGCTCCACAACTCCACGAGTTCCTGCGGCGCGTGCTGCGCCGCGTACTCCAGGAAGGCGCGGCCGGGCACCTCGACGTCCGAGTCGGGGGCGTAGGTGTCGACGAAACGCTGCACGGTGATGCTCATGCGCCACATGCTAACCAGCGCATCGCCGCAGCGCGGGCGTACGAGGGGATGGACGAGGGAGCACGGCGGTCGGCGCGAGGCGCCGAGCACTCGAAACCCGGGTGAAAAAAGCACCCCGGGCGGATGGGAACATAGGCGGCATGACTGACGCCAACGCCACGCCCACCAGGGTCCCCGACAAGCCCACCGTCGACGGCTTGGAGGACAAGTGGGGAGCGGTATGGCAGGAGCAGGGAACGTATGCGTTCGACCGCGAGCGTGCGCTGTCGCTGCCCCGTGAGCAGGTCTTCTCGATCGACACACCCCCGCCGACGGCAAGCGGCAGCCTGCACGTGGGCCACGTCTTCGGGTACACCCACACCGACTGCATGGCGCGCTACCAGCGGATGCTCGGCAAGGAGGTCTTCTACCCGATCGGCTGGGACGACAACGGCCTGCCGACCGAGCGCCGCGTCCAGAACTACTACGGCGTGCGCGGTGACCACGGTGCCGCCTTCGACCCGAATTTCACCCCGCCGCTGCAGGGCGCCGAGGGCAAGTCGGTCAAGGCCGCCGACCAGGTGCCGATCAGCCGTGCCAACTTCATCCCGCTGTGCGAAGAGCTCACGGCCGAGGACGAGAAGTCGTTCGAGTCGATGTTCCGCACTCTCGGCGCGTCGATCGACTGGAACCAGACCTATCGCACGATCGACGACCGCTCACGCGCCGTGGCACAGCAGGCCTTCCTGCGCAACGTCGAGCGCGACGAGGCCTATCAGGCTGAGGCGCCCGGACTCTGGGACGTCACCTTCCAGTCCGCGGTCGCCCAGGCCGAGCTGGAAGCGCGCGACTACCCCGGCGCGTTCCACAAGGTGAGCTTCCACAAGCCGGACGGCGGCACGGTCGAGATCGAGACGACCCGTCCGGAACTCATCCCGGCCGTCGTCGCCCTCATCGCCCACCCGGACGACGAGCGGTACCAGGACCTCTTCGGCACCACCGTCACCTCCCCGTTGTTCGGTGTCGAGATCCCCGTGCTCGCCCACCAGGCGGCGGAGCCGGACAAGGGCGCGGGCATCGCGATGTGCTGCACCTTCGGTGACCTCACCGACGTCATGTGGTGGCGCGAACTGCAGCTGCCCATCCGTTCGATCATCACGCGCAACGGCCGTATCAGCGGTGAGACTCCGGAGTGGATCACCGGCGGCGCCGGAGAATCCCTGTACGTCGAGCAGCTCGCGACCAAAACGGTGCATTCGGCCCGCGAGGCGGTCGTCAACGCCCTGCGCGAGAGCGGCGACCTGATCGGTGAGCCGGTGAAGACGCAGCGCAAGGCCAACTTCTTCGAGAAGGGCGACAAGCCGCTCGAGATCGTGACCAGCCGCCAGTGGTACATCCGCAACGGCGGACGCAGCAAGGAGTTGCAGGACGAACTCATCGCGCGTGGCCAGGAGATCGACTTCCACCCCGCGTTCATGCGCAGCCGCTACACCAACTGGATCAGCGGGCTCAACGGCGACTGGTTGATCAGCCGACAGCGCTTCTTCGGGGTGCCGTTCCCGGTCTGGTACCCGCTCGACGCAGAGGGCGAGACCGACTACGACCACCCGATCCTCGCCGCGGAAGAGACCTTGCCGGTCGACCCCCAGACCGACGTCCCGCCCGGCTACGACGCCGAACAGCGTGGCGTGGCAGGCGGATTCGTCGGCGACCCCGACATCATGGACACCTGGGCGACCTCGTCCCTCTCTCCGCAGATCGCGACGGGGTGGCCGGTCGCGAGCAACGCCGGTGAGCGTAACGACGCGGAACTCTTCGCGAAGATCTTCCCGATGGACATGCGTCCGCAGGGCCACGACATCATCCGCACCTGGCTGTTCGCGACCGTCGTCCGCGCCCACTTCGAGAACGGCACGGTCCCGTGGACCGGCGCCGCGATCAACGGTTGGATCCTCGACCCCGACCGCAAGAAGATGAGCAAGTCGAAGGGCAACGCGGTCACGCCCGAGGAGGTGCTGCGCCAGCACAGCGCGGACGCCGTCCGTTACTGGGCGCTCGCCGGACGCCTCGGCGTCGACGCGGCCTACGACGAGAGCCAGATGAAAGTCGGCCGGCGGTTGGCGATGAAGCTGCTCAACGCAAGCAAGTTCGCGCTCACGATGGGCGATGTCGCCGACGACGCCCCGATCACCAACGAACTCGACCGGTCGGTGCTCGCGAACCTGCGCGAAGTCGTCGAGCAGGCCACCAAGGGCTTCGAGACGTGGGACTACACCCGCAGCCTGGAGGTCACCGAGACCTTCTTCTGGACCTTCTGTGACGACTACATCGAGTTGGTCAAGGACCGCGCGTACGGCGGTCAGGGCGAGGCGGAGGCGGCGAGCGCCCGCGCCACGCTCCGCCTGACGCTGAAGACGCTGCTTCGTCTGTTCGCCCCGTTCCTGCCCTATTCGACCGAGGAAGTCTGGTCGTGGTGGCAGGAGGGCAGCGTGCACCGGCAGGCGTGGCCGAGCCTCGAGGAACTCCGAACCGACGGGGACCCGACGGTGCTCGGCGCCGTCGGTCAGGCGCTCGCGGGCGTCCGTAAGGCGAAGTCGGACGCCAAGATGGGCATGCGTGCCGAGGTGAGTTCGGTGACCTTCGCCGGGCCGGCCGAGATCACCGACCGGGTCCGTGCGGGCGAGGCCGACCTGCGCGCGGCGGGCAAGATCACCGCGCTGCAGTACGCGGACGGCGAAACGTTCGAGGTGCGCGACGCAGAACTGATCCCGCCGCCGCCGAAGACGCCCGCGCAGAGCTGAACGACGTGCAGCGCAGATCCTGTTGATGAAGGTCAACTCATCCGCGCCTCGGATCCAGTTGCAGGACAACGTAGGACGTGACGCATAGGGTCGGTGCATGAGTCGACGGGGAGCGCGCGCGCCGTGGATGGTGCCCGTGCTGGTCGCCTCCGCGGTCTTCGGGTTGGCGACTGTTGCGGTTGTCTCCACCGGTGACCCGGTCATCGGCACGCCTACCGGCAGTCGCCCGGAGCGGCAGCCCCAACAGACGCCGACGCGCACCGACATCCCGAAACCGCCGACGGCCGGTGGCGCTGACTCGACCCCGTTGGCCTTCACCGAATGGGTGATCAAGGCGATCGTCGTGGCCGCCGCAATCGCGCTGTTGTGCTTGCTTGTGCTCGGGGTACGTGCATTGTTCCGACTGCGCTGGGAGCGCACCGTTCCGGAGCCGGAGCAGGACAGCAGAGCGGCGATCGAGCAGACGGTCAGCCGGAGCCGGGAGCTGCTGCGCACCGACACCCCCTCGAACGCGGTGATCGCGTGCTGGACGGCCCTCCTGGAGGGGGTCGCGGCACTCGGACTGCAGGCGCACCCGTCCGAGACGGCCACAGATGTGATGCAGCGGGTGATGTCCGACCTGGATGTCGACGACGACGCACTCGACGAACTGGCCGACCTCTACCGCGAGGCGCGGTTCTCCGACCACCCACTCACCGACGAACACCGCCTCGCTGCGCAGGACGCCCTGGACCGAGTCCAGCACTCGCTCGGAGCGCGAGAAGAGGTCGGGACCCGTGAATGAGCCCGAGTTCCGGCGTTGGTTCAAACGCATCGCGATCGGCGCAGTGTTCGGTGCGAGCTTCTGGACCGTGCTGCGTGTGTTCGACACCCCGGCGAACCTTCCGGCGCTCATCGCGGGCGGCATAGTGATCGCCGTCTGCACCGGTTACGTCCGCGATGTGCGAGAGGGGTGGTCGATCACGAACAACCTGCACACTCGGGACGAGAGCTACGAACCGTCCACCCGCAACGAGGGTCGCCTGTTCACCCTGCACAACATCTGCTCCGACGTCACCGCCAAAACTCACCGGGTCGGGCACGCCGATCGAAACCTTCAACGGTCACTGCGCACCGTGGTGGAGCATCGGATCAATCCCTCCGGGGCACAGTTCGTCTCCTCGAAGGAACTCCCCCAGGAGTTGCGCGCCTACCTGGAGTCCGATCCCCCGCCCCGCCTGACCCTCGCCGACCTCAACGCCATCGTCGATCGAATCGAGCAACTATGACCCAGCACCTCACCGTCGCCGAGACCTCGGATCTTGCCGGCCGCCTCCTGGACCGGGTCGAAGAGGTGGTCGTGGGCAAACGTGGTCCGCTGGAAACCGTGCTGGCGACCGTCCTCGCCGGTGGGCACGTGCTGCTCGAGGACAACCCCGGACTCGGCAAGACTCTTGCCGCCCGCAGCCTGGCCCAGGCGCTGGGTCTCGACTTCACCCGTGCGCAGTTCACACCCGACCTGTTGCCGTCAGACCTCACCGGGTCGTTCGTGTTCGACCAGTCCCGAAGCGACTTCGACTTCCGACCCGGCCCCGTCTTCACCGGACTGTTGCTCGCCGACGAGATCAACCGAACGCCACCCAAGACGCAGGCTGCGCTGTTGGAGGCGATGCAGGAACGCCAGGTGACTGTCGAGGGACGCACCTTCCCCCTCCCGGAACCGTTCCACGTCCTCGCGACCGCGAACCCCGTCGAGTACGAGGGCACCTATCCCCTGCCCGAGGCACAACTCGACCGGTTCCTCACCCGCGTCTCGTTCGGATACCCCTCTGCAGCAGACGAATTGGGGGTCCTCACCCGGCGGATGGAACGCCAACAGGAGGCGACCGTCCTGGACGCCGTCACCGACCCGGCCGGCCTGCTCGCCATGCAACGGTCCGTCGAGCAGGTTCACGTCGAGGACACCGTCCGCGCATACTGCGTGAACCTCGCTTCGTCGACCCGCAGCCACCAGCACGTCCTCATCGGCGCATCACCCCGAGGATCATTGGCGCTCATGCTCGTTTCGCGTGCGATCGCGGTGATCCGCGGCCGGGACTTCGTCACCCCGGACGACGTCAAGGCCATCGCCCCCGCCGTACTCGGTCACCGGATCAATCTGCGCCCGGAGCTGTGGATGTCGAATCTGACCACGTCGACCATCGTCGACGAATTGCTGTCGAGCGTTCCGGCGCCTTCCGTGACCGTCGCACCCGCCCGCGTCGATGGCTGAGGACAATCCCACCCGCTGGGTGCCGAGTTCGCTGCTGCTGCAGCTGATCCTGTGGGCAGGCGTGCTGCTCGCAGCCGCTGTCGCGTTCCGCCGAGCCGATCTGCTCGTCCTCGGTCTGCCCTTCGTCGTGTTGAGCACGTGGTCCATCGCCACCCGCCCGAGGTCCCGACCGACGGTCCGGCATGGTTTGGAACGGACGACCCCGACCGAAGCCGAGCGCACCAGGTTGATCGTCGAAGCTCGCGGTCTGGACGGCGCGGAGTCGTGGACCGTCCAGACGGACCGGACGGCACGGGTGCGCTGGGACAAATCCGTGACATCGGCCCTTGCGGACGTCGACCGGATCGAGCTGACCTGGTGGCCGAGCCGAACCGGCCCGGTGTGGGTCGGCGGCGTCCACGTTCAGTTCTCGTCACCGTGGGGCGCCTACCGCTTCGGTGCGCTCCACCTACCGCCGCTCGAAGCGAGAGCCCTGCCCCGTGCCGAGGCTTTCGACAGTCGCACCCCGGTGCCACATCCGATCGGCCTCGTCGGCCTGCACCGTTCGAGTCGTCCCGGTTCCGGCACCGAGTTCGCCGACGTGCGCGAGTTCCGGCCGGGAGACCGGCTGCGCTCGGTGCACTGGCCGCTGACCGCTCGCACGGGCACGTTGCACAGTCGCACCAACTACGCCGAACAGGACGCCGAAGTCCATCTCGTGGTCGACGCTTCGGTCGACTTCGGTGACCGGTCGCGAGGGACCACGATCGACACCGGCCTGCGGGCGGCAGCGGGCATCAGCGAGTTCTTCCTGCGCCAGGGGTGACCGGGTCGGGCTGCGAGTGGTGGGCAGCGAACGACCGTTGAATCTGCGACCGTCCCTCGGTCTGCAGCACCATCGCCGTGTGCTCGATCTGCTCAGCGCCGTGAACCCCGGCCGGCTCGGTGATCGAGATGCGTCCGGCTTGCGATGGAACATTCCGTCGGGAGCCACGGTCGTCATGATGTCGCCGCTGCTCGGTCAATTCGCCTCGACCGTCGCGGCCACCCTCGCAGCACGCGGTCTCACCATCGTGGTCGTCGACACTCTGCCGACCGAACCACTCGACGCAGTACAGGACCCGGGACACCTGATCGCCATGAGGATCCGGCTTCTCGAGCGGCAGATGGAGATCGATGCCCTGCGTCGTCGCGGAGTGCCGGTGGTCGCGTGGCATGGGCCGGGAACGCTGGACGATGTCATGCGCCGGCTGGCTCGGCGACCTCCCGCGCGGGCGGCTGCCCGATGAGCCGGCTGCTGTCCCGATGGGCGTCGATGCACCGAGATCGCCGCATCGCGCACCTGATGGCGTGGATGTTCGTCGCGCTGTTCGCTGCTGTCACCTCGTTCGGCGGAGCACCCGATCCCATACCCCTGACCACTCTCGCCGTGGCAGCGTCGGTCACCGCCTTCGAGACCACCGGCGCCTCCGTCGGCCTGCTCGGTCTGGCCGCCGTCTGGACCTGGGTCTCCGCCGGTTTCGCCCCCGACACCTGGTGGAGCCTGCCCGCGGCGCTGTGCCTGCTGGGGTTCCAGTGCTGCTTCCTGCTGGCGACCGGTGGCGCGGATCAGACGTCGATCGCGAGACCGGTGCTGAACCGCTGGGCCACTCGTACCCTCACAGCGAGCGCTCTCGTCGCAGCGGGCGCATCCCTGGTGTTGCTCGCCACCGGCGCACCGCGCCCATCGGCCGGCTGGCTCGTGCCGCTCGGACTCTGCGTGATCGCCGCCACCTTCGTCGCCGTCGCACGTACGCACGTGCCGACCGACTGACCGGCCGAGTAGACCCCCGGGTTGGACGATTAGGTGCGCCTTAGTTATCTTAGGGTCACCTTATGCAGCCTCGGAAAGGTTTCCCCGTGCTCGTCTCCGCTTCACGCTCAGCCCGCACCATCGCCCTGACCGCCGCACTCGGCCTGGTCCTCACCGCCTGCGGCTCTGGGTCCGCCGAGAAGAAGACCGAGACTGCTGCCGCCGGTACCGGCCAGAACTCCACGACCTCCGCCGGCAAGGCCAACGGCCCGGTGACCGTCAAGGACGCTCAGGGGCGTGCGGTGAAGGTCGCCGCGAACCCCGGCAAGGTCGTCGTCCTCGACTGGAGCGTCGCCCGCAGCCTGACCCAGCTCGGTGTGCCGATCGCCGCCCTGCCGAAGCCCAACGGTGAACTACCCACCGACTTGACGCCGCTGAAGTCGGTCAAGACGGTCGGCACGCTGTTCGAACCCGACTATGAGGGCATCGCCGAACTCGAGCCCGATCTCATCATCATCGGCGGCCGTTCGGGTAATGCGAAAGTGCTGAAGGAAATGAGCAAGATCACTCCCAATGTGATCGACATGTCCGTGCGCACCGATGACCCGAAGCAGCGCATGGAGGTCGTCGCCGACCGCTACGAGACGCTCGCCTCCATCTGGGGCAAGTCCGCGCAGGCCAGGACGAACCTCGCCGCGATGGACAAGTCGATCAGTGATGTCAAGACCAAGGCCGCCAAGGCCGGCGGCACGACGATGTTCGTCCAGGTCTCCGGCGGGAAGGTCAGCGCGTACGGGCCCGGCTCGCGCTTCAGCGCCGTCTGGTCCGAGTTCGGATTCAAGCCGGTGAACGCACCGTTCAAGAAGGACGGCGGTCACGGCGAGGAGATCAACCAGGAGTTCTTCCTGAAGTACAACCCCAGCCGCATCGTGGTGCTGGACCGCAGCCGCGCGATCGGCCAGTCCGGCAAGCCCGCGCTCGACGTGTTGAACTCCGGGCTGGTCAACAAGACCGACGCCGCGAAGAACAAGAAGATCTCCACCGTCGACGGCTTCTCCTGGTACCTCGCCTCGGACACGCCGCTGTCCTACATCGCTGCTGCGAACGACCTCACAAAGGTGCTGTGAGCGCTTCGGCCACCGCAGTGAAGGCGTCCGGGGAGGGTCGTTCGCTGCGTCCGTCCCCGGTGTCCGTGGCCGGCGTCCTGGTCGTCGTCCTGAGCGCACTGTCGCTCGGTGTCGGCGTCGCGGGCGTCGGCCCGCTCGACGTCTTCAGCCCGAACGCCGCGCAGTGGGAAATCCTGCGCGTCTCGCGCATCCCTCGATTGGTCGCGCTGCTGCTGGCAGGTGCCGCCATGGCGGTCGCGGGTCTGATCATGCAGCGAATCACCGGCAACCGCTTCGTCTCACCGAGCACCTCGGGCACCGTCGAGGCCGCCGTGCTGGGCGTCATCGCCAGCGCGCTCCTCGTCCCGTCCGCCGGCCTGCTGGCGCAGATGGGTTTTGCGATCGGTACCGCGATCATCGGCACCATCGGATTTCTCTTTCTGCTGCAGACCCTGCGCCGGGCCGACACGCTCACCGTCGCGCTCGTGGGCATGATGTACGGCGGTGTCCTCGGCGCGGTCGGTGCCTACCTGGCTTACCAGGCCGACCTGCTGCAGATGCTCGAACTCTGGACGACCGGCGCCGGTTCGTCGCTGCGCGAAGGCACCTACGAACCGCTCTACCTGGTGCTCGCCGTCGGCGCGATCGGCTATCTGTTCGCCGACCGCTTCACCGTCGTCGGTATGGGTGAGGACGTCGCCACCAATCTCGGTGTGAAGTACCGCAGCGTCCTGTACATCGGCCTGGTGGTGGTCTCGATGATGGCCGCGCTCGTCGTGGTCGTGGTCGGGGCGATCCCCTTCCTCGGCCTGATCGTGCCGAACATCGTCTCGATGATGCTCGGCGACAACGTCCGACGCGTGCTGCCGATCACCGCGCTGGCCGGCGCCGGTTTCGTCGTGGCCTGCGACCTGGTCGGACGCCTGGTGCGCTTCCCGTACGAGGTGCCGTTCGCAACCATCGCCGGCATCATCGGTGCCGCCGTGTTCATCGTGTTGATCCTGCGGGCTGCGCGAGGTGACCTGCGATGACCACGACCACCACGCGCCCTGCCGATCACGCACCTGCCGACCGGCCGATCGTCACCGAGTTCGAGCGTGCCCGCCGCCGTCGGATCCACATCGGACTCCTGGTTCTGACGGCCGTCGCCGTTGCCGCCGTCGCGGTCTACCAGTTCTGGGACCTACCGAGCGCCGGTTCCTACGCGCTCGACCTGCGCCGTCGCCAGCTCGCGACCCTGGTCATCGCCGGCGTCTCGTGCGGTGTCTCGGCCGTTCTCTTCCAGACCCCCGCCGGTTCTCCCCTGCTGACTCCCGGAGTAATGGGATTCGATGCGCTGTACGTGCTGCTCGGCACGCTGATCGTGCTGATGCTCGGCACCGACACGCTCGTCGGCATGTCACCGGTCACCACGACTGTCCTGAATGCCGCAGCGTTGAGCCTGTTCGGCGTGGTTATCTTCGGGCTGCTGTTGCATGTCTCTGGGCGCAACCTTGTGGTGATGGTGCTCATCGGGATGGTGTGCAGCGCGTTGTTCTCCTCGTTGGGGTCCTTCGCCTCCCGGATGCTGTCCCCCACCGACTTCCTGACCGTGCAGGACATCATGTTCGCCTCCTTCAGTACGGCCGACGAGTCGGTGCTGAAGGCGACAGCAGTCCTCACCGCCGTGGCTGTGGCGGCATGCGTTCCACTGCTGAAGTACCTCGACCTGCTGAACCTCGGCACCGAGCGCGCGATCGTCCTCGGCCTGCGCTACCGCTTGGTCGTCGGCCTGACGCTCACCGTGATCACCGTGCTGGTCGCCAGTTCCACGGCACTGGTCGGACCGATGACCTTCCTCGGCCTGATCGTCGCCAATGTCGCCCGCCAGGTCGTCGCCTCCCCCGGGCATGGCCCGTTGATCCTCGGCGCGATGCTGGTCGGCATCTGCGCCACGGTGTTCGGTCAGTTGCTGGTCAGCCGTGTCCTCAACTTCGGCGCGCCGCTGTCGGTCGTGATCAATCTGATCGGCGGCGCCTACTTCATCTACCTGCTCATGAGGAGAGTCCGCCTGTGATCGAGCTCCACGACCTCACCGTCCGCTACGACGAGGCCACCGTGCTCGACGTCCCGTCCTTGTCGATCCCGGTCGGTTGCCTGACGGCGCTCGTCGGTCCGAACGGAGCGGGCAAGTCGACGCTGCTGTCGGTGACCGGGCGTCTGCTGAAGCCCACCAACGGGCGCGCCCTGGTCGGCGGGCTCGACGTGCAGCACAGCCCCAACGTCGAGATCAGCAAGGTCGTGTCGATCCTGCGGCAGGAAAACCACCTCACCGCGCGGCTGACCGTCGCCGATCTGGTCCGTTTCGGACGTTTCCCGCACTGCAAGGGACGCCTGCGCCCCGAGGACCACCGCCACGTCGAGGAGGCGATCCGTTTCGCCGACCTGGTCGACCTGCGAGACCGCTACCTCGACCAGCTGTCCGGCGGCCAACGACAACGCGCGTTCATCGCAATGGTGCTCGCGCAGGACACCCCGCACATCCTGCTCGACGAGCCACTGAACAACCTCGACATCAAGCACGCG
The DNA here is from genome assembly GCF_054778255.1 of Yimella radicis. Lineage (NCBI taxonomy): Bacteria > Bacillati > Actinomycetota > Actinomycetes > Micrococcales > Dermacoccaceae > Yimella > Yimella radicis. The sequence goes on from NZ_BAAGZR010000009.1 coordinate 447,343, forward strand.
GTCGCGATGATGCAACGCCTGCGCTCACTGGTGCACGACCTCGGCAAGACCGTCGTCGTCGTGCTGCACGACATCAACATCGCCGCCGCCTACTGCGACCAGATCATCGCGATGCGCGACGGTCGGGTGCTCGCGCAGGGCTCCCCCGAACTCATCATCGACCCGGACGTGCTGCGTGAGGTGTACGAGGTGGACGTCGAGGTGCTCGAGGCGCGCGGACGCCGCGTGGCCGTCTACTTCGAGTGAGTCCGCCACGCGACCGAACAGATCGGCCCCCTCGAGATGGATCTCGAGGGGGCCGATTTCGTTGTCTGTCAGGCAGATTCCTTGCGCTGCGTGCGCTTGCGGGGCTCGCGCTTCACGATCGTCGGCAGGACGTTGTCGAGCACGACCTCACGAGTGACCACCACACGAGCGATGTCGTCGTCACTGGGGACGTCGAACATGACCGGCATGAGCACCTCTTCCATGATCGCGCGCAGGCCGCGAGCGCCGGTGCCGCGCAGGTTCGCCTGCTCGGCAACGGCCTCGATCGCGTCCGGGGTGAACTCCAACTCGACGCCGTCGATCTCGAACATCTTCTGGTACTGCTTCACCAACGCGTTGCGCGGCTCAGTGAGGATCGACACCAGGCCGTCGCGGTCGATCGGCTCGACGGTGGTGATGACCGGCAGACGCCCGATGAACTCGGGAATCAAACCGAACTTCATCAAGTCCTCGGGCAACACCTCGGCGAAGCTGGACATCGGGTCGGACGCCTGACGCAGTTCGGAGCCGAAGCCCAGGCCTTGTCGGCCGGCGCGGCTCTCGATGATCTTCTCCAGGCCGGCGAACGCTCCACCCACGATGAACAACACATTGGTGGTGTCGATCTGGATGAACTCCTGGTGTGGGTGCTTGCGTCCGCCCTGCGGGGGCACCGAGGCGCTGGTGCCTTCCAGGATCTTCAGCAGCGCCTGCTGCACGCCCTCGCCGGAGACGTCGCGGGTGATCGAGGGGTTCTCGCTCTTGCGGGCGACCTTGTCGATCTCGTCAATGTAGATGATGCCGGTCTCGGCCTTCTTCACATCGAAGTCGGCGGCCTGGATCAGCTTCAGCAGAATGTTCTCGACGTCTTCACCGACATAACCGGCCTCGGTCAGCGCGGTGGCGTCGGCGATCGCGAACGGGACGTTGAGCATGCGGGCGAGGGTCTGCGCCAGGTAGGTCTTGCCGCACCCGGTCGGGCCGATCAGCAGGATGTTGCTCTTGGCGATCTCGACACCGTCGGCGTCCTTCTTCGGCGCCTGCTCGGCGGCCTGGATGCGCTTGTAGTGGTTGTAGACCGCGACGGCCAGCGAACGCTTGGCGGGAGTCTGACCGATGACGTACTGCTCGAGGAACTCGAAGATCTCCTTGGGCTTGGGCAGCTTCTCCAGGCCCAGCTCGCTGGTCTCGGCCAGCTCTTCCTCGATGATCTCGTTGCACAGGTCGATGCACTCGTCGCAGATGTAGACGCCCGGTCCGGCGATGAGCTTCTTGACCTGCTTCTGGCTCTTTCCGCAGAACGAGCACTTCAGCAGATCGCTGCTCTCTCCCATACGTGCCACGCGCTTCCTTCTCCCTGCTCGACTCGCCATGCGTCCTTGGTTCGCATGACTCGGACGACGCTACCTGCTGGCTACGACAGCCACCTTCATTGAACCCCGGTGTCGGGCGTCGCGTCACGCGTGTCCGCCGAGGGCTTAACGCTGAGGGTCCCGATCCACCCGGGATCGGGACCCTCACCTCACGTGCGCACCATCACCGGGCGCTCACGGCTGAAGCGAGGCCTTACGCGAAGCCAGCACCTCGTCGATGAGGCCGTACTCCTTGGCCTCGGCGGCGGTCAGGATCTTGTCGCGCTCGATGTCACGCTCGACCTGCTCCTTGGAACGGCCGGTGTGCGTGGCGATCGTCTGCTCCAGCCAGTCACGCATCCGGAAGATCTCGTTGGCGGTGATCTCCAGGTCGGAGGCCGTACCGCCCGAGCCCTCCATCGCCGGCTGGTGGATCAGGATGCGCGCGTTCGGCAATGCGAACCGCTTGCCCGGTGCACCCGCGCCGAGCAGGACGGCGGCAGCCGAGGCGGCCTGCCCGATCACGAAGGTCTGCACATCCGGCTGGATGTACTGCATCGTGTCGTAGATCGCGGTCAGCGCGGTGAACGAACCACCCGGGCTATTGATGTACATGAGGATGTCGCGGTCGGGGTCCTGGCTCTCCAGCACGACCAACTGGGCGATGATGTCGTCCGCGGACGCGTCGTCGACCTGCACGCCGAGGAAGATGATGCGGTCCTCGAACAGCTTGTTGTACGGGTCGGACCGCTTCATGCCGTACGAGGTGCGCTCCTCGAACTGCGGAAGGATGTAGCGGTTGCTCGGCGGCACGTAGAGCCCGCCCTGGTTGTTCGAATTCATCTGTGCTCCAAGCGGATTCATCGAGTAGCTCATGCCTGCACCTCACCCGGGGCGTCGACCGAACGCTCGAAGACGTGGTCGACGAAGCCGTACTCCTTGGCCTCACGGGCCGAGAACCAACGGTCGCGGTCGGAGTCCTTCTCGACCTGGTCGACCGACTGGCCGGTGTGCTCGGCGATGAGTTCGGCGAGTTCCTTCTTCATGCCCAGCAGCAGTTCGGCCTGGGTACGGATGTCGGAGGCCGTACCGCCGATACCACCGGAGGGTTGGTGCATCATGATGCGCGCGTGCGGGGTGGCGTAGCGCTTGCCCTTGGTGCCGGCCGAGAGCAGGAACTGGCCCATGGAGGCAGCCAGGCCCATCGCCACGGTCGCGACGTCGTTGGGGATCCAGTTCATCGTGTCGTAGATCGCCATACCTGCGGTCACCGAACCACCGGGGCTGTTGATGTACAGCCAGATGTCCTTCTCCGGGTCCTCGGCCGCCAACAGCAGCAGCTGCGCGCAGATGGCGTTCGCGTTGTCGTCACGAACGTCCGAGCCCAGGAAGATGATGCGTTCCTTGAGCAGCCGGTTGTAGATCTGGTCGTCGAGGCCGGCGACCGGCTGGGTGGCCATGCCGACCGGCGTGCCGACCGGCGCGTTGCTGCGCTCCGTCATCGTTACTCCATCTGTTCGTTCTGTCGTTCCTACGGGACCGATGTCCACTTCCACTCGACCCTAACGCGCACCACCGACGGTTTCGTCCCGACCCGGACCCTTGTTCGCCCTGAGCGCAAGAGCCACCGTCCGCACATTTTTCGGTCGGTCCGCCCCGGGGACGGCGAAGGCGCACGAGCGGGTGCTCGTGCGCCTTCACGCGGTGTTCGCGCAGTGTGCGGAGCCTGATCAGGCGTCCTTCGTGCCCTCGTCCTCGACCTCGGTCGAAACATCGGCGGTCTCGGTCTCGGTCTCAGTCTCGATGTCGTCCTCGTCGCTGCCGTCGAGTTCGCCGTCGAAGTCGTCCTCGACCTCCATCTCCTGGTTCAGGTCGACGGTGTTGCCGTCGGTGTCGACAACCTCGACCTTCTCCAGGACGGACGCCAGCGCCTTGCGGCGACCGACCTCGGACATCACCTGCGGCACCTGGCCCTGCTGGTCGAGCGCCTGCGCGAAGGTGTTCGGGTCCATGCCGTACTGCTGCGCCGACATGATGAGGTACTCGATGAGTTCCTCCTGGGAGACCTTGACGTCGTCCTGCGCCACGATCTTGTCCAGCAGGATCTGCGACTTCAGCGCCCGGCGGGTCGACTCGTCGACCTCCGCGCGGTGCTCGTCGTCGTCCATGCGGCCTTCGCCCTCAAGGTGGTTGTTGACCTCGGCGTCGATGATGCTCTGCGGCAGCGCGATCTCGACATTCTCGAGCAGGTGCTCCAGCACCTTGTCACGCGCCTGCACACCCTGCTGGAAACGCTTGGAGTTCTCCGCCTGCTGGCTCAACTGCTCACGCAGTTCGTCCATCGTGTCGTGCTCGGAGGCCAGCTGGGCGAAGTCGTCGTCGAGTTCGGGCAGCTCGCGCTCCTTGACCGCCTGCAGCGTCACGGTGCAGGACGCGTCCTGACCCTCGTGCTCGCCACCGGCCAGCGCCGCGGTGAAGTCCTTGGACTCGCCGGCCTGCAGGCCCTCGAGTGCCTCGTCCATGCCCTCGAGCATGTTGCCTGCACCGACCTCGTAGGAGATGCCCTCGACGCTGTCGATCTCCTCGTCACCGATGGACGCCTTGAGGTCGATCGTCACGAAGTCGCCCTTGGTGGCGGCGCGCTCGACGGTCTTCAGGGTGCCGAAACGCTCACGCAGCGCCTCGACCTCGGCGTCGACGTCCTCGTCGGTGACCTTCAACGGCTCGACCTCGACCTTGATGGCCGAGAAGTCGGGCAGGTCGAACTCGGGAAGCACGTCGACCTCGGCGGTGAAGACCAGCGGGTCGTCGCCCTCGGTCGGAGCGCCGGTCACGTCGACCTCGGGCTGACCCAGCGGCTGCAGGTCGTTCTCCTCGATGGCCTGGGCGTAGAAGTTCGGCAGGGCCTCGTTGATCGCCTCGCTGACGACCGCACCGCGGCCGAAGCGCTGCTCGATGATCCGGGCCGGCACCTTGCCCTTGCGGAAGCCGGGGATCTGAACCTGGTTGCCGATCGCGGTGTACGCGGCGTCCAGGCTCGGCTTGAGCTCCTCGAACGGCACCTCGACGGTCAGCTTGACCCGGGTCGGGTTGAGGGTCTCGACGGCGCTCTTCACTACAGGCACTCCAAAGGGTTGGGAACGGTCTCGCTCATTACTGGAGCGGGCGACGAGAATCGAACTCGCGTAATCAGTTTGGAAGACTGAGGCTCTACCATTGAGCTACGCCCGCACGGAACATCGGCGACCTTCGCGTCGGGCGGCCCGACGTCCGGTCTGATGTACCGAGGGGTTAGCCTACCTACTCTGCCGACCGCAGCAAAAACCGGTCAGCAACATACCGATACGGGGTATGGCGCAGCTTGGTAGCGCGTCCGCTTTGGGAGCGGAAGGCCGCCGGTTCGAATCCGGCTACCCCGACGTCCGGGCGTCGCCTGTACTAGATGCGCGAGTTATCGACGGTCGCGCAGGTCATAGCGTGCGCAACTGTCGAGGACTCGCGCGTTGCCGAACACGGGGGCGAAATCGACGGCCTGAAAAGCCGCCGAGCCGAAGTCGGCGAGAGGGGTCAGTTACGGCGCAGGACGACGACCGTGCGGTCGTCGGTCTCGCCGGCCCGGGCGGTCTGGCAGATGCGCTTGGCCGAGCCCACGATCGAGGAACTGATCTCGCGCTCCGCATGACCGAGCATGCGGTCGATGCCCTGGGAGATGTCGACGTCCTTGTGCTCCACGACGCCGTCACTGAACAGCACCAGGATGTCGCCGGGCAGCAGTTGCCCGCGCACCCGGGGGTAGTCGCGCTCGGTGAGGTGGTCGATGATGCCGAGGACGACCCCGGCCTCAGTGGTCATCGCTTCCCAGCGTCCGGCGCCGGCGTGAAACTGCACGGCGGCCGGATGCCCGGCCGAACCGAGCGAGAAGGCACCGTCGGCGAGGTCGACGGCGACGTGGGTCGCGGTCGCAAAACCGTCGGTCCAGCCCTGACGGACCAGGTAGTCGTTGATGGCGGGCAGGACGCGGGACGGTTCAAGGGCACCGAGCAGACCGGAGACAGCGCCACCGAGCAATACGGCCCGGGATCCGGCGGTCGAGCCCTTGCCCGACACGTCGAGCACCGCAGCATTGAAGACTCCGCTGACCTCGCAACCGACCACGACGTCGCCGCAGAACGCCTCGTCGTGAGCGGGCATCACCGCGCTGTCGAGACTCCAGCCCGGTGGCAGGTCGGGCATGTGGGTCTGCACCTCGTGCCGCCGGCGCAGGTCGGTGAGCAGGGTCGTCGCAACCTGGTGGGAGATGCCGCTGCTGCGCGTCCAGGTGCGGTCCAGGGCCGCCACGACGGCGGCGGTCACGCCGATCGCGATCGCGCTGGTGGCCGCACGCTCGGTGAGGTCGGGAGTGAGGATGAAGGCGACCAGGACGAACGCCAGACAGCAATACGCGAGCGCGATCCCCATGAGCCGGCCACTGAGCATCAGACCGCTCGCGAGCACCGGCGGGAGGAAGAGCGCGTAGCTGTAGTCGGGACGAACCTCGAACAACAACACCAGGAACGTCGCGATCGTGACGATTGCGGCGGTGACGATCCAGGCCGAGCGTGGCAGGTCGAAGGTGGGTGCCGCCGTCCGCTGCCGACGCAGGAGCCAGCGCATCGGCCGGGACGACAGTCCCGGTGACAGCGATTGCTCGATTCCCATGCCGCCACGCTAACCGTCCGGCGATGTATAGGGAAATGAGTTGGACAAATCCATACCCGTTTCTCCCCTATCGAGCCGCGAGGGGCGTACCCTGCCCTCCCGCCAAGCACCCGTGCGGGTGTGTCGGGCTAGTCCTCGGCGGGCAACTCTCCACTGTTCTCATACGCAGTCACCATGTCCAAGCGCCGCTGATGACGGGCAACTCCGGCGTACGGCGTCTCGAGGAACACTTTCACCATCGCCTGGGCCTGTTCCTGGGTATGGAAGCGTCCACCCAACGAGATGATCTGAGCGTCGTTGTGCTCACGGGCGAGCTGCGCCAACTCCGTCGAATAGCACAGCGCCGCGCGGATGCCCTTCACCTTGTTGGCCGCTATCTGCTCGCCGTTGCCGGACCCGCCGAGCACGATGCCCAACGATCCCGGGTCTGCGGCGACACCTTCGGCGGCGCGCAGCACATAGACCGGGTAGTTGTCCTGCTCGTCGTACTGCGCCGGACCGTGGTCGACCACCTCGTGGCCCTGCTCGACCAGCCATTCGACCAGGCCGCGCTGCATCTCGTAGGCGGCGTGGTCGCCACCGATGTGAACTCGCATGAGGCTTCTCTCTCTTTCAGCTGAAGTCGGGGTCGGCGTCGCGGGTGCGCTTGAGTTCGTAGAAGCCGGGCGTGCCGGCGACCAGCAGGCAGCCGTCCCAGAGCTTGCCGGCGGCCTCGCCCTTGGGTGCCGGGGTGACCACCGGGCCGAAGAACGCGACGCCCTCGAACGCCACGACCGGCGTCCCGACCTCGTCACCGACCAGGTCGATCGCCCGCTGGTGCGAAGCACGCAACGCCTGGTCGACCTCGTCACCGGGGACGTTCTCGGCGCGGTCGATCAGATCGGCCGGCAGACCGGCGTCCTCGAGCGCCTCGACGCAGACCTGACGCAGGTCCTGCTCGTCGCGTCCGCGGCCTTCGAGGTGGATGCGCTGACCCATCGCGTCGTACAGCTTCTTACGGACGTCGTTCCGCTCGTCCTGCGGCACCGAGAGTTCGGCGGCGATCACCGTTCGCACCGGCAGCCACCCGCGGTCGAGCATCTCGCGGTAGCTCTGCGGCAGATCGCGGCCCTCGTTGAGGACGCTGAGCGACATCACCGACCAGGTGACGTCGACGTCACGGACCTGCTCGACCTGCATCATCCAGCGGGAGGTCATCCAGGCCCACGGGCACATCGGATCGAAGAACATCTCGGCCGTCTTTCGGCCGCCCTGCGGGGCGTCGGTGTCAGTCACGTGCTCATCCTGCCAAACGCGTCGGACGCCCGCGTGGGAGCATGTCGTCCGCGTGCGCCCGACGAAGTGCTCACGTCCGGATCCCCACGAAGGAGTTCATCGGTGGCAACCACCAACCTGACCCGTACCGAGGCCGAGGGCCGCTCGACACTGATCGACGTCGCGTCCTATGACGTGACCCTCGATCTGACGAGCGAGGAGAAAACGTTCGGATCCGTCACCGAGGTGGTCTTCACCGCCGAGCAGGACGGCGACACCTTCATCGACTTCGTCGACGGCACCGTCACCGGCCTCGAACTCAACGGCGAATCGCTCGACGCCGCCGGCAGTTACGACGGTGCGCGCATCGCGTTGACGGTGCGCTCCGGCGAGAACCGGCTGCGGGTCGAAGGCACCGGCACCTACATGAACACCGGTGAGGGCCTGCACCGTTTCGTCGACCCGGTCGACAACGAGGTCTACCTCTACAGCCAGTTCGAGGTCGCCGACTGCCGCCGGATGTTCGCCGTGTGGGATCAGCCCGACCTCAAGGCCACGTTCCGCTTCACCGTCACCGCGCCCGCCCATTGGCAGATCGTCTCCAACCAGCCGACCCCCGAACCGCAGCCCGCCGAGCACACCTGGCGCGACCCTTCCGGCAACGAGCGCCCGACCGCAACCTGGTCGTTCGGGGCCACCCCGGTCATGTCGTCCTACATCACTGCGCTCGTCGCAGGCCCGTACGACGTCGTCCGCGACAGCGTCTCGACCCGTCGCGGCGAGGTGCCGCTGGCGATCTACTGCCGCAGGTCGTTGAGCGAGTTCCTCGACTCCGACAACGTGTTCGACTGCACCAAACGCGGATTCGAGTTCTTCGAGAACGAGTTCGACTGCGAGTACCCGTTCGAGAAGTACGACCAGATCTTCACCCCCGAATACAACGCGGGGGCGATGGAGAACGCCGGCTGCGTGACCTTCAACGAGATCTACATCTTCCGTTCGAAGGTCTCGGACGCGAAGATCGAACGCCGCGCGCTCACGATCCTGCACGAACTCGCGCACATGTGGTTCGGCGACCTGGTCACCATGAAGTGGTGGAACGACCTGTGGCTCAACGAGTCGTTCGCCGAGTGGGCGTCCACCGTCTGCCAGGCGGAAGCGACCGAATGGGACGAGGCCTGGACGACCTTCTCGATCTTGGAGAAGACCTGGGCCTACAACCAGGACCAGCTGAGCTCCACCCACCCGATCGTCGCCGACATCGGCGACCTCGAGGACGTCGAGTCCAACTTCGACGGCATCACCTACGCCAAGGGTGCGTCCGTGCTGAAGCAACTCGTCGCGTACGTCGGCCGCGACCGGTTCGTGCAGGGTCTGCGCTCCTATTTCGCCAAGTACGCGTGGGGCAACACGACCCTGCCCGACCTGCTGACAGAACTTGCGGACGCCTCCGGCCGCGACCTGAAGGCGTGGTCGGCGCTCTGGCTGGAGACCGCGGGCGTCAACACCCTCACTCCGAAGCTGGAGACGGGCGACGACGGCACGATCTCGTCCTTCGTCATCGAGCAGACGGCCACCGAGGAACTCCCGACACTGCGCCCGCACCGCCTCGCTGTGGGTTGCTATGAGCGCCAGGGCGATTCGTGGGTTCGTACCAACCACGTCGAGGTTGACGTGGACGGCGCGAGCACGAGCGTCGACGCACTCGTCGGCACGACGCATCCCGGCGTGATCCTGCTCAACGACGACGACCTGGCCTATGCCAAGATCCGCCTGGACGACGCGTCGATGGCGGCGGTGATCGAGCAGCCCGAAGGGTTCGACTCCCTTCCCCGCGCGCTCGTGCTGGGTGCCCTGTGGGACATGACGCGTGATGCGCAGCTGCGTGGACGCGACCTCGTCTCGGTGCTCCAGGTGCTCGTCGGCAAGGAGACCCACTCGGGAATCCTGCGAATGATGCTCACCGTGCTGCGCCAGCTGACCGAGCTGTACATCAGCCCGGACGCGCAGGACGAGGTGCGTGCGCACGTCACCGCCACGTTGCGCGAGGCCGCGTCCCAGGCAGCTCCTGGTTCGGACGCCCAGTTGCAGCTCACCGAGGCGTTCGCCGCGTACGCGTCCACCGAGGACGATGTCGCGTTGGTGCGGGGTCTGCTGTCGGGTCAGGAGTCGTTCGAGGGCCTGGCGATCGACCAGGATCTGCGCTGGTCGTTGCTCACGTCGCTCGCCGCCGCAGGGGCCGCGCAGGAGGACGAGATCGTCGCCGAGGAGCAGAAGGACGCGACCGCCAGCGGCAAGGAACGGGCCGCCCTGGTGCGCGCGGCGCTGCCCACCCCCGAGGCCAAGGCCGAGGCGTGGAGCAAGCTGGTCGAGACTCCGGGTCTGCCCAACCAGACGATCGAGGCGATCGGCAAGGGTCTGCAGCGGGTGCACGACCGGCAACTGCTCGCCCCCTATGCGGACAAGTACTTCGCCATGCTGACCTCGATGTGGGCAGACCGAACGTTCCACATCGGTCAGAGCATCGCCAACCTGGCGTTCCCGGTGTCGCTGACCTCGCCGGATCTGCTCGGTGCAGCTCAGCAATGGCTGGACGAGAACGCGTCCGCGCCGGCCGGTCTGGTGCGTGTGGTGACCGAGCACCGCGACGACGTCCAGCGGGCACTCACCGCGCAGGCATACGACGCTTCGCTCTGATCCATCGCACGAAACGCACGGCCCCGCTCCGATCGGAGCGGGGCCGTGCGTTTCGTGCGGTCAGTTCTGCGGCTCGGCGTCGCGGTGGTTCACGCATCGGATCAGTCGCTTGGCGCGACGACTGATCATCACCTCGTCCAGCGTGACCAGCTTGTGGTTGCCGTCTGCAAGAGGCAGACGCCAGTTCGGGTACTCCTCGTCGGTACCCGGCTGGTTGATCGTGCGCACGTCACCGACCAGGTCGTTCACCGAGACTCCGAGCATCTTGCTCGGTGCCCATGCGAGGTACTTGTGCAGGGCGTCGACCTGCTCCTCGATACCGGCCTGCTCCTTGAGCAGACCCCGCTCGCGCAACTCCGACAGCACTGCTTCGCGCTGAGCGTCGTCCTCGGCGATCTCCTCCTCCAACGGGCGAGTGAGCAGACCGAGTTCGTGACGCACCGCGATGTGCTCTCCCTGCAGGTACCCGGCGGTGGGCGGCAGGTCGTGCGTGGTGACGCTCGCCAGGCACAGCGACCGGTAGGTCTCGGGGGCACGCGGAGCGGAGCCGTCCTTGCGCTCGAACCACAGGATCGACGTGCCGAGCAGGCCGCGCTCCAGCAGGTAGTCACGGACCCAGTCCTCGACGGTGCCGAGGTCTTCGCCGATCACGACGGCGCCGGCGCGCTGGGCCTCGAGCGCCAGGATGCCGACCATCGCCTCGTGGTCGTAGCGCACGTAGGTGCCGTTCTTCGGGGACTCCCCGCGCGGCACCCACCACAGACGGAAGAGTCCGAGGATGTGGTCGACGCGGATGCCGCCTGCCATGCGCAGCACGGTGCGAAGCATGTCGCGGAACGGCGCGTACCCGAGTTCGGCCAGGCGGTCCGGGCGCCACGGCGGCTGGCTCCAGTCCTGCCCCATCTGGTTGTAGTCGTCCGGCGGGGCGCCGACGCTCACCTGGTGGGCGAGCACGTCTCCGAGCGCCCAGGCGTCCGCGCCGCCGGGGTGCACGCCGACTGCGAGGTCGTGGACGACGCCGACACCCATGCCGGCGGCGCGCAGTTCCCGCTGGGCATCGGCCAACTGGCTCTGCACGATCCACTGCAACCAGCACTGGAACTCGACCTCGTCGGCCAGACGTTCCCGCTCGGCAGCAACGGCCTCGCTGCGTGGGTCGCGTAGCTCCTGCGGCCATGTCTCCCAGGGCAATCCGCGGTCGACGACGATGGCCGACCAGGTGGCGAAATCGATGAGGCCCTGGCCCTCACGGGTCACGAACTCCTCGAACTCGCGAGCGCGGCGGTGCGTGCGTTCGGTACGGAAGATCATCCGCAGGGCGGCCCGCTTGGCCTCCCAGGAGCCGTCACGGTCGAGCTGAGCGAGCTTGTTCAACCGGCGGGCGTCGTCGCTGTGCCACTCCACGAGTTGGTGTTCGGCTGCGGACAGGTAACCGATCTCCGGTACTTCCTCGACCCGGATGTACATCGGGTTGACGAAGCGGCGCGAGGTCGGCAGGTACGGCGAGGGCTCCATCGTCGCGACCGGCTCGGCTGCGTGCACCGGGTTGATCAGGGCGAAGTCGGCACCCTGGCGAGCGCCCCAGGTACCGAGTTCGGCGAGGTCGGCGGCGTCGCCGATGCCCCACGAACGCTCGGAACGCACGGTGTACAGCTGGGTCATCAGACCCCACACGCTGTCGTTCTCCAGCGCGGCCGGCAGGCTGACCTTCTCCGGCGTCACGATCACCGGCGCGCGGTGCTCCTGCGTCGGGCGGGGTGTGGCCTTCGCCCCGTCGGTCGTCGCTACGGACTCCGCGGCGGGCCCTGCGTCGTCCACCGGCTTCTGTCCGACCGACACGATCAGTTCGTGATAACCGAGCGGCAGGTCGCCGGGCAGTTCGATCGTGGTCTCGGCGACCATCTCGCCGTCGATCTCGCGCGGTTCGACGAACCGTTCGACGACGGCGACCTCTCGAGTGCGCCCGTCCTCCAACCGCAGCCTTGCCTCGCTGTGCGCCCCGTCGGCTGCATGCAACGCGACCCACGGCGTCCAGCCTTCGCGCAGGACGATCACACGTGGGACGACGCGGCGCCACGGCTCGAGTTCGCGCTGGGCAAGCGCTGCCCGGGCGGACTGTTCGTCGGATGCGTCCACGTCGAACACGCTCAGCACGGTGCTGATGGTGTGGGCGGACACCTGGACGTGGTTGCCCTTCCAGTCCCAGTAGTCGGTGGCGACGCCGTAGGCGCGGGCGAGGTCGATGAGCGTGCTGGACGGGGCGTCGGACATGGCCGCAAGTTTCGCACGCCCGGCGGAGCCGGACGAACCTTGTCTCGCCCTCCTGCGAAACTTGGCCACATGCCCGACTTCACCGTGAGCGACCGACTGCCGGTCACCATCTGGGACCGGCTCCTCGGCACTCCCTTGATGATCGCCGGGATCGTCGTGATCGCGCTGTTCCTGCGCTTGGTCGTGCACCGCGCGATCCGCAAGGTGACCGCGATGATGGAGCAGCGATCGGCCGAACGGGTCACGGCGAGCGGACGCGCGACGCGGGTGCTGCGGCAGGCCACCGGCCTGGACAACGAGCGACGCAAACAACGCGCGGCGACGGTCGGTTCACTGTTGCGATCGATCTCGACAGTCCTCATCTTCACGATCGCCGCGCTGACGATCATGGCCGAGTTGGGCGTGCCGCCCGCTCCCCTGCTGACCTCGGCCGGCATCGGTGGTGTCGCCCTCGGCTTCGGGGCACAGAGCCTGGTGAAGGATTTCCTGTCCGGGATCTTCATGATCATGGAGGACCAGTACGGCGTCGGCGACGTGATCGACACCGGTGAGGCGATCGGCACGGTCGAGGAGGTCACGCTGCGAGTGACCCGGCTGCGCGACGCGGCCGGTGTCGTCTGGTACGTCCGCAACGGCGAGATCATCCGTATCGGCAACAAGTCTCAGGGCTGGGCCGTCGCGCTCATCGACATCCCGATCGCCTACGACCAGCCCGTGGAGAAGGCTCTCGACACACTGCGCACCGTCACCCGCACCATCGACGACGAATCCCCGTGGAAAGAGGTATTGCTCGAGGAACCGCAGGTCGCGGGTGTCGAGTCCGTCAGCGGTGGCGTCGTGACGCTACGGATCATCGCCAAGACCGTGCCGGGCGAACAGTACGCGCTGTCCCGTGAGGTGCGCGAGCGCAGTAAGAACGCCTTGGACGCAGCCGGCATCCGCGGTCCTGCGCTGCCGCCGTACTCGTCGGGTGCCGGTATCTGAGCCGTGCTGCCTCCCCTGCGGGATCGCAAACCTCGGTTTGAAAGACTGGCGGCGTGACCGAGCAGACGACGTACTACGAACTCATGGGTGGCGAAGCCACCTTCCACAAGCTCGTGCACGAGTTCTACACGGGTGTCGCGGACGACCCGGAGTTGCGCGCGATGTACCCCGAGGAGGATCTCGGCCCCGCCGAGGTGCGACTGCGCATGTTCCTCGAACAGTATTGGGGCGGCCCCAACACCTACTCGCAGCAGCGCGGCCACCCACGGCTTCGGATGCGGCACATGCCGTTCGTGATCACTCCGGCCCAGCGCGACCGCTGGTTGCTGCACATGATGAACGCGGTCGACACGCTCGACCTCGAACCCGCACTGGAGAACCTGCTGCGCGATTACCTCACGCGGGCCGCCTACTCCCTGGTGAACGCACCCGAGGATCACCCGGACGTCACCGGCCTTTCCCAGGCCTGACCAGCGGCCCCGATTTGTGTCACGGCCGCACGAGGACGAAACTTGACGACCGTGACTTCCGCCAAGCTCGACCTGTCTCAGACCGGCACCACCCTGCACCGCGGTGCCACCGATTCCGCTTGGTGGCGCAGCGCGGTGATCTACCAGATCTACCCTCGCTCCTGGGCCGCCGCCAAGGGCGATGGCGTCGGTGACCTGAAGGGGATCACCTCGCGCCTGCCCTACCTGCGTGATCTGGGTATCGACGCCGTCTGGCTGTCGCCGTTTTACACCTCCCCCCAGGCGGACGCCGGTTACGACGTCGCCGACTACCGCGACATCGACCCGATCTTCGGTACGCTTGACGATGCGAAGAGCCTTGTTACCCAAGCACATTCGCTCGGCCTACGAATCATCGTCGACCTCGTGCCGAACCACTCGTCCGACGAGCACGAGTGGTTCAAGGCGGCGTTGGCCGCAGCGCCGGGCTCCCCCGAGCGCGATCTCTACATGTTCCGCGAGGGCAAGGGCGAGAACGGCGCAGAGCCGCCGAACAACTGGCAGAGCGTCTTCGGTGGGCCGGCCTGGACCCGTGTCACCGAGTCCGACGGACAGCCCGGGCAGTGGTACCTGCACCTGTTCGACCCCAAGCAACCCGACTTCAACTGGCAGAACCCGCGCGTGCGCGAGGAGTTCGAGTCGATCCTGAAGTTCTGGCTCGACATCGGCGTCGACGGCTTCCGGGTGGATGTGGCGCACGGCCTCATCAAGCAAGAGGGTCTGCCCGACTGGACCGGCGCGATGAACATGCTCGACCTGACCGACATGGAGAAGCAGCACCCGCCGATGTGGGACCAGGACGGCGTCCACGAGATCTACCGCGACTGGCGCGCGATCCTCGACTCGTATAACACGACCGGGGACGACTCCAAGGACCGCATCATGTGTGCCGAGGCCTGGGTCGACCCGCCCTCGCGCGCGGCTGCCTTCGTCCGCCCGGACGAGTTCCACCAGGCCTTCAACTTCGACTTCCTGCAGGGTGCCTGGCGCGCCGAGGACCTGCGCGACGTGATCGAGAAGTCGTACGCGGCGAACGACAGCGTCGGCGCACCCACCACCTGGGTGCTGTCCAACCACGACGTCGTGCGTCACGCCAGTCGCCTAGGTCTGCCGATCGGGCGCCCGCGTCCGAACGGGATCGGTGCCGATGACGAGCAGCCGGACGCGGTTGTCGGTCTGCGCCGGGCGCGCGCCGCGACGACGCTCATGCTGGCCCTGCCGGGCGGCTCGTACCTGTACCAGGGTGAGGAACTCGGCCTGCCCGACCACACCTCGATGCCGGACGAGTTCCGTCAGGATCCGACCTTCGCGCGGACCGGGGGCAAGGAACTTGGACGCGACGGCTGCCGCGTCCCGATGGCCTGGGAGAAGGACTCACCCGCGTTCGGCTTCAACACCACCGGTGAGACCTGGCTGCCGCAGCCGGAGGTCTACGGATCGTTGGCCGTCGACCAGCAGGACGGCGTAGAGGACTCCACCTTGGAGCTTTACCGCACGCTGCTGCGTATCCGTCGCGAGCGGGACCTGGGTGAGGGTTCGATCGTGGAGCTCGACTCCCCCGCCGACACCGTCGTGTTCCGTGTCGAGTGCCGCGCCGAGCAGACCTACGTCGCCGTCAACCTAGGCTCTGAGCCGTTCGAACTCTCTTCTGGCGCAACGGTTCTGGTGTCCAGCGAGCCTGGCGTGACGACCACTCTGCCTACGGACACGGCGGTCTGGTTTACCGCCTGACCGGCCGCCTCGGAATCCGCGCGGACCCCCGTCGGTTCGCGCGGATTCTTCGTTTCAGCGGGTCAGCACGAACCCTGCCGGGGTGCTGAGGCGTCCCCATCGACCGCACCGATGCCACGACGCTTCGTCACCGACGAGGAAGCCGAGTGCGTCGGCGGCGAACGCTGCGCCCGCAGGCATGCCTTCCTCTGGAACACGTCCCCACACGCGTTCGCGGAGGTTCGCGACCGCGGCTGCACCGGCGACGACCGGAGTGCCCGCGGCGACCTCGGCGATGCCCTCACGTGCGATCTCCTGCAGGCGCGCGACGGCGATGGTCGCTGCGGGCTCCCAGCCTGATCGAGGCGCGGAGATACCCAGCCAGGGCGCCGAAACCTGTTGCGGCGGAACGGAAAACACAGTCTCGACGCCGCGTGCCAGACGGTCGCGCACGGAAACAAGCGCCACAGCGATGTCGAGGTCGGCGGGCTGGGTGAGCCGCTGCACCCGCAGGCCCAGGGTCAGTCCGGTATGAGTGAGACTGCGTCCGGGCAGAACCTCGACCCAGGACGCCAGCACCGTGCCGGAGGCCTGCAGTCGCAGGGCACCATCGGGGGCCACACGCAATGCCCGCCGGATGAAGGTCGCGAAGTCGTCCGCCGATCGTTGATCCTCGAAGTGGAGCGTGGTCATCGGGTGCGGCGCTTCATCGGCACCGGATCACCGAAGAATTTCTCCAGGTCGGCGCGCATCTCGGGCGAAATGCGGGTGGGTCGCTGGGTCTCGACGTCGAAGGTGACCAGCGTTCCCTCCGAGCGGGCATACACGGTTGCGTCTTCGTCGCGGCAGGAGAGCACCTCGTAGGCGAGGTCGAACGAGGCACCCGCGATACGCGACACCCACATCGCGATGGTGATCGTCGGACCGCGGTACGGCAGCTGCTGCAGGTAGTCGATCTCGCTGCGCGCCACCAGCAACGGCTGCTTGTCGTGGCCGAGATCGCCGAACCAGTCGCGCATGCCGAGCACACGCGCCTCCTCCAGCAGGCGGAGGTACTGGACGTTGTTGACGTGGCGGTTGGCGTCCATGTCGGACCAGCGCAACGGCACGTCGATGTAGTACGGACGTTTCGGCATGGGTCCATCATCGCAAGTGCCCTACCCGTGGGTCGCTAGAGTGTCGGCGTGACTTCTTCCGGCGACACCCCTGACCTCGACGCCGTCGCGGACCTGCTCGATGTACTCGACCTCAAGCACGAGGGAACCACGCGCTTCGGCCCGCTGGACGCGTCCACCGACCCGGACGACAACCACAGCCACGAGATGGACTTGTACGTCGGTCGCAGCCAGGAGACCCCGCACAAGCGTGCATTCGGCGGTCAGGTGCTGGCTCAGTCGGTCATGGCCGCGGGTCTCTCCATCCGCGCGAACGCCGGGCTCGACGAGCGCCCCATCCACTCCCTGCACGCCTACTTCATCCGCCCGGGTGACTCGCTCAAGCCGATCAGTTTCGCCGTCGAGAACTTGCGCGACGGGCGGTCGTTCTCGGTCCGCCGGGTGTACGCGATGCAGAACGGTCAGACGTTGCTGTCGGCGACCTTGTCCTTCCAGGTGCCGGCCGAGGGGCTGGAACATCAGTCGGAGATGCCATCGGTGCCTGAGCCCGACCGGGTGCGCACCACGCCGCAGGAGCTCGAGGGCATCGACCACCCGGCGGCCGACCACTGGCGCAGTCGCTCGATCGATGTCCGCACAGTCGAGGGGGCGCTGTTCTTCCAACCGGGCCGACAGAAGTACGCGGCACAGAACGTCTGGATGAAGACGATCACGCAGTTGCCACAGGACCCACTGATCCACGCCGCCGTGATGGCGTATGCCTCCGATTACACGCTGCTCGAGTCGGTGCTTCGCAAGCACGGTTTGGTGTGGTCGGACCCGCGCCTGCGCGCAGCCAGCCTGGACCACTCGATGTGGTTCCACCGTCCCGGGCGAATCGACGAATGGCTGCTCTACCAGCAGGAGTCGCCGTCGGCCTCCGGTGGGCGCGGCTTGGGCATGGGTCGTCTCTACGGTATCGACGGGACGCTGCTATGCACGGTCGCGCAGGAGGGCATGTTGCGCCTGAAGCAGGACTGAGGAAGTCGACAGGACCCGCTCTGGTGCAGCGGGCCTTTTCGATCTCGAACGCAACTCAGCGGACTGCATTTGCCTCGATCGCGTCACGCACCCACTGCCGGCATACGGGATCAGAGCAGCGTCGCCGGGGCGTCCTTGTGCGCGCGCCAGTAGAGGCTGCCGGCGGCGATGCCGATCGCGAGGCCGGCGATGAAGGCGCCCATGGCGGTGTACTTCACGAACACTAGCGGTGAGAGTGCCACGGCAATCAGCGCGATTGCGGCGATGGCGGCCGGGTGCAGCTTCAAGACGACTTTGTAGGCCAGGATCCCGAGGATGTTACCGATTACCCATCCGGCGATCGGGTCGGTCAGCCAGGCCGGGTCGGGCAGCAGGCCCTTCTGCGGCTGGAAGATGGCCAGCATGCCCACCAGGATCACTAGGGCACCGATGTCGATGAGCAGCCAGGTGGCGGCGGCCACGTGGTGGAAGCCTGGACGTTCGTTCAGTGGGGTGCGGGTGCGCTCTGCCATGGGATCCTTCTCCTTGCGGTGGACGCGGCGATCCTACCAGCGGGTAGGGTCCGCTGGTGGGATGTCCTGCGGTGGAGATTGGCGCCTTGGTCGACCCGGCCGCTTGCTGAGATGAGGCCTGATTCACGCAGCAAACGCCCGACCCGTGTGGGTCAAGGCGGCGTAGGACTTTCCTGCGCAACCTCGTCGGGCCGCGCAACTGGATCTTGTCCCCGTCGCGCAGTGCTGCGGTCGCTTTGATCCGGGGCGCGAATGTCGCATGTCGTGGCGAAAACCTCCGGGACGCCGACGAACAGCGGGTAGACCCGCGGCGGTTCTCGGGCCCCCTCCGGCGGTCGCGGCCGGGCGGAGGTTTCCTAGTTCCCGCTGCTGTAGTGCATGGCCTCCTCCAACATCACTCAAACTGAGCGAACTCATTTCTGAGTACGCTACTGCTATTGGCGTATGCTCAGGAGGTGCCATCGACCACACAGGCCCCGCATCGAAGTAAACCCGTTCCGGGTGGGCGCCGTGAAGCAGCGAAGTCCCGCAAGCGTGCCGCGATCCTCGTCGCTGCGCAGGCGCAGCTCGCCGAAAACGGTTACGACCGGATGACCGTCGCCAACGTCGCACAGGACGGCGGCGTCGCTATCGGAACCTTGTTCACGTACGCCGCCACGAAGGCCGAACTCTTGATGATGGTCACCGCCGACCGCTGGTCGCACTTCGTACCTTCGACGATCCAGTCGGCACCGCCAGGCGATCCTGTACGTGCGCTGCGACACCTGCTGGCACCATTCGTCGACATCGCACTGCGTGAGCCGGCCACAACGGTCGCCGTGGCCCGAGAACTCCTGTTCGGCCAACCCGGCCCCCACCGCCAAGCCGTGCTCTCCCTCGTCGCCGATCTTGAAACGGCGATGGCCCGCTTACTTGCTGAAGCCGGAAGCACACGAGCCGCGGAGGCAGCCACCATGCTGTTCGCGGGTGTCCTGTTCGAAGCCAACCGGGCACGCGACCGGCGTATCATCCGCGCCGACGACATGGACGAACGGGTCGAACATCTCATCGAAGCCTGCCTGCCCCGCAACGAATCGAGCACCCATGCCTGAGCTCCCCACCCCCGACCAGACTCCCCGACACCTGGCCCCCGCCGAGGACGAGCAGGTGCCAGGCGAGGACACACAGTACGCAGGCGACGCCCCACCGAAGGAAACGACGCCGGTGGGGTCGTCGCCGGCCCTTACCGACGGCCCCCGTCCGGGCTACGAACGCAGCGCCGACGAACCGGTCCGTGAGCGTCTGCGCGACATCTTCGGCATCTCCTCTCTCGGGCTCATCATCGGAGCCTTCCTCCTGCACCTGGGTTTCATCGCCTCCTATGTGGGCGCCTTCCACCAGCAGCAGCCGCACGGACTCCAGGTCAGCGTGATCTCCGACCACAACTGGCAGTCCTACGTCGCCAACCAACTGAACGCGATCCCCGGGAAGCCGGTGTACGCCTACGCTGAGACCGACCAGGCCACCGCGAAGAAGATGCTCACCGAACGGCGCCGCCAAGGCGTCTACCTGTTCAACCCCAACGGGAACACCGACACCCTTCTGGTCGCGTCCTCCGCCGGATCATCGGACGCGGCAGCAGTCGAGCTCATCTTCCAGCAGGTGGCCGCCAAGCAGGGGCGCTCGGTACAGATGACGGACATCGCGCCGGTGCAACCCGGAGACAGTCGTGGCATCACCGGCTTCTACCTGGTCACCGGCTGGCTGGTCGGCGGTTACCTGATGGCTTCACTAGTGGGTCTGAGCCGAGGCGGCAAGGCCCGCAACTTCCGGCGCATGCTGTGGCGTCTGGCGCTGTGCGCGGTCTATGCAGTGCTTGCCGGACTACTCGGCACCCTGATCGTCGACCAGTGGCTCGGCGCACTGACCGGCCACTACTGGCAGCTGGCCGCGATCGGGATGTTGCTGTCGGCGACCGCCTCGATCTTCACCATGGGCATGGAGGCAGTCTTCGGCGTTGTCGGCGTCGGGATCGCGATCCTGCTGTTCGTCGTGTTGGGCAACCCCTCCGCCGGCGGGGCCTTCAACTACGAGGTCCTTCCCCAGCCGTGGCGCTTCATGGGTCAGTGGTTGCCGAACGGTGCAGGAGTCGACGCCGTTCGCAGCGTCGTCTACCTCGACGGTTACAGCCTCGGCTTCCACCTCTCAGCCATGGCCTGGTGGCTCGCGGTCGGCCTGCTGGTCTTCCTGCTCGCAGCCAACAACACCTACTGGGGCATTCGGCGACCGATGGACCAGGCCGACTGAGGCACAGAGCCTACGTGCTCACGACCGGAGCGCGACCTGCAACGCCACAGCGAAGCAGGCAAAACTGGCGCGGTAGTACGTGTCGGGTTCGACGACGTGGAAGCGCTCCGGTGCATCCGCGGTGAGCCTCGTAACCGCCACAAGGACCGGCTGCGCGCGTCGCCCCAGCGCTGCTCGGCCACCTCCAGCCGCCGATACACCACGACCTGCTGCAGCCGCTGCGGATCATCCTCGGTGTGCAAGCGGTAGCCGGCCAGCGAGCGCTCGCTCGGCACGCACAGTCCGATGCGGTCGTAGTGGTGCAGCGTTCGCACCGTGAGCCGAGAGAACCAGCCACCTCTTCGACCGTCCTCGGATCGTTCATCGATTCCGTCATGGGACGACCTTCCGGGGTTGACGTCGCGTGAGGGTCAAGTCCGCTGCGAGAATCGGCGACATGGATCTGTCACCCGTCACGCTGACCGGACGCCTGGTACGGCTCGAACCGTTGTCCCTCGATCATCACGACGGTTTGGTGGAGGGGACGCAGGACGGTCAGATGTGGGACCGCTGGTACACGTCCGCCCCCGCCGCGGACGGTGTCGCGCCGATGATCGAGCAACGGTTGGCGATGCGGGATGCTGGAACAATGGTTCCGTTCGTTGCGGTTCGGTTGCAGGACAACGCGGTTCTGGGCATGACCTCGTTCTACGACATCCGGCACGACGTACCGCGACTGTCGATCGGGTACACGTGGAATCGTGAATCGGCCCATGGCTCGGGCACGAACCCGGAGTCGAAGCTGCTGCTCATGACGCACGCTTTCGACGTTCTGGGTTGCGCCGCAGTGCGATACGAGACCAGCTGGTCGAACCAGCAGTCCCGTACCGCGATCGAGCGACTCGGCGCGCGGCTCGACGGCGTCCTGCGCGCCGACAAGGTGGAACGCAACGGGGCGCTGCGCGACACCGTCGTCTACTCGGTGCTCGCTCACGAGTGGCCGTCGGTCAAGGCCAACCTGGAGCACCGTCTGCGCCACCGGTGATCAACCGGCGATCCGGCTGTACAGGTACATGTCGCGACGCTGGTCGCCGACCCATTCCCAGCTGCGGAGCAGCCCTTCACGTTCGTAGCCGCAGGCTTCGGCGGTACGCCAGGAACCTTCGTTCCACGGCTCGACATACAACTCCAGTCGATGCACCTGATCGAATCGGAGCGCCCAGTCCGTTATCGCGGCCAGAGCTGCCCGCGCGCGTCCCTGACGTCGCTGCGCCGGTGCGATCCAGTACCCCACCGATGCTCGGCCGAAGCTCAGGTTTCGTAGCGCCAGGCTCAGTTGGCCCGCGGCCTCGTCGGTGTCGCGATCAGCGATCGCGAACGAGTAACCCCACCCCTGGGAGAATCGTCCGTGCTGACGCGCCAGGTAGGCCTCCAGTTCGGCCGGCTCAGGATTGCTCGGGACCGTGGTGATCAGCGGAATCAGTGGATCATCGCTCACTGACGCGACCAGCGACGAATCTTTGGGTGCGAACTGTCGGAGTCGGATCGAGTCGGTCTCGATGAGCGGCATGTGGTCGGTGAGCACGGACCCACTATGCCGCTCGGAGAGGGCCCTGCGGGTGGACGAAGGCTGGCACTGAGCCGTCCCTGAACCGCCGGTTGAGCCATGCGCCCGACGAAGGAGGGCGCATGCGCCGAAACCCGGTGACCTGAACGGCTACCCGACCATACGGGACTGATTCATGAAGCGTCGTGCACGGAGTCTGGGTAGGTGACATATGTGCGGCCGGTGAGGGAGGTCCAGGTACAGACTCCGTCGTCGCTCATCTCGTAGTCCCAGTGCTTCTTGGTCTTCGCGTCGTGGTGGTGGCGGCAGAGTGCGGCGAGGTTGTGCCCGGCAGTCGGCCCTTGGGGCGATTCGATGACGTGGTCGATGTCGCACCTGATGGCGGCGCGGGTGCACATGGGGAACCGGCAGGTCTGGTCGCGTTGTTGCACGAACTCCCTGATCCGCGGCGTGGGCTCGTACGCGGTTGTCGAGGTTTCACAGGTGACTCCGGTGTCGGCGTCGACCAGTGCCCGGGTGAGGCGGCAACCGACCTGCTCGATCAGTGCATCGAGGACTTCGGGTGGGATGAACCCGATCCCGGCGATCCGTGCCCAACCGGCTTTGTACGCCCGGGCGGTTTCACCTGTTTCTGAAGCGAATTCAAAGTCGTCGTCCGGGCCTCGCGGTGATGAGGTGGACTGTCCGGGTGGTGGTGACCCGTCGTCCGGGGACGCCTCGGGCTCGTGTTCCGGGTCGTCGGTGGCACGTTTCGTTGCAGCCGTGGCGGCCTGTTCCTCACGTTCCTCGCGCACGACAGGGACCTGAATCACGACCTGGTAGCTGACGTGAGCACCTTGGGTGACGAGGTCGTGCAACGCGCCGAGGCGCAGTTGCGCGAGCGTCGGCTTCGACTCACCGGTCTCGCTGCCCTCACTTGCGGTCGGGTTCTTGCCGCGTTGGTCAGCGAGTTGGTCCACGGCTCCGTAGATGCGGGCGATCTGGTCGGCCGGCCCGACGGCGCACAGCTCGGCCATCCCGGCAATGTCGGAGGGACGCACCCACACACCGGTGGCTTCTTTGGCTTCCTTCTGGCGGGTCTTCTTCGCGGCTTCCTCTTCCCACTGGGTCACCAGCGCCCGCGCGGCGGTCTTCACCTTCAGGTAACCCCAGCTGTCGAAGCCTTTCGTGTCGAGCAGGTGCTGCTCGACCCGGTGAGAGGTTTCGGGTGAGGCGCTCACCAATTCTGAGGCAACGAGGCTGACTTTCCAGTACGGGATTGAACCCTCGACCGCGGCCGCCAACAGACCGGGCGTTTTGGTGCATGCATCGATGGAGTTGCTCATCTTGCTCGACGCAGTGCGGGGAGCCATCTGACAGGCAGCCGCCAGGTCGGTGTCGGCGAATGGCGCTTGGTGTCCGAGCGGGTGTTCGACCTTGGCGGTGACCCCGGTGTCGGAATCGACCAGCTCTTCATCGATCGCTGCGTACCTGGCCATGGCCATGGCCTGCACGGCTTGGGAGATCGATGCCAACTGGGTGGAACCGGTCACTGCTTTCTCGAGCATGCGATGGTCATCGACATCGACAGGCCGAGCGGTGGCGATGGACCCGGTGTTGCGCACGGCGTCGGTCTCGAGCCGGTGGAATGCTTCCCGGGAGATCCGGTTCGCGAACGTCAGCATCTCCGCGGGTGACCCCAAAGCGTTCAGAAGCTGGTTCAACAAGCGCTGCTTGTGAGCCGAGATCGATTCCAGCAGAACGAATTCCACCGGAGACTCCGGTTCGTAGAACTCGTAGCTGATGCTCATACGAAGACTCTAGGCGGGACCACCGACAACCTCCGTCACCTCGGTTTCGGCCGGGCGCGCAAGGGAAGGAATTCAACCGAGACGTGCGCTCTTCGTCCAAATATCGGTCGCTGCCCGGGGCAGCGGTTGATAGACAGTGTCCGTGGATGGACAGCTGCTGGAGCGCTGGCGAGCCGAAGAACGCGAACAACCCGAGGGCTGGGACTTCTCGTCCTTGGACGACCGGATGTCGCAGTCGCAGGAGCCGTGGGATCTCGACGCTCAGTACCGGCAGGCTCTGAGCTGTGCTCAGCACGTACTCGACATGGGGACCGGCGGTGGCGAGTACCTCCTCCGGTTCGCCGCTCTTCTTCCCATCGACACCACCGCTACTGAGGGTTGGCAGCCGAATATCTCTGTCGCACAGCGCAATCTCGCCCCGCACGGCATCGAGGTCATCGAGTACGGCGCGCCGGACGAGGACGTCGACTCGGTGCGAATGCCGTTCGCCGACGACCGTTTCGACTTGGTCCTCAACCGCCACGAGTCGTACTCGCCTCATGAGTTGGCACGCGTGATTGCGCCGGGCGGCACCGTGCTGACCCAGCAGGTCGGCGGCGACGAGTGCGCGGAGATCGGCGGGTGGTTCGGCCAGGCTGCAGCCCTCCCCCACGTGAACTTCGCACAGTTCCGAGAAGAACTGCAGGACGCCGGCTTCTCGGCGGTCGACGGGGCCGAACACGTCGGCGTCTACACCTTCGAAGATGTCGCTGCGCTGCTCGCCTACCTGCAACTCGTGCCATGGGAGACACCCGACGACTTCAGCGTCGACCGGTACCAGGATCGACTGCTCGACCTCCACCGACGAAGTTCCGGCGGACTGATCACAATGACTCGAAAGCGATTCTGGCTCAAAGGAGTTCGACAATGATCATCCGACCCGAGACCCCAGCCGACTTCCCCGCGATCCGGAAGGTCGTGACCGAGGCATTCGAGTCGCATGCCGAGGCCGACCTGGTCGATCGCATCCGCGCCGGTAGCGAGTACCGACCTGACATGGCGCTGGTCGCGGTCGAGGATGACCAGATCGTCGGCCACGTCATGATCGACGGTTGCTGGGTCCGTGGCGAACACGGGGATCGCGAGATCCTCATGCTCTCGCCGCTCGCCGTCCTGCCGTCCCACCAGAAGCACGGCATCGGTTCGGCGTTGATCACGGCTGCTATCCAGGCCGCCGATGAGGCGGGCGAGCCGCTGGTCGTGCTCGAAGGATCCCCGTCCTTCTACGGCAAGCGCGGGTTTGTCTTCGCCGGCGATCACGGACTGTCGCTCCCGATTCCGGACTGGGCTCCCCACGAGGCCGCCCAGGTCTACCTCCTGAGCAGGTACGACCCGGAGGACATGTCACTGCAGGGAAGGGTCGTCTACCCGCCGTCCTTCGACGAACTGGGCTGATTCGCCGGCTCAGCCAGTCAGTTCCCTTGTGCGACGGACGATCTCGGTGTCAGGGAGCAGCAACGGCCGATCGAGTTCTTCCGGCGGCAGCCAGACGTGCCAAGGCTGGGACAGAGGTGCGGACGATGGCTCGATCATCGTGCGCACTGCGTGTTCGCCGATCGATCGGACGGCGTGGGCCTGCTCGGGTGTGTAGCGGCCTTGGGCCACGGCGGCGTCGAGTTCGTCTGCGTCCTTGAGCCAGACGTCCTGCGTGCCGTCCCGTCCGGCGTCGACCCACAGGTCGAGAACGAGGTCGGACGAATGCGTTCGATCTTCACCGGTGACCGGACGGGAATGCGGGAGTTCCAGATTGACGTACCAGCCATCGAACTGCCCCTCGCCCGACCAGAAATACCACACCGACCAGGGCATCCCGACCGGCGCAACCCGCAGCACACCGTGTCCTGTCCAGGACCGCTCGGCCATCTTCCACGGCAACGTGAACCGTTGCTCGATGGGGACCTCCCGCGCCCGGCGGTCGTCGATTCCGACGGCGGCAAGACCGGCGGCGCCGCTAGGGATCCATGCGACGAGGGAGTCGGCATCGTCCGCGACGACCCGGGCTGTGTCGATGCTGCGGCTGTAGTGCCAAGTGATCTCCTGGCCGAACGGGAATCGTTTGCTCGTTCCGTCGTCCACCACGAGAACGGTCCCGGTGCGGTCTCGCACGTCCGCCTCGGCGCGGCACAACTCGATCGCCTCCGCCACCGGGATCGGATCAGCGACGATCGGCTCCCACCCCTCGCCGCGGCGTCCGATCAGAGTGATCGTTCCACCACTGGGCGTGACGTCGGTCGATCCGATGGGAAGTCTCACGGCCACGAACCTACCCCGAACGAAACGAGCGCCCCGGAACCGTGTGGTTCCGGGGCGCGCGTTGTGCTGACTCGAGGTCAGTCGCGCGTCAGCTTGCGGTAAGTGACGCGGTGCGGACGCGCCGCCTCGGCACCGAGGCGCTCGATCTTGTTCTCCTCGTAGGAGTCGAAGTTGCCCTCGAACCAGTACCACTTGGCCGGGTTCACCTCATCGCCTTCGTAGGCAAGGATGTGCGTCGCGACGCGGTCGAGGAACCACCGGTCGTGGCTGATGACCACGGCGCAGCCCGGGAAGTCGAGCAGCGCGTTCTCAAGCGAACCGAGGGTCTCGACGTCCAGGTCGTTGGTCGGCTCGTCGAGCAGCAACAGGTTGCCGCCCTGCTTGAGGGTCAACGCCAGGTTGAGGCGGTTGCGCTCACCACCGGAGAGCACGCCGGCCTTCTTCTGCTGGTCGGGGCCCTTGAAACCGAACTGCGACACGTACGCACGCGACGGGATCTCGACCTGACCGACCTGGATGTGGTCGAGCCCGTCGGAGACGACCTCCCACAGGGTCTTCTCCGAATCGATGCCGCCGCGGCTCTGGTCGACGTAGGAGATGTTGACGGTGTCGCCGACCTTCACCTCTCCGCCGTCCGGCTCCTCGAGGCCGACGATCGTCTTGAACAGGGTGGTCTTTCCGACACCGTTCGGACCGATGACGCCGACGATTCCGTTGCGGGGCAACGTGAACGACAGTCCATCGATGAGAGTGCGGTCGCCGAAGCCCTTCTTGAGGTTCTTGACCTCGATCACCTGTGCACCCAGTCGCGGGCCCGGCGGGATCTGGATCTCCTCGAAGTCGAGCTTGCGAGTGCGGTCGGCCTCGGCCGCCATCTCCTCGTAGCGCGCCAGACGAGCCTTGCTCTTGGTCTGGCGAGCCTTGGCGTTCGAGCGGACCCACTCGAGTTCGTTCTTCAGACGCTTGGCGAGCTTGGCGTCCTTCTTGCCCTGCACCTGCAGGCGTTCCTGCTTCTTCTCCAGGTAGGTGGAGTAGTTGCCCTCGTAGGGGTAGAGGCGACCGCGGTCGACCTCACAGATCCACTGCGCAACGTTGTCGAGGAAGTACCGATCGTGAGTCACGGCGAGAACGGCACCGTGGTAGGCCTCAAGGTGCTGTTCCAGCCAGGTGACCGACTCGGCGTCAAGGTGGTTGGTGGGCTCGTCGAGCAGCAGCAGGTCGGGCTTGGACAGCAGCAGCTTGCACAGTGCCACGCGGCGACGCTCACCACCGGAGAGCACGGTCACGTCAGCGTCCGGCGGCGGGCAGCGC
Organism: Yimella radicis; assembly: GCF_054778255.1. Classification (NCBI taxonomy): domain Bacteria; kingdom Bacillati; phylum Actinomycetota; class Actinomycetes; order Micrococcales; family Dermacoccaceae; genus Yimella; species Yimella radicis. The sequence goes on from NZ_BAAGZR010000009.1 coordinate 474,936, forward strand.
AGGGCGTCCATCGCCTGCTCGATCTGGGAGTCGAGATCCCAGGCGTCGGCGTTGTCGATCTTCTCCTGGAGCTTGCCCATCTCCTCCATGAGGGAGTCGAAGTCGGCGTCGGGCTGGGCCATCTCCTCGGAGATCTCGTTGAAGCGGTCGAGATCCTTCTTGATCTGACCCATGCCTTCTTCGACGTTGCCGCGAACGTCCTTCTCCTCGTTCAACGGCGGTTCCTGCAACAGGATGCCGACGCTGTAACCGGGCGACAGACGAGCCTCGCCGTTGGACGGTTGGTCGAGTCCGGCCATGATCTTCAAAATGGTCGATTTGCCCGCGCCGTTCGGGCCGACGACGCCGATCTTGGCGCCGGGGAAGAACGACATGCTCACGTCGTCGAGGATGACCTTGTCGCCGACGGCTTTGCGCGCCTTGGTCATGGTGTAAATGAACTCAGCCATGCCCGTCAGGCTATCGGTGGGCGCGGCGCCCTCCCAATCGAACGCCGCACCCGTGGTCAGGCCGGCACGCCCTCGCGCTGCATCTGCTCCTGTCCGACCTCGCTTGGCTCCTCCCGCTGGGGACGTCGGAACTGGGCGGTGCCGCGGCTGAGGTCATGCCCGACGGTGGACGCGGTGACGACGACCTTCTGCCGCTGGCCGCCGTCCTGGCCCTGCCAGGAGTCGACACTGATTCGACCGGTGACGATCACCGGGTCGCCCTTGTGCAGTGAACTCATGACGTTCTGCGCGAGGTGGTTCCAGCAGTCGACGTCGTAGAACGTGGTCGACAGGTCGCGGTACCCGCCCGTCTCCTTGTCACGGGTCGACGGAGTACAAGCGACGGCGAACCTCGCCTTGCGCGATCCGCTGTCGAAGTCGTGCACCTGCGGGTCGGCGGTGAGGTTGCCGGTGATGGTGACAGTTGCGTGGTTGCCCATGGTTCTCCCCTTCGAGGGTTGCCGGCCGACCGTTCGGCCTGGTCGAACTTTCGTCCCGGGCGCGGGGATGCGAAAGTCGCCGCCGTCCGGGTGTGGACGACGGCGGCCTCGATCGTGGGCTGTGGAGAACTCAGCGTGCCGCCTGGTCGAGCGCCTCGCGAGTCGCCCGGTGCTCGGCGAGCACGGCTCGCACGGGCGCCACCAACTTGATCTCACCGACCTCGGACACTGCGTCGCGCAGGCGGCGTTCGGCGGCAGCGCGCCGACGACGTCCGCCCTTGGCGGCGAGGAAACGCGAGAGCACCGCAAGCAACAGCCCGAGCAGGAGCCCGCCCGCGAGCATGAGCACCGGGATCGGGATCCAGCCCCACGTGGGCACATCGAGCTGAATCTGAGCAAAGCCAAGACCTGCCAGCAGCAGCAGCCACAGCAGACCGGCGAGGGCGACCGCCGCAAAGAGCCACTGCAGCATCGAGAACACGGTCCACCAGACCGGGTCACGATCGCGCAGCTTGGTACCCATCACCGCCTGGTCGAGCGAGTCGCGCAGGTCGTCGTTCTGCGGCGGCGCGGCGTCGTACACCGCGTCCGCCCAAGACTGCGGGAGCCCCTCGGCGGCCCGCTCACCGAGCCGGCGAGTCGCCAGGTCCACCGCCGCCAGAGCCGCCGGCGAGGCGGGCGGCAGCGAGGAACGGCCGAGAGCACGCTGCCCCTCGGACCGGGTCAGCTGCGAGGCGACCTTGTCCAGGCCCAGGCGAGAAAGCGGCGCCGGGCGGAACTTGTTGGCCCACCGGGTGAACGGCCACCCGCCGTGCGCGGCAGCGCGCTGCCGGTAATCGCGTTCGACAGCCTGACCGATGACCGGCACGGCCGCGGCCTTGGCGAGGGCATCGGTGAGTTCGTCACCCGTTTTGCGCCCGAGTTCGGGCTCGGTGTCGGCGACGTGCTTGCGCAACTCGACCGCCTGCACACGCAGGTCGGCCGCCAGCCGCTGGTTGGCGGCATTGCGGTGGGCGACGACCTTTCCCAGGGTGGTGCGCAGCTCGTCCAGGCCGATGCCCTGGGCGGCCGAGGTGGCGAGCACCTTCACCCCGCTCAGACCATCACGCTCCAGCAGCTTCTCCAGGTCGGCGATGCAGGCCTTGGCCGCCTCGCGGGTAAGCCGGTCGATCTGATTGAGGACGACGATCGTCACCGCCGCGTGGCCGGCCATCGTGCGGATGTAGTCGTCGTGCAGGACGGCGTCGGCGTACTTCTGCGGGTCGGTGACCCAGATGAAGACATCCGACAGCTTCAGGACGCGGTCGGCCTCGTGCCGGTGCGCGATGACGTTGGAGTCGAAGTCGGGAAGATCGAGCAGCACGAGACCGTCGAGCGCCCCGGTGGTCGGTGCGGCGAGCGGCACCTGGTGCCGGGCTCCCACCCCGACCCAGTCGAGCAGCGGACCGGACGGCTCCTCCCCCCAGACCGCAGCGGCGGCCTGAGAGGTGGTCGGACGCCGTGCACCGATCCTCGAAACCGGTTCGCCGACAAGCGCATTGAACAGGCTGGACTTGCCGCTTCCGGTCGCTCCGGCAAGTGCGACGACCGTGCGTCCACCGGCAATGCCACTGCGTTCGGCGACCTTGCGCTCCAGGTCGCGAACAACCGCGACATTGGACGCCGGGAGTCGCTCACCGCCGTGCTCGATCGCTGTCTCCAGCGCCTTGCCACGCTGCTGCAGCGCGTCGTTGCTGACGACTCCGCCAGACTTCCGCTTGAACAGATCGGGGCTCATCGTGCCGCCTTCACTGCCGCGAGCGCCGGGCCGATCCGGTCGTCCGTGGACGCCTGGCCGATCTCATCCGACAGCACTTTCTCGAACCGCTGCTCCTCGGCCTCGAAGAGTTCTGTGGTGCGCTCCAGGAGCAGGCGACGCGCCTTCGCGCTGAGCGTGCGCACCGCCTGATCACCGAAGATCGCTTCGAGCAGTCGCTGCGCGAGCACCGCCGATCCACCGGCGATGCCGACCTCGGCCCCGGTCAGGCCGGCGGTCGCGGAGAACGAGATGAGCATGAGCATGACTGCAATGCCGTTGACACCGAAGGCGAGGAACCGTGCGGTGGTGCGCCGCGAACCTGCTTCTTCACGCACCATGTCCATCACGTCGCCCTGCCAGTCGCGAACCGCACGCTCCACCTGTTCTCCGAATCCCTTTGAAGCAGAGCCCAGTTCGCGATACTTCTCGATGATCGGCGCCCCGCCGGGAGTGGTGCGCCAAGCCCGCGCCGAGGTGATCGCCGCGGTCTCCGCGTGGTTGACCAGCAGGGCTGCGACGCCGGAATGCAAGGCCTCGCCGAGGTTCTCGGCGGGTTCGGCACGCCCGCGTCCACGCAGTGCTCCGACGACCCGGTCTCGCATGCGCCCGACGCCTGCTTCGAGCTGGCGCAGCAGTTCTCCCGTGCCGACGAACTCCTGCCAACGCGCGAGCACCTCGCCACGCAGCAACGAACCGTCCTGGACGCCTTCCTTCACGCCATCGAGCGCTGCGGAGTACGCCTGCTGCGGAGCCTGACGCAATTCGTCTGCGGCAGAACGCTGTTCCTGCGACAGCGACTGCAATGACCGACCGCGTTCGTTCAAGGAATCCAGCGCGCCGTCGAGCGTGCGTCGGATGACGATGCTACGGGCGTGAGCATCGGCAGCGAGGGAGCTCAGCCACCCGCGGATGCGAGTCACCTCGCTGACCGGAAGCATGCCGGTCTTGGACAACGTCGACTCCGCAACGGCGAAGACCGGCGACTGACCGAGTCCGCGCTCCATCAGCATCCCGGCGAGGTCGGCACGCACCTCCTCCATCGCGTCCATCGGCACCCGGTCGAGCACGACCGCTACCGACGTCCCGCGGTGGATCGCCTGCTGCAGCAACTCCCACGGCACGGCGTCGGCGTAGCGGGTGGCGGTGGTGACGAAGATCCAGAGGTCGGCGGCACTGAGCAGCTGCCTGGCCAGGTCACGGTTCGCGGACACGACCGAGTCGATGTCGGGCGCATCCAGCAGCGCGAGTCCGCGCGGCACCGAAACGCTGGCGACAAGTCGCAGCGTGTTCGGGTCGTGAGCTCCGGCGGAGTCGCCGGTCAGCCGGGCCAGCTCGGGCAGGATCCGCTTGGTGGTGAACCAGTGCGCGTCGTCGGGGTGGTGGATGAGCGTCGATGCACGCGTGGTGGGTCGCAGCACGCCGGGCGTCGTCACGGTCTCCCCCACGATCGAGTTGACGAGGGTCGACTTGCCCGCGCCGGTAGACCCACCGACGACCGCCAGCAAGGGCGCGTCGAGGGAGTTGGCGCGCGGAATGATGTAGTCGCGCAACTGATTCAGCAGATCACCACGACCGGCACGGGCCTGCTCGGCACGCGGGGTCTCCAACGGGAAGTGCGTACCTTCGACGGCTGCTCGCAGTTGGTCGAGAGCGGCAGGCAATCGGGACGGATCAGGGACTTGACTCACGGGTAGGAGTCTAGAGTCCGCTGCGACCCCGGACGCCCACACCGATGGACCAACCTGCGGATGGCGCCCCCTGCAGGACTCGAACCTGCGACCTAGGGATTAGAAGGCCCTTGCTCTATCCAGCTGAGCTAAGGGGGCAACGGCGGGAAGTCTAGACCGACCCGCCGGTGGACGCGGTCAGCGCAGCGGGGTGCGCATCGGCGGGCGACCGATCGGCGTCCACTCGTAGTGCCGGTAGAGCGGTGTGCCGAGGAACGGGCGACGCAACATCCACAGCGCTTCGAGCAGCTTGTGTTCACGTGCGAACGAGTCGGGTCCGTGGTCGCCGCGGTTGATCCGGGCGCGCAGCATGGCCAGTTCGCTCGCGATGTCCTGGAACTGCTCCATCTGGAGTTCGAGCGTTTTGCCACCGTGGGACTTCGCCCAGGCACGCGCGTACCGGCGCTCCGACATGGACGCGAGCATCCGTACCTCGGGCGGAGACAGCCACGAACTGTCGACGTATCCCGACAGCTGCTCGCCGATCTTGGCCGACTCCCGGCGCCGGGCGATCACCAACAGAGCCACGAATGAACAGAACAGCGGCACCTGCACCAGGACGTAGGTGAGCAGCCAGCCCTCTTCGGCGAGGATCGCGAGCGCGTTCCATCCCATGTGCAACATGACGGCGCAGACGAAGCCGATGAGCGGCGGCAGGACGCGCATGGCGAATCCGCGGGATGTGGCCGCGATCCCCACGCCGATCCCGATGCAGATGGTGAACATTGGATGTGCGAACGGACTCATCAACACCCGGACGATGAACGTGCCGAACAGGCCCTCTTCACCGGAGTCGGCATAGCCGTTGGCGAGGTAGACAATGTCCTCGACGAACGCGAAGCCGGCCGCACACAGGCCGGCGTAGACCATTCCGTCGACGATGCCGTCGATCTCCTTGCGGCGGAACACGATCAGCAGGATGAGTGCCAGACCCTTGAGGGCCTCCTCGACCGGCGGAGCGACGAAAATGGCGACCGGAGCGTTGTTCTCCGCCGTCGCCCCGATCAGGTAGCCACCGATGTCGTTGAGCAGTGCGGCACCGACCGTCGCGACGCACGCCCCCCACAGGAACGCGAACAGCAGCATTCCCCACGGCTCGGGTTCGAACCGGTCGAGCCACAGGAAGACCGGTACGACGATGCCCAGCACCACAAAACCTGTCGCGATGCCCAGAACCGTTGCGGTCAGCCCGGATTGAGCGTGCAGACTCGCCAGAACCACAGCGAGGCAGAGCCCGAAGAAGACGATCCCGATGGTCCAGGAGATGGCGCGACGCAGCAGCGGACGCCGTCCGTTGAGGTGTGCGAGCTGCGCTCTGGACAGCGTCCGGACACTGTCCGGTGGGATCCCCATGGCGAAGACCCTACCGACGATCGGCTTCGTGCGGCTCTAGGCTGCAGGGTGTGAGTGAGGACAAGACGAGCAACGAACGCATCATCTGGATCGATTGCGAGATGACCGGCCTCGACCTCGAGGCGGACGCCCTGATCGAGGTCGCGGTACTGATCACCGACTTCGAGCTGAACCAGATCGGTGACGGCATCGACGTCCTCATCAAGCCCGAGCCGACCGCGCTCGAGCAGATGAACGAGTTCGTCCGCGACATGCACACCAGCAGTGGGCTGCTCGACGAACTCGACCAAGGCGTGACGACGGCCGAAGCCGAGCAGCAGGTGCTGGAGTACATCCGCCAGCACGCCCCGGAAGCCGGCAAGTGGCCGCTCGGCGGCAACTCCGTGGCCACGGACCGTGCGTTCCTGGCCCGCGACATGCCGGAACTGACCGCCCACCTGCACTACCGCCTCATCGACGTGTCATCGATCAAGGAGTTGTCGCGTCGCTGGTATCCCCGCGCGTACTTCAACGCGCCGAAGAAGGGCGGCGGTCACCGCGCCCTGGCCGACATCACCGAGTCCATCGCCGAACTGCGCTACTACCGCGAGGCGGTGTTCGTGCCCCAGCCCGGGCCAGACTCCAAGACGGCCCGCGCGCTGGCCGCCAAGCACGTCGTCGGGAACGAAAGCGAGACCACATCCGGCTGAGCCGGGGTTGGTCAGAAGCACTGTCCGAGAGCAGGTAGGATAGTCCGCGCTGCCTCACGTAGGCGGCATCTGCATGGTGGGTGTAGCTCAGCTGGTAGAGCACCGCGTTGTGGTCGCGGTGGTCGCGGGTTCAAGTCCCGTCACTCACCCCATATGAGAAGGCCCGGTGACGAATCGTCACCGGGCCTTCTTCGTGCCTGTCGCGGTCAGAGTCCGCGAGCGGCGTACCAGTCGTTGCGTCGCTTCTCCCGCTCCGTGGCGACCTGCTGTTCCAGCACGCTCGGCGCCGGGGGCGCACCCTGCGGCCCTTCCGCCTCACCCGGAACGAACGCCTTGCTCTCGGCGGTCGGTTCGAACGCCTTCTTCTCGCGTGCCTCCTGTGCCCTGGCTGCGTTCGCCTCAGCCTGCTCCACCTTGAAAGCCTGACGACGGGACTCGCGCTCGGCCAGGATGCGGTCGCGCTCGGCACTCGGACGCGGGGCGAACTGCGCGCGCACGGCGTCCACCGCCTCCCACTCCTTGGCCAACGGCAAGGCGTCCTTGTGCGCCTTCTCCAGTTCGCGCCGCTCCTTCTCCTTCTCGGCCTGCTTCTTCTTGACCTTCGCCTCCTGCGCGGTCTTACGTTCACGCACCTTGCGCTCCTGCGCGGCGGCGATCAACGCTTCCTCGCGACGGGAGTCACGGGAGTTCTGGACGTAGACGGCGGCGTCGTTCGGGTCGGTCGGCATCGACTCACGGGTGCGCGTGGGTCGCGTCAGGACGGTAGCCGGCTCACGGTCGACCGGCGCCGAGCCGTTGCCCACCTTGCCGTGCTGGCTCGGACCCATCGCCAGCCCGAAGTCGCGCGCGGTGGCGGTCTCGGCATTGTCACGGCCGGTGTAGGCGTCCATGCTTCCTCCGGAGTTCACTCGCAGCTCGATCGCGTCGGCGACCTGCTTCTCGTCCTTCTCGATCTTCTTGTCGATGCCGTCGGTGTCGCGGGCCGGCAGCAGGATCAGGCGTTCGGCCGGGAGCCCGGACTTCAACTGACGGGTGCGCAGCAGTTCGGCGTCGAGTTCGGCACCGAAGAGCATCGCGAGGTTGGTGATCCACAGCCACAACAACAGGATGATGGCGGCGGCGAACGCACCGTAGGTCTTCTGGTAGCTCGCTCCCTGGGTGAAGCCGATGTACATGACGAGTGCGATCGAGGCGAGCACCCAGACGATGAAACCGACCATCGCGCCGGAGCTGAACAGTCTGCCCTTGGCCTTGCGCACGTTCGGCGTGGCGCGGTACAGCATCGAGATGATGCCGATGACGACCAGAGCGACGAATGGCCACTTGACCAAATCCCACACGAAGACTGCAGTGCTGCCCAGGCCGATCGCGTTACCGACTTCCTCGGCCACCCCGCCGCTCAGCACGAGAGAAAGAGCCACCAGCACGATGAGGATGATCTCGATCGCCGTGATGAGCAGCAGCGTGCCCTTCAACTTCACGAACGAACGACCCTCGTCGACCGCGTAGATCTTGTTGAGGGCCCGGCTGAAAGCGCCGACGTAACCCGACGCCGACCACAACGCACCGGCGATACCGATGAACAGGGCGAGTCCACCGCCGGGGGTGGCCTGGACATTGTCGATGAACGTGGTGACCGTCGACAACTCGCTCGGGCTCTTGCCGATGATGCGACCGATCGACTCCACCAGCTTGTTCGTCGTCTCCTTGCCGTCGCCGAAGATATTCAGCAGCGAGATGACGGCGATGAGTCCGGGGAACAGCGATTGCATCGAGTAGTAGGTCAGGGCAGCCGCGACGTCGGTGCACTGGTCCTGGGAGAACTTGGATCGAGCGCGCCCGAACGCGACCTTCCAGTCGGGCTTGGCGGGTGACTCCGGGGGTTCGTCGAACGGCCGGTCAATCACTTCGTCGTGCAGGACGGTCATGGGTTTTCAGGTCCTCCAAGGCAGACAGTTACTACCAGGGAACCTACCGAGAATCGGGGCCGCGCGGGCATTCGCGCCCGGTGGCACTTCGTCGCGACACGGCGAGCGCGCGCTCGCAACCGGCCGCGCTCAACCGATTTCACACTTGCCCGGACCGTGGGGTAATATTCTTCCTCGTTGCGCCATTAGCTCAATTGGCAGAGCAGCTGACTCTTAATCAGCGGGTTTGGGGTTCGAGTCCCTGATGGCGCACCAGTCACGAAGGCCAGGCAATCTGCCTGGCCTTCGTCGTTATTCGCCCACGCCGCGAGTGTGCATGGACACCCACGACGCGCCGCTGTTGTCTTCATCACACCTCCTGGCAAGATGGCCGAACGTGCGTGCATTGGCCAAGACATCGGCAGCCCCCGGACTCGAACTCATCGACGTTCCCGAACCCACCGTCGGCCCCGGCGAGGTGAAGATCCGGGTGCTGCGAGCAGGTTTGTGCGGCACCGACCTGCACCTGCAGCAGTGGGACGACTGGGCGTCCTCGATCGTGAAACCGCCGCTGGTCATCGGCCACGAGTTCTACGGCGAGGTCGTCGAGATCGGTCCCGACGTCGCCAGCGCGACCGTCGGGCAGCGTGCCTCCGGTGAGGGCCACGTGGTCTGCAACGAGTGTCGCAACTGCCGCGCCGGCCGGCGACAGGTCTGCATCCGCACCAACAGCGTCGGTGTCAATCGCGACGGCGCGTTCGCCGACTACGTCGTGATCCCGGCGTCCAATGTGTGGGTGCAGCCGGCCGACATCGACCCCGACCTCGGTGCTGTCTTCGACCCGTTCGGCAACGCCACCCACACTGCACTGTCCTTCCCCATGGTCGGCGAGGACGTCGTCATCACCGGCGCCGGACCCATCGGCGTGATGGCGGCCGCCATCGCCAAGCACGTCGGCGCACGGCACGTCGTGGTCACCGACGTCTCCGACTACCGCCTCGAACTGGCCCGCGGCGCCGGCGCCGACCGGGTCGTCAACGTGGCGCAGCAACGGATCGCCGACGTCCAGAGCGAACTGGGCATGCGCGAGGGCTTCGACGTCGGCCTGGAAATGTCGGGCAACGCGCAGGCAATGGCCGAGATGATCGACAACATGAACCACGGCGGACGCATCGCGATGCTCGGCTTACCCGGTGACGACTTCGCTGTCAACTGGGGCCGGGTCATCACACACATGCTCACGATCAAGGGCATCTACGGCCGCGAAATGTACGACACCTGGTACGCGATGAGCGCGATGCTCTCGACCTCCCCGGAACTCAAGCGCGCCGTACAGTCGGTCATCACCCACCGTTTCCCCGCCGAACAATGGCAGGACGCGTTCGCTGCGGCCCGATCAGGCAACTGCGGCAAGGTCATCATGGATTGGAGCTGAGATGTACGCCATCAAGGACCAGCTGAGGGCGTCGTTGCGTGAGATCGACGACGCCGGACTCACCAAGCGCGAGCGCGAACTGACCACCCCACAGTCCTCCCACGTCGCCACCACGGCCGGCGAGGCACTGAATTTCTGCGCGAACAACTACCTCGGTCTCGCCGACCACCCCGACGTTGTCGCTGAGGCGCGAAAAGCGTTGGACGAGTGGGGTTTCGGCATGGCCAGCGTGCGTTTCATCTGCGGCACCCAGACCCAGCACCGCGACCTCGAACGCGAACTGGCCGACTTCTGCGGCACCGACGACGCGATCCTCTACTCCTCCTGCTTCGACGCCAACGGCGGCATCTTCGAGGTGTTGTTCGAGGCGCAGGACGCGATCATCTCCGACGAGCTCAACCACGCCTCGTTGATCGACGGCATCCGCCTGTCGAAGGCCAAGCGGTTCCGTTACCAGAACGCCGACATGGACGATCTGCGCACCCAGCTGCAGGCGGCGAAGGACGCGGACGCGCGCCGCGTGATCATCGTCACAGACGGCGTCTTCTCCATGGACGGCTACTACGCGCCGCTGGAACAGATCTGCGACCTGGCCGAGGAGTTCGGCGCGATGGTCATGGTGGACGACTCGCACGCCGTGGGTTTCGTCGGCAAAGGCGGACGCGGCACGCACGAGCACTGCGGCGTGATCGACCGCGTCGACATCGTCACCGGCACCCTCGGCAAGGCCCTCGGTGGCGCTTCCGGTGGCTACGTCGCCGCGCACCAGGAGATCGTCGACCTGCTGCGCCAGCGGTCTCGTCCGTACCTCTTCTCCAACGCCGTCGCGCCCTCGGTGGTCGCCGGGTCGCGCAAGGCGCTGGAGCTGGCTCGCTCATCGGGCGAAGGACGCGCGCAGCTGCGCCGCAACACCGAGCTGTTCCGTGAGCTGATGACCGACGCCGGTTTCGAGTTGCTTCCCGGCTCGCACCCCATCACCCCGGTCATGTTCCCCGGCGAGGAAGGAGCGCGCCAGGCCGCACAGGTCGCCGATGCGATGTTGCAGCGTGGCGTCTACGTGATCGCATTCAGCTACCCGGTCGTCCCGAAGGGCAAGGCCCGCATCCGCGTCCAGCTGTCCGCCGCCCATTCGGAGGACGACGTGCGCACCTGCGTCCAGGCGTTCATCGACGCGCGTTCCGAGGTACTCGGTTCCTGAACCGAAATGACTGCGGGGCAACCGATTCGGTTGCCCCGCAGTCATTTTTCACAGATAGAGACCGGTCGATCCGTCGTCCACCCGCTGGGCCGCAACCGCGTGCAGGTCGCGTTCGCGAAGCAGGATGTACGAGCGGCTCTGCAGTTCGACCTCGGCCTTCTCGTCCGGGTCGTACAGCACCCGGTCACCCAGCTGCACCTGCCGGACGTGTTGCCCGACGGCTACGACCTCGGCCCAGGCCAGTCGCTTGCCCATCGCCGCAGTGGCCGGGATGACGATGCCGCCACCGGACCGCCGTTCGCCGCCCTCACCGTCCGCCTTGACGAGCAGACGGTCATGCAGCATCCGAATCGGAAGGTTGTGCTCCTCAGCCACGGAGACGGCGCAGCAGGCCGAGCACGAGCAGGAACGCTCCGGCTCCGCCGACCATCTTGCCGACCTTGTCCTCGGCGACGTCGCCGTCGGAGGTGCGGGTCATGTCGTTGGCCTTCAGCTTGAGTCCCTCGACCTGACGCTTGGCAACCTCCTTGGGCTGCGCGCGGAAGGCGAGTTCGTCGATGGTGCTTGCCAAGCGCTGACGGGACGCCTGGAGTTCGGCCTCGATCTCCTTGGCGTTCTTCGGTGCCGGCTTGTCGGCCATGGGGTTACTCCTTGAGGTTCGTGGACTGCCTGAGACGATAACGCAGACAGACCCGCCAGTACGTTCGGAGGACCCCATGACTCGTCTCGCAATGTCGGACCCCGCACCCGACTTCACCCTGCCGTCCAGCGAAGGCGGATCGGTGTCACTGTCGGACTACCGCGGACGCCACCTGGTGATCTTTTTCTACCCGGCCGCGATGACCCCCGGCTGCACCAAGGAGGCCTGCGACTTCCGCGACAGCCTCGCCGGCCTGGCCGAGGCCGGCTACGACGTAGTCGGCATCTCCCCCGACCCTGTCGCCAAGCTGAAGAAGTTCGTGGAGCAGGAGTCGCTGACCTACCCGCTGCTGTCGGACGAGGACAAGTCGGTGCTCGAGGCGTACGGCGCCTACGGCGAGAAGAAGCTCTACGGCAAGACCGTCGTGGGCGTCATCCGCTCCACGATCGTCGTCGACCCCGAGGGCAAGGTCGAACTGGCGAAGTACAACATCAAGGCCACCGGCCACGTCGCGTCCCTGAAGAAGGCCCTCAAGCTGGCCTGAGCCGCGTCCTGCAGAAATCCGCGCACCTCCTGGATCGACGCATGTTCCTACCTGCGCGGAATCCACGCAGGGATTCCGGTGATCTAGTCTTGGTGCGCTTGCGCGAGTGGCGGAATTGGCAGACGCACCAGGTTTAGGTCCTGGCGCCTTCGGGTGTGGGGGTTCGAGTCCCCCCTCGCGCACTTTCGGTCCCCGACGCAGACTCGCTTGCGAGGATGAACGGCAGCGTGGACGCGGCCAGGACATACGCACCAAGCGATGAGATCTGGTTGAAGAGCTGGAAACCGTCCGCTCCCAGTCGTCGGCGTAGCGCCGCGGCATGCCGTCGATGCCCAGCAGATGCTGGATCGACGATGCCGCCGTCACGCTGCGGTCGCGCACCCGCTGCGCAATCGTCTCAGGTGAACAGCCGGACGAGGGTGGGCACCAGCGCACGGAAGGCCTGGCCGCGGTGAGAGGCAGCGTGCTTCTCGGTTGCGGTGTACTCGGCGAACGTACGGCCGTCAGGCAGTTCGAAGATCGGGTCGTATCCGAACCCGTTGGTGCCGCGCTGCTCTCGGGTGAGCCGCCCGTCGACGACCCCGGTGGCAGAGTGCAACGCACCGTCCGGCATCGCGAGCACCACCGAACACTCGAAGCGAGCGATCAGCTTGTCGATCGGCACGTCGGCGGTCTGCGCGAGCAGCAGGTCGATGTTGGCCTGGTCGTCGCCGTGACGTCCTGCCCAGCGCGCGCTGAACACACCTGGACAGCCGCCGAGCACGTCCACCGAGATTCCTGAATCATCAGCAACCGCAGGCAGATTCAACTTCTCGGTCGCGTACTTGGCCTTCAGGGTGGCATTCTCGATGAAGGTCAGCCCGGTCTCCGGAACGTCCTCGAGTTCGGGGAAATCTCCCACTCCCACCACGCGCAGCCCGTCCAGCGCGGGCTCGGAGTCGATGAGCCCCTGCAGGTCGGCGATCTTGCCGGCGTTGCGGGTCGCGAGGACCAGGTCGCTCATCGTGAACGCTCGCGGGCGGGCGTGTCCAGCGCTTCCTGCTGCAGACTGGTGAGGTCGCCGATGCCCTTGGCGGCGAGATCGAGCAGCGCGTTCAGTTCGTCGCGGTCGAAGGGTGCACCCTCGGCAGTGCCCTGCACCTCGACGAAGCCACCGGCACCGGTCATCACGACGTTCATGTCCGTCTCGGCGGTGGAGTCCTCCGGGTAGTCCAGGTCGAGGACCGGAACGCCCTTCACCACGCCGACGCTGATGGCGGCGATGGATCCGGTGAGCGGCTGCGCGTTCCTGGCGATCAGGCCCGTCGCCCGGGCGTCCTCGATCGCGTCCTGCAGGGCCACGTACGCCCCGGTGATGGCTGCGGTGCGAGTACCACCGTCCGCCTGGAGGACGTCGCAGTCGAGCACGATCGTGTTCTCCCCCAACGCTTTCGTGTCGATGATCGCCCGCAGCGACCGTCCGATCAGCCGGGAGATCTCGTGTGTGCGGCCGCCGACCTTGCCCTTGCGCGATTCGCGGTCACTGCGGGTGTTCGTCGAGCGCGGCAGCATTTCGTACTCGGCGGTGACCCACCCGGTTCCACGGCCCTTGAGCCAACGCGGCACACCTTCGGTGAATGATGCGGCGCAGAGCACCCGGGTCTTGCCGAACTCGATGAGCACGCTGCCCTCGGCGTGGTCGAGCCAGTTGCGGGTGATCTTGATGTCGCGGAGTTCGTCGTTCGCGCGGCCGTCGTGTCGGGTCTGAGGAGTGGCATCGGTCATGCGCTCCAGACTAGGACGCGAGCCATCGGACACCCAACGGCATGCAGCGCCGCGCGGATCACGCGTTCATCGCAGCGTCTGCGAGATCTTCCGTCGGCCGGCGTCCACCGTGACGGTCGCCAGCCCGCCGTTCACGAACGACATGTACGGCGGCACGTGGCCGAAGTCCATGTCGGCGATGATCGGGATGTCGAGCCGGGCGAGTGCGTCGATGGCGGCGTCGTGCTGGCTCATGTACTGCGCGTCCCGAGCCGAGGTGCGCCCCAGCAGCACGGCGTTGGCGTTGTCGAACCAGCCGGCCAGTCGCATCCCGTGCAGCGCGCGGGCGACGTCGTAGGCGCCCTGTTCGCAGACCTCCAGATAGACCAGCAGACCATCGGACGCGTGCTGCTCACCGAACGCCGTCACGTCGCCGTACGCCGTTCCGGCGAGCGGCGACAACACCTCGACACAGCCACCGATCAACCGTCCGCTGATCTGCAAGGACGAGGGACCGTGCAGCACCTTCCACGAGGTCGGCACGGTCAGCGGCATCGTCGTGGGAGTCGGGTCCTTCTCCCAGTCGTCGAAACCGAGCGGACGCCGGTGGGTCGCGGCGTACTGAGTGAACGTGCCGCCGGCAGGCGTCGCCGCCGCGACCCACCACGGCGCCAATCCCTGCGGCAGGTCGTACGGAGAGTCCATCAGATTGTGCCCGTGCAGGGTGGCCAGCCCGGTGCGCAAGGTCAGGGCGAGCAATTGCGTGCTCGTGTCGCTGAAGCCGACCAGCCACGTCGGTTCGGCGGCACGGATCGCGTCGTAGTCGAGCAGGTCGATCAGGTCGATGGACGTCTCCCCTCCCCACGGCGGCACGACCGCGCTGATCGAGGCGTCGGTGAGGAAGGCGTTGAGTTCTGCGGCGCGCTCCGCGACGGGTGCGCTGACCTGCGTGCCACCACGCAGACAATTGCCCTCGATGACCTCGAAACCTTTGTCCTGCAACCACTTAAGCGCGAAGTCGAGTCGACCTTGGTGGCGAGGTTCGCACCCGGCGGACGGCGCTGTCACAGCGATCGTGTCGCCGGCCTGCAGGGGTTTCGGGTAACGGACCATGCGTCCAGCCAAGCCCGAACCCGGCCGCGACGCAAGGCAGTTCAGATGTCGTGAACCTCGTCAGACACGGCCAGCTCCACCTTCGAGAGCCAGACCTGCGCTGCCTGGGCGCGACAGACCTCCGGGTCGTTCCAGGCCGGGATGTGGGTCAGCATCAGGCGTTGGACTCCGGTTGCGGCCACGGCAGCTTCCGCCGCGCGCCGCCCGGTGAGGTGGATGTCGCGTACCTCATCGCGCTCCTCGCAGAACGCCGAGTCGGCAAGCACGAGGTCGGCGTCGCGCAGCAGGGGCAGCAGATCAGGGGTGCTGTCGGTGTCGCCGGTATAGGCCAGCACCTTGCCGTCGGCCTCGATGCGGAAGCCGAACGCCTCCACCGGGTGATTGACCCGGTGCGGAGTGATCGTGAACGGACCGACCTGGAACGCGTCCAGCGAGACCAATGTGCGGAAATCGAATTCGCTGTCCATGCCGTGCGGGTCGGCTGCCTCGCAGAGCGTCACTCCGTTCGCGCGGGACATGCGCGCGGCGGTGTCCTGCGGGCCGTAGACCGGCACGCGCGGCAGGGGGCCACGTGTCGGGTGGTACTTGGTGACGACGAAGAGTCCGGTCAGGTCGAGGCAGTGGTCAGGGTGCAGATGACTGATCACGATGGCGTCGATGGTGTCGAGTTCGATGTGCCGCTGTAGCGCACCGAGCGAACCAGAGCCCATGTCGAGCACGAGGTTCCAGGTGCGTCCCTCGTGCTCGGACTGCACCAGGTAGCTGGACGCCGGAGAGTTCGGGCCGGCGAAGGAACCGGAGCAGCCGATGATGGTGAGCCTCATCCGGTCACTCCCACCTGATGGAAGTTGTTCTCGAACACGTCGTCGAACTCGGGCGGCAACCCCAGGAACCTCTTGGACAAACGGCGGAACTCCTCAGGGTCTCCGGTCGTGGTGAACGACAGGCCGGGCATGCCGTCCGATGCCGGCGCGAGCAGGTCGCGATCGGCCAGCACGCGGTAGACGTCCTTGGCGGTCTCCTCGGCGGACGACACCAGGGTCACCCCGTCACCCATGACGTACGAGATGACACCGGTCAGCAACGGGTAGTGGGTGCAGCCCAGGACGACGGTGTCGACGCCGTCTTGTTGCAGTGGTTCGAGGTATCCGCGAGCGACCTCGAGCAGTTCGGGACCACCGGTGATGCCGGCCTCGACGAACTCCACGAACCGCGGGCACGGCTGCGAGCGCACGTGCAGATGGGGCGCCGCGGCGAACGCGTCCAGGTAGGCACCGGACTGGTGGGTGCCCTTCGTGGAGATGACACCGACCCTGCCGGTGCGAGTGGCGCTCACGGCGCGGCGGACTGCGGGGCGGATCACCTCGACGAGCGGCACGTCGTAGCGTTCGCGCGCGTCGTGCAGCACGGCGGCCGACGCGGTGTTGCAGGCGATGACGAGCGCCTTCACCCCGTGCGCAACCAGTCGATCGAGACACTGCAGCGCGTACTGACGGGTCTGCGCGATCGGACGCGGTCCGTAGGGTGCCCGCGCGGTGTCGCCGAGGTAGGCGATCGATTCGTGCGGCAACTGATCGAGCACAGCGCGCGCGACGGTCAAACCGCCGTAGCCGCTGTCGAAGATCCCGATGGGTGCACCAGACACCGAACCAGGTTAGGGCCGGTCGCGGACAGTGCCGAATCAGGTCGACGTGCAAATGGTCACAGCATGACCACGGGCCGACGGCTCAATGACGCACGTAGGGGTTGGCGAGCGTGCCGATGTCCTGCACCTCGACCTCGACGCGCTGACCAGGCTGCACCGGACCGATACCTTCCGGCGTGCCGGTCAGGATCACGTCACCGGGCAGGAGCGTGAACGCCTGCGATGCGTACGAGATCAGCGTCGGGACGTCGTGGATCATGTCGGCCGTCGTACCGTCCTGCACGGTCTCGCCGTCCAGCCGGGTGCGGACCCGCAGATCCGAGAGGTCGAGGTCGGTCTCGATCCACGGTCCGATCGGGCAGAACGTGTCGAACCCCTTGGCCCGGGCCCACTGACCGTCCGACTTCTGCAGATCGCGCGCGGTGACGTCGTTGGCGCAGGTGTAGCCGAAGATCGACTTCGCAGCCTCTTCGGGCGACACGTCGCGGCACATGCGTCCGATGACCACGGCCACTTCGCCCTCGTAGTCGACCCGTTCGGACTGCGGCGGCATGACCACCGGGTCGTCCGGGCCGATGACGGCGGTGTTGGGGATGAGGAACATCATCGGTTCCTTCGGCGGCTCGGCGCCCATCTCCTGTGCGTGGGCCGCGTAGTTGCGGCCGATGCCGATCACCTTCGACCGTGGGATGACCGGTGCGAGCAGGCGCACCCGGTCGACCGTCGTCGTGACTCCGGTCAGTTCGATCCGGGTGTACAGCGGGTCGCCGCTGATCTGGGCGATCTTCTCGCCCGCCCCGTCGACGAGTCCGAAGTAGGGGTCTTCACCATCGGTGTATCGGCAGATTCGCACCGGGTCAGCTTACTGAGGGTGCCGCCGGACGCTTCGGCCCGTGCACCAGCGGGGTCACGGTGTCCGCCATCAGCGCGTACCCCATGTCGTTGGCGTGGATGTCGCCCTTGCTGCACATCCAGGTGTAACCGCAGATCATCGCGACGTTGGTGGGCAGTCCGTTCGGCTGCCGGCTCGAGTCGTTGCTGCGGAACTCCGTCGCGACATCGGCGACCTTCGCGTCGGCGGCCTTGGCCGCGTACGAGATCGAAGCGTTGAGCTGCCCCTGCAACATGGTCGACAGTTGCGCGAGTTGCGGGTTGCCGGCGGCCCAGGCCGCGAGGAACGGGTTGTAGTAGTTGAGGACGACGATCTGGGTCTGGGCGCCGGCCGCGGCCCGGAGGGCGGTGGTGATCTGCGGCAGGTTGCGAGCGACGGCGGTGAGTCCGGCCTGGACGCACGGCATGTCGACAGCACCGCCCTTCACACACCGCTGGACGTCATTGGCACCGATGTTGAGCGTGATCAGCCGGACCTTGCCCTTGTGAGACCTGATCAGATCGACGGCAGCCTCCAACTGGCTTTGGCCGGCCGGGTAGGTGCACCGGCCGTCGGCGATCATGCCCGTGCTGGTTTCACCGCTGCAGGCAAGGTTGACGAGTTTGGCGCCGCGGTACTTGTCCCGCAGGGCGGCGTACACGCCGCCGACGTAACCGCCGTCCTTGTCGTCACCCAAGCCGGGTTGGTACCCGGCGGCGAGCGAATCCCCCAGTGCGACATAGGTTCCGGACGACGCGTGCGGATTGTCTGCTCCGGCGGATGCGGCCGGTGCGGCGGTGAATCCGGCGACGGCGAGTACTGCTGACAGTGCGATGGAACGCTTCATGGGGGTGCTCTCCTAGCGCGGTGTGATCTGGCTCACTCTGCCACGTCGGACGTTTCCCGGCTCCGATTTCCCGGCTGCGTTTGCACACCACTACCGTGCTCGCGTGGCGCAGGTGCTCTCGCAGGACTACTGGCGAGCCCGCTCGCTCGCCCACGAGCGGCGGGTCGACGCCTCCGTCGCCGCACACATTCACCGTCGCGATCGCGGTCTGAAGCACCCCATCGACGACTTCCTGTTCCAGTACTACACCTACAAGCCCTCGCAGCTGCGGGTGTGGCACCCGGGCGCCGGAGTCGTCCTGGACGGAGCTCAGGAACGGTCCGACTGGGCGTTCTACCGAGTGGACGACGCGGGCGCGTCCGTCGACGTGCCCGCGTTCATCGAGCGCAAGGGCGAGGTACTCGAGTTGGCTCGCCGGCTGCTGTCGGTGACATCGGAGCGTCCGATGCAGTTGTCGTGCTTCGGGATGCACGAGTGGGCGATGGCCTACCGAACGCCTGCGGACGAGGTGCGCCACGCACAACTGCCCCTTCGTCTGGGGCATGCCGGCACTGACGACGTGGTCGATTCGCACGATCTGCGGTGCACCCACTTCGACGCCTACCGCTTCTTCACCCCGGACGCCGTTCCTCGCAACTCGGCTGTGCTCGAACGTGATTCACAGGTGAACTTCGAACAGCCGGGTTGCCTGCACGCGGGCATGGACCTCTACAAATGGGCCTTCAAACTCAGTCCGCTCGTGCCGAGCGAACTGGTGATGGACTGCTTCGACCTCGCGCGCGAGATCCGCCTGCTCGACATGCGAGCCTCCCCGTACGACGTCACCTCCCTCGGCCACACCCCGGTAGCCGTCGAGACCCCTGAAGGGAAAGCCGAGTACGTCCGCCAGCAGCGAGCGTTCGCCGACCGCGCCCGTCCCCTGCGTCAGCGATTGCTCGCGGTGCTGGACGTTCCTGCTTCCCCTCGGTGCGCACCCGTGCGCGCAACCGTCGAGTCGTAGCCGGGAGATCGACCCACGTCCGACCGTTGTTCAAGACCACGGCTGCCCACAGCCGGCATCGAGGTGACGGGAAGTGCACGAGGGAACGCCGTGTGATGTCTCGTGACTTCTGGGTGTCCCGGATGTCATGACATTCGGGACACCCGAGTGTCGTGACATCCGGGACACTCATCAGGCATGGCTGATGAGATCTCGCGTGTT